>CAMMDS010000016.1 GCA_946495655.1 uncultured Clostridium sp.
AAAAGTTAAAACAAAGGGCACGTCCCCCTTTTTGTCCAAGTTTTTCCACCAGGGGGCCGCCGATTTTGTTCCAGTTTTAAAACAAAAGGCGCGTCCCCTTGTTGCAATTAATAATAAACCATATAATCTATATCAGGAAAGATACAATCTATTTTATTTATAGACTTTAAAAAATCTTCATCTATTTTATCTTCTGTAATTTGATAATATAATTTTGTAAATCTACCTATGTGATCTTTAATTCTTTTTTTAGCATAATCTACCATGGTACCATTAGTTATAATAAATAGCCAATCGCTACTTTGTGCAAGTAATAATTCTCTAGCACACTGATTTAATGCTTTCCTTCTTAAAGAAGTCTTTTTTTCATTTGGATACAAGTGAGCAAGTTCTACCATACGATTACCTGCAACATGTAAATGTCTATGTACATAATCATTAGTTTGATTTAGCCAAACTTCACTATATCCATTTGCTCCCCAACTTGATCTACAAGGTGTAGATACTTGCATTAATGGGTATTTATCAATATATTCACTTGGAGTAATTAATTTAAAATTACACTCATCATAATAAATTTTCTTAAATAAAATATATAGCCAATATGGACCTTCATACCACCAATGTCCATAAAGTTCTGCATCATATGGACATAATATTATAGGTGGATTGGCTGTGATATTAGAAAGATTCTCAATTTGTGCTTCTCTACTATCAAAGAAATGACCTGCTTGTTTCTCAGCAGAATCTTTTGCCCATTGAAGATTATAATAATCTTTTTCACAATCTTTTCCTGTTATCCTATAATATTTTATTCCAGTGTGAACTCTAGCTCCATTTGAAGCTATATATGGTTTTATATAATCATAATCTGTATCATATCCAATATCTCTATAAAATTCTCTGTAATTGAAATCGCCAGGGTAACCATTTATAGAGCTCCATACTTGTCTAGATGATTCTATATCTCTACCAAATGCGATAACTCCTTCTGGAGATACAATAGGAGCAAATGTGCCATAAACTGGAGTAGGATCAGCATATAAAATGCCGTGCGATTCTGTAATAATATAATCGATACCAAATTCTTTTAAGTATTTATCGGCTTCTGGAATATAACCACACTCAGGTAGCCAAATTCCACGAGGTTTTCTTCCGAAATATTTCTCATAGGTTTGAACTCCTACAGCAATTTGAGCTTTTACAGTTTGTTCTGTAATATATAAAATAGGAAAATATCCATGAGTTGCACCACATGTAATAATTTCTAGAACTCCAATATCTTGGAAATGTTTAAATCCTTGTATTAAATTACAATTGAATACATCTTTAAAAACATGTAAATCATTAGTATATCTTTCTAAATAATATTTAGATAATTCATTTAGTCTAGAATCATATTTTGTTCTTACAACTTCTTTTTCGCATAATTCGATATGTGTTTTTAAATATTTGATATATCTTTTTTGTAATAATTTATTATCAAGCATATTAAGAAGAGGGGGAGTAAGCGACATTGTAATTCTAAAGTCTACTTTTTCCTCCTCTAATTTTTTGAAATTTAGTAATAATGGTATATATGTTTCAGAAATAGCTTCATACAACCATTGTTCTTCTAAATAATCTTCACTTTCAGGATGATGAATAAATGGCAAATGTGCATGAAGTACAAAACTTACATATCCTTTTTCTTTTGTCATATATTTTCTTACCTCTCTTAGTATATATTTTTGTATAAATATTGCATTGTAAAAATTCTAACTATTTAAAAGTAGAACTATTTGAAGAAGAAAGATTTAATTTTATATTATCTTTATTTAATTCTTCTATATTGATTTCATCTTTATATAATTGTTTATATAATTCATAAATATCATATATTTTACCAAGGTTTCTAATAAATGAAAGAAAATAAATTTCTTTTTCTTCTATAAAATTATTCTTTACATTTTTAAAGAAAACAGATTTACCAAGCTTATCAAATAGAATATGGTTATTAGGCATTTCCATATCATTTGAACTTGAAACATGAATATAGTTATCTATATTAGAATTAATATAAATAGGTCTTCGTCCTAACTCAACAGAATAATCACAATCAGCATCATTTACATGCAAATACCAACTATTAGCAAAATCATTTATTTCTACTTCAAATGAATAATTCATGGTTTTATTTGTAACTAATAGCACTGGTTTAGTATTATTGAAGAAATCTTCTCCATATTTTTCTTTATATGAAGCCCTATCATCATCAGATATATCCCAATATATAAAAAGCATTGTTGGGGTTTGAGCCAAAATTTTTACTGTTGTCTCATTATACCTATAAGGCAAATCATAATATTCTACATTTGCAAGAACCACTTTTTTATTTACTTTCTTGGTTGAAGTGGTTTTTTTCTTAGTAGCCGTTGATTTCTTTTTAGAATTATTTGCACTCTTTTTAGCAGTAGTATTTGTACCGCTATTTTTTGAACTTGATTTCTTTGTAGTAGTGCTATTTGATTTTTTAACAGCCGATTTGTTTTTTGAAGAGTTGGTTCTTTTTTTTGTAGAATTGGTAGAAGCCTTAGATTTACCACTATTTTTACTTGCTTCTAATATTTCATTATTAATTATTTTTAATTCATCTTTAGATTTTCTTGGCATCTTTTCCTCCGTAAAATAAAATATTCTAATATATAATATATCAAATACAAAATAAATTCAAGTAAAAAAGAAGAAAATATTGCAATTTATGAAGCTATTCAAAAAAACACAAAAAAACTTGATATTATTAAAAAATCGTGGTACAATATATACCATAATGCAAAGAAAAAGAGGAGTAAGTTTTAAATTTCTATAAAGAGAATAGAAGTGTAAGCGCTGAGAGCTTCTAATAGAAACAAAACTGAAAGTAGCTTTGGAGCAGATATAGTGAAATAATAGTAATTATATACGTGTAACTTGCGTTAAAAGTTTTGAGATACAATATTTAATGAATATGAATATTAAATACTTGAGTAGTAAAGATAATGCTAATAAAATATAATATTCAATGTTTATAGATTGTGAATTAAGGTGGTACCGTAAGTAAAAAACTTGCCCTTATATATGGAGTGGCAAGTTTTTTTGTATATAAAAATTTGAGAAATTGGGGACAGACCCAAATTTCTCATCCAAATATAAAGAGTAAGTAAAGGAGAATGTAGTATGTTAGATAAAAAGTATAATGCAACAGAAAAAGAACAAAAGTGGATAGAGTATTGGAAAGATAATAAAATATATGAATTTAAAAGAAATGGGAAAGAGGTATTTTCTATAGATACTCCACCACCAACAGTTAATGGTAAAATTCATATTGGACATATTTTTTCATATACACAAACAGAAATGTTGGCTAGATATAAAAGATTAAGAGGATATAATATCTTTTATCCTTTTGGATTTGATGATAATGGATTACCTAGTGAAAGATTAGTAGAAAAAGAACAAGGAAAAAGAGCACACGAAATAGGTAGAGAAGAATTTTCAAAATTATGTTATGAAACAACTGATAAATATGAAGCAAATTTTCAAGAGTTATTTACAAAAATGGGTGTTAGTACAGATTGGGATATACATTATAAAACTGTTAGCCCATCTACAATAAAAATAAGTCAAACATCATTTTTAGACTTAGTAGATAAAGGGCATTGTTATCATAAAGAAAGTCCAGCCCTATGGTGTAATGAATGTTTAACATCAATAGCACAAGCTGAATTAGAAACAAAAACAATCAAAACAACTTTCAATTATGTAAATTTTAGAACTGTTGAAGATAATGAAGAATTTACTATAGCAACAACAAGACCAGAATTATTACCTGCAATAGTAAGTGTATTTGTTAATCCTAATGATGAAAAACATAAACACTTAATTGGAAAGACAGCTCATATACCTGTAATTGATGTAGAAGTACCTATAATGGCAGATGAAAAAGTAGCAATGGATAAAGGTACAGGAGTAGTTATGTGTTGTACTTTTGGTGATCAAACAGATATTGAATGGTGGAAGAAATATAATTTACCATTAAAATATATATTCACAGACAATGGAAGAATTATTGATGATGTTCCTAAATATGGAGGATTAAAAATCAAGGAAGCTAGAAAACAAATAGTAGAAGACTTAAAAGAAGGTGGATATATAGTAAAAATAGAAGAGTTAGAACACGAAGTACAAACACACGAAAGATGTGGTAAAGAAGTTGAATATACAGTAATGAAACAATGGTTTATTGATATAATGAACCATAAAGAAGATTTTATAAAAATAGGAAATGAAATAAAATGGCATCCATCTTATATGCACTCTAGATATGACGAGTGGGTTAATAATATAGCTTGGGATTGGTGTATTTCAAGACAAAGATATTTTGGAGTTCCATTCCCAGTATGGTATTGTAAAGAATGTGGTGAACCAATATTTGCAAAGAAAGAAGATTTACCAGTAAATCCTTTAGTTGATACTCCAAAATGTGAAAAATGTTCAAAATGTGGTTGCACAGAATTTGTACCAGAAACTGATGTAATGGATACTTGGGCAACATCTTCTATAACTCCACTAATTAATATGAGATATGGAGAAAAAGAGAATTACGAAGATATTTTAAAACCTATGAGTTTAAGAACAAATGCAAGTGAGATTATTAGAACTTGGGATTTCTATACAATAGTTAAGAGCTTCTATCATTTTGGACAAAGACCTTGGAATAATGTAATGATTTCTGGATTTGTAATGGCAGGTAAAGGTGAGAAGATTAGTAAGAGTAAAGGTAACAGCAAACACGAACCAATGGACTTGATAAATCAATATTCAGCAGATGTACTAAGATATTGGGCTGGAACTGGAAGATTAGGTACAGACATAGTATTTAGTGAAGAAACATTACTTCGTGGTAAGAAATTAATAAATAAAATTTGGAATTTATCTAAATTTATAGAAATGCACTTAATAGATTATGAAGATAAAGAATTCAATGATTTTGAATATATTGACAAATGGATATTAGGTCGTTTTGGGGAAATGGAAAAATCATTCCTGATTTATTTAGATGACTATGAAGTAGGATTAGCACTAAATATATTAGAAAAATTTTTCTGGGAATTTTGTGATAATTATATAGAAATAGTAAAACATAGATTATATAGACCAGAAGAATTTGGAGAGACACCAAGATATAGTGGTCAAAAAACTGTTTATACAATTTTATACAAATTGTTACAAGATTTTAGTATTTTCTTCCCATTTATAACTGAAGAAATATTCCAGGAACTATACCATACAGAGAAATCAATCCATATTACAGAAATAAAACCTCTAAATTATGATTTTAACAAAGAAATAGAATTAGGAAATCAAATGGTAGAAATCATAAGTCAAGCTAGAGGAGCTAAAACAAATAATAACGTGTCTTTAAAAACACCTATTAAAATGTTATCAATAGGAGTAAGTAAAGAATTAAATGAAGCACTAGAAAAAGCTAGTAAAGACTTTAAAGCTACATTATTTATTGAAAATATGGAAACAAAAACGATAGATAAAGATTATGAAGTTTATGATATAGAATTGGAAAAAACATAATTGTAAATTTTCTTAAAAGTAAAAAAATATTAAGTATAAAAATCAAAGAAAAATATTGACAATATCCAAATGTTATTATACCAATAACATTTTAAAGAAAAATTGGGATAAAAGAAATTTATAGTTAGTTTTGTTATAACAATATTAAAAAAAGGGATACTCCTATTATATGAGGAGTGTTCCTTTTGTTTAAATTACAAATATTTCTTTAATTTTTCAATAGTATTTTCTTGAAATTGTATGAAGTCATCTAATATTTTTTGAGTTGTTTGATTTGCTTCAGGGTTCTGATTTTTTAATTTTACACCCTCTATTATTCCCATATTTGTTCCTTTTATAAGCATTTCAGCAATATGTGAATTGCTTTTATCATTTATAGTACTCATTTGAATATCCATATAGCCCATAAACTTTTGCATAGGTGGAAGCTCAGAAGGTAAATCATTAAAATTTTGTAATTCAGTATTTACTCTATTTAATATATCGTTATATTGATTGTATTGATATATTAAATCATCTTTAAAATTATTATCTCCTACTTTTTCAGATATAGTCGATATAGAATCCATACCCATTTTTAATCCTTTGTTAATAGTATTCAAAATGTATTGTTCATTTCCCATATAATTACCTCCAATAAATTTAATATTATACAATAATTATGCTAATTATTATTTACGAAAGTGGTTAATAATATACAAAGATTTACATATTGTAATGGAAAATACATATATTATATTGACAATGTATATACATTGTGATAATATATAGAATATGGAGGTGTAAAAATGGCTAAAACAGATAATATAAATATAAGGATAGAACCAGAATTAAAAAAAGAGGTAGAAATAACATTAAATGATTTGGGAATGAATATAGCTGAAGCTGTAACAATTTTCTTCAAACAAATTGTGATGACAGAAAGTATACCTTTTGAAATAAAAAAACCAAAGTATAACAAAGAAACAATAGAATCTATTACCGAGGCAAAAAATATAATGGAAAATCCCAGCGAATATAAACCATATAATGATATAGAAGAACTAATGGAGGACTTAAACAAGGATGAGTAAATATACAATCTTTACAACTAACAAATTTAATAAAGATTATAAAAGAATGAAAAAAAGAAATAATTTTGACGAACATGAATTTAAAAAAATAATTCAACTATTAGCTAATGACGAAGTCCTTCCAGAAAAATATTGTAATCATTTATTAGAACCAAAAAGTAATCGGAATATGGGAATGTCATGTTAAACCAGATTGTCTTTTGATGTATACAAAAAGTGAAAAGATATTGGTATTAACTTTAATTAGAATAGGGTCTCATGCAGATTTATTTGAATAATAATATTAATGCAAAAAAACTCCAATTTTTAATTGGGGTTTTTTCATATGATTTTATAAAAAATTAAAAATAGACTAAACTTAAAATTGATCTAAAAGCATAAAATGTCGAAAACTTCTTATATTTCAACAAAACTTCCTATATTTTGCTATTGGAAAAATATGTAAATAAGAATATAATAAAGAAAAACTAAGGAGGGGTGTATTTGAATATTAATTTTATAAAACAGGACAAGCAGTTAATAGTTGAAATTACTGAGGAGATAGACCATCATGTAGTCGAAAAAATAAGGAGGAAAGTTGATGATGAAATTACACGATATATGCCTAGAAAAACTATATTTGATTTCAGTAGGGTTTCTTTTATGGATAGTGCAGGAATAGGAATGATTATTGGAAGGTATAAAATGATGAAGCTTATAGGTGGAAGCTTAGAAATTGTAAATGTAAGCAAGACTGTAAGAAGAATACTAGAAATGAGTGGTATTAATAAAATAATACCTATGGAAGATAAAATGGAAGTGGGGTAAATATTATGTATGAAAATGAAATGAAATTAGAATTTTTGAGTAAATCTAGTAATGAAGCATTTGCTAGAATTACAGTTGCTGCATTTGCATCACAGCTTGATCCAACTATAGAAGAATTAGCTGATATTAAAACAGCTGTATCAGAGGCTGTAACAAATTGCATAATACATGGGTATGAAGATTCAGAAGGCATTATAAAAATAAAAGGAAGATTAATAAAAAATACTATAGAAATAGAAATTTCAGATACTGGTAAAGGAATTGAAAATATAGAGCTTGCACGTAAACCACTATATACAACTAAAGCAAATTTAGAAAGATCCGGAATGGGATTTACAATTATGGAAAGCTTTATGGATGATGTAGAAATTGATTCTGTATTTGGACTTGGAACAAAAGTAGTTATGAGGAAAAAAATAAAAAAACACTTAGTAAATATCGAAGAAGAGGAATTTGCAAATTTAGGAGGAGTATGCTAAGTGCAAGAAACAAGTTTGTATGATAATCAAGTATCAGATATAGTAGAAGCTCAAAATGGCAATAAATCTGCAATGGAAAAATTAATTAATGTAAATAATGGACTTATTTGGAGCATTGTAAAAAGATTTTTGGACAGAGGTTATGAAACAGATGATTTATACCAAGTCGCGGCAATGGGATTTATGAAAGCTATAAAAAAGTTTGATACTAGTTTTGAAGTAAAGCTTTCAACATATGCAGTACCATATATATTAGGAGAACTTAGAAGACATATACAAACAGATGGACCAATAAAAATAAGTAGATCAATAAAAGAACTTTTATATAAAATATCAGAAGTGGAAAAAGAGTATTTAAAAAAAGGAAAAGAAGCTAGTATAGAGGAGATAGCAAAAGAATTAAGTGTATCAAAAGAAGAAATTGTAATAGCACTAGAAAGTAAGAAACCAGTAAATTCTATTTACGAAAATGAACCAGATGATGATGGAGTAAGTATAGAAGATAAATTAAGTACAAATATAGATGAGCAAACTTTGATTACAAATAAATTGGTTATTTCTGAATTAATAGAGAATTTAGGAGAAAGAGAAAAACAAGTTATACTACTTAGATATTTTAGAGGCAAAACTCAAACAGAGGTTGCTAAAGTTATAGGAGTAAATCAAGTGCAAATTTCTAGAATAGAGAAAAAGGTATTAGATTCTATGAAAAGAAAACTTACAGATAATAGTGCTGTTACAGCATAATGCATATTTTACAATAAGATAAAGATAGGAAATGTAAAATGAAAAAAATCTTAATATATTTAATTGTTTTAATACTTATATGTTTTTCTTTGCCAATAATTTTTACTTCTGAATTTTCTAAAAGAACATACTCAGATAAAGTCATAAATAATACAGAAAATAGTACTATTCAAAATATAATTGGTGAATCAACATATGATTATGCTAAGTATAACACGATAAAACTACTACATAAAGATAGTAATGAAATTGAAGAAATAGATTTAGATGAATATTTATATGGCGTTGTATCTGCAGAAATGCCAGCTTCTTTTGAAGAAGAAGCACTTAAAGCACAAGCGGTAGTTGCAAGAACATATACAATATATAAAATTGTAAATAATGATGGAAAACATGGCGATAGCGATATATGTGATGATTCCACTTGCTGTCAAGCATGGATATCTGAAGAGGAAAGAAAAGAAAGATGGGATGAAGAAGAAAGAGAAGATAACTGGAACAAAATTGTAAATGCAGTAAATAATACACAAGGAAAAATTATCACATATGAGGGTAAACCAATAAATGCATTTTTTCATTCAAATAGTGGAGGAGAAACAGAAGCACCTATAAATGTGTGGGGAGGAAGCGGTTATCCATACTTGCAATCAGTATCTACATCAGGAGAAGATGCATATAGTCAGTATAGTTCAGAAGCAGAGTTTACAGAAAAAGAGTTTGAGGAAAAAATAAAAGAAGAACATAGCGATTTTACAATAGATTTTGATGAAAAAGATTGTATAAAAATTGAGGAATATACAGAAGGAAATAGAGTAAAAACTATAAAAATAGGAAATTTAGAATTATCTGGAGTAGAAGTTAGAAATATTTTTGGCTTACGTTCAGCTAATTTTAAAGTAAGTATTGAAGAAAACAAAATCAAATTTGAGGTTATTGGCTATGGACATGGAGTTGGGATGAGTCAAACAGGTGCAGATAGTTTAGCAAAAGAAGGAAAAAACTATGAAGATATAATTCATCATTTTTATACTAATGTTGAAATAGAAAATATGTAAAAAAATTTTTTAAAACTGTATAAAACTCTCAAAAATGTAAATACTTATCATAATTAAATTTATAGGAGGAATTTTTATGAGAAGAGAAAGAAGAAGATTTAATAGAGATAATATGGATTTTCAGAGAGTTTTATATATTGCAGGAGGAATTTTATCATTAGCAGTAATAGCTTTTGTAGCGGTATTTATTCTATATGGTTCAGGTGAGCAAGAACAAACTCAAATAGCTAGATTTAATACTTCTATAGTTGATGATTATATAAGCAGTACAACAGAAGAAACAAGTTCACAAATGGGAAAAACAGTAAATGAAGTGCAAGAAGGAAGCGTTAATGATATTGAAAATGAAGTGATAAATGAAACAAAGGATACTACATCTAGTACAGAAGAGGGTGGAACAAAATATGCTATAAATACAAGTAAAGTTGAAGGTAATAAATTAGAAGAAGAAAATCAAGTTAAAGAAGAAGAAACAAAAGATCCAGAATTTAAAATGCCTGTAGAAGGAGATATTTTAAGGGAATATGCAAAAGATAATTTAGTATATTCTGCAACATTAGACGAATGGATAACACATAATGGGTTAGATATAGCAGCAGAAAAAACAACAGTTGTAAAGGCTTCAGCAGAAGGTACAGTAAAATCAATAAAAAATGATCCAAGATATGGGCTTACAGTAGTAATAGAACATACAAATGGATTTTCTAGTGTATATTCCAACTTATTAACTGCTGAATTTGTTGAAGAAGGAGAAACTGTTGAACAAGGTCAAACTATTGCAACAGTTGGAAACACAGCTACATTTGAGATTGCTGATGAATCACATCTTCATTTTGAAATACTAAAAGATAATGAGAGTGTAGATCCAGAGTTATATATAAAATAAATTTATCAAAAGGGACGTAATTCTTTTGTTAGAATTCTTAATTAGAGATAATAATTAAAATAAGAAAAAGGCAAAACTAACAATTTTGCCTTTAAATATATTTGTATTTTGATATAGTTTCCAATATATGACCATATGTATAAAAACTTCCAATAAAGAAAATAGAATTATTTTTATGCTTATCAATTACAAACTTAATTGCTTCATCTAAACACATTTTTAAAATTTTGTGATTACTTTTATATTCCAAAGCTATATTATATAATTCTTCACCTGATACATATTTGTTAATATCATTTCCAGATGTAAAAATAAATAGAGCGTTTACATCTTTCATTAATATTTTAATCATTTTTTTATAATTTTTTCGCTTTAAAATAGATATAATATATACTCTTTCAGAATTTAAGTAATACATATTTATAGAATTTAAAAAGTTTTCAATAGCAGGTTCATTATGTGCTCCATCAAAAATCATCAATGGATTAGTATTTATAATTTCCATTCTAGCTCGATGGACTACTGTTTTTAGACCGTTTCTAATACTATTTTCTGTAACAACAAAGCCTAAATCATTTAAGATTTTCATACATTCTATGCAAATAGCAGAATTTTGAACTTGTTTTAGACCTTTCAAAATAATGGATATATTAGAAAGATTATTGTAATCAAAATATTGATATGTATTATCATAGCTGTAATTTTTTATTTGATTTTTCTTTATCATATATAATTTATTATTCTTTTTTTTGCAAGTATCTATTATTATTCTGTTAATTTCATCAGTTTGCTCAAATAATATTGTATTAGAATTTTCTTTTATTATTCCAGCTTTTTGATATGCAATTTCTTGCAAAGAATTACCTAGAAGTTGAATATGGTCGTATCCAATAGAAGTAATTATAGAAACAAGCGGTTTTGTTATTATATTAGTACAATCATACAATCCACCCAAACCAGTTTCTAGAACTACAAAGTTCACATTCTTTCTGTAAAAATATAGTAAAGCTATTATAGTAGTGAGTTCAAAAAAAGTAACAGGAACTTTATTATTAATGTTATATTCATTTATATATGGCTGCAATTCAGTTATAAGTTCTTCTAATTCTGCATCTGAAATTTCTTTGTTATTTATACTTATTCTTTCATTATATCGAATTAAATGAGGTGAAATAAACTTTCCTACACGATATCCTTGAGTTATTAAAATATTACTAATCATTTCTACACAGCTACCTTTTCCATTTGTTCCAGCTATGTGTATAAATTTCATGCTTTTTTCGAAATTATCAAATTTATCCATAAAATATTTCATGGCCTCTAAAGATGGTTCTTTAGAACCTTTATAGTAATTGCTAAAAAATTTCTCTATATTCAACATAAAAATCTCCATTAAAATAAAAAAGTGTTAGTGCAGATATTATAATACATAAACATTGCCTTTTCAACAACTAAAAACTTAACGATTATTTAACTATTGAAAATATTTGATTGATACTATATACTATAAATACAATGTAAAAGACACGTAGTCTCAACTTAAGGAGGAAGCTATGGAGTGGACAAATGAACAAAAACAAGCAATATATGAAAAAGGAAATAACATATTAGTAGCAGCTGCAGCCGGAAGTGGAAAAACAGCTGTATTAGTAGAACGAATAATAAATAAAGTAATAAATGAAGATGTAGACATTGACAAGATATTAGTAGTTACATTTACCAATGCAGCAGCAAGTGAAATGCGAGAAAGAATATTGGATGCAATATATAAAAAATTAGAAGAAAATCCAGAAGATATAAAACTTCAAAGACAAATTACTTTATTAAATAAAGCTAGCATTTGTACAATTCATTCATTTTGTTTAGATGTAATAAGAAATAACTTTTATGAAATAGATACATCTGCAAATTTTAGAATTGGAGATACAGCAGAGATAGAAATGCTAAAAAATGATGTTTTAGAAGAGTTATTTGAAGAAAAATATATGGATGGAGATAAGGGTTTTATAAAACTTATTGAAACATATACTGATTATAGAGGAGATGAAAAGTTACAAGAGTTAGTATTAGATATATATAAATACATACAAAGTAATCCATTCCCAGAAAAATGGGTAAATGAAAAAGTAGATGAATTCAATGTGGATATAAACTTGGATTTTTCAAATACAATTTGGGGAAGAGTAATCTTAGAAGATATAAAAGATGAAATTAGATCAATGATTTTAAAACTTGAAAATATAAAGAAAGAAACAATAAAATTTAGTGAACTTGATAAGTTCTCTAGTGTTTTGCAAGAAGATATTAATAATTTAAGAACTATAAAGTTGGACACATGGGACATTGCATATGAAAGTATTAACTCGATTTCATGGAGTAAATGGCCCGTAGATAAAAAAGTAACAATGGATTTGAAAAATGAAGCAAAAGAAATAAGAGATGGGGTAAAAAAAGATTTTAATGGACTTATAATTAAATATACTTCAAAAGAAGCAAATGAAGATATATATAACATGTATGGGATATTAGATGAATTAAGAAAATTAATAATAGAGTTTTCTTTAAAATATGCAGAAGTAAAAAAAGAAAGAAATATTATTGATTTTAATGATATAGAACATTTTGCACTAAAGATTTTAGTAGACGAAAATGAAAATGCTTCAGAAGTTGCAAAAAAATACCAAGAAAAGTTTGAAGAAATTTTAATAGATGAATATCAAGATAGTAACTTAGTACAAGAAAAAATACTGACAAGTATTTCAAGAGGAAATAATATATTCATGGTTGGAGATGTTAAGCAAAGTATATATAAATTTAGACAAGCAAGGCCAGAACTATTCTTAGAAAAATACTCTACATATAGTCTCAAAAGTGAACAAAATGTGAATAGTAATGGAATAAAAATTAAATTATTTAAAAACTTTAGAAGCAGAAGAAATGTACTAGATATTACTAACTTAGTTTTCGAAAATATAATGAGTGAGAAACTTGGAAACGTAGAATATAACAAAGAAGAATATTTAAACTATGGAGCTAATTTCCCAGAGACTGATAAAGAAATTAATATACCAAAAATTGCAGAGTTAAACATTATTGATTTAAAAGAGAAAGAAGAATATGAAGAGGAAGAAGAGAAAAGTGAAGAACGTATAGAAGATGCAGTTTTAGAAGCAAGATTTGTAGCTAAAAGAATTCAAAATTTATTAAATAGTGATTTTCAAGTTTATGATAGAAAAGTAGGCTATAGACCAATAAAAGCAAAAGATATATGTGTACTTTTAAGAGCAACTTCAGTATTAGCACCGATATATGAAAAAGAAATTTCAGATTTAAACATTCCTGTATTTAGTGATTCATCAAGTACATATTTAGAATCAATGGAAGTAGAAACAATCATGTCTTTATTAAAAGTTATAGATAACCCAATGCAAGATATTCCATTAGTTACAGTACTTAGATCAAATGTTTTTGGCTTTACTGATAATGATTTAATAGAAATCAGATTAAGTGATAGAAAATGTTCGTTTTATGAATCAATGTTAAAAGCAAGAATAAGTGTAAATAGTGAGTTAAGACATAAGATTGAACAAACAATAGAAATAATAGAAAAGTGGAGGAAAGAAGAAAAATATACACCTCTAAATGAATTTATTTGGAAACTATATTTAGATACAGGATTTTTAAATTATGTAAGTTTATTACCAAATGGGAATTTAAGACAAGCAAATTTAAAGATGTTATTTGAAAAAGCAAAGCAATATGAAAAAGCCAGTTTTAAAGGATTATTTAATTTCATCAATTTTATTGATAAAGTGAAAACAAGTAGTGGGGATATGTCATCTGCTAAAATAATTGGAGAAAATGATAATGTGGTTAGAATAATGAGTATTCATAAAAGTAAAGGACTAGAATTCCCTGTTGTGTTTTTAGCAAGTACTGGTAAGAAATTTAATTTAAGAGATTTAAATACACCAATATTATTACATCAAGATATTGGATTTGGACCACAATATATAGATTCAGAAAAAAGAATAGAATATAGTACATTAGCAAAAGAGGCTATCAGGATTATCTCTAAGAAAGAAACCATTTCTGAAGAAATGAGAGTACTTTATGTTGCACTTACACGTGCGAAAGAAAAACTTATCATAACAGGTATGAGTAAAGATATAGAAAAGGCATTCAAAGATAAAGAAAAGATGTTGACTATGGTAAAAAAGAGCGATGCATATCAAATTGATTTAAATAATATGGAAAAAACTGAGGAAGTAAATTTGAAAATAGATGAAAATATAGTAGAAAAATATACATCATATTTAGAATGGCTAGAATTAGTATATCAATACAATAAAGAAAATGGGATAAATAATGTTATAGATTTACAGATATATGACAAAAAAGATCTAATATCAAATTTGCAGAAAGAAGATTTAGATGAATTTGATGCAGAAAAAATAATAAAAAGTAAAGCTTCTGAAATAAAAGAAAAAACAGAAATGATTAAACAAATAAAGGAAAAGTTAGAATGGCAATATAGATATATAGCATCTTCAAAAATACCAACAAAAACATCCGTAACTAAACTTAAAGAGTTAGAAATGGACAATGATATTGAAGATTTGATAAATATTGCAAGAAATAAAGAGAGTGAATATACTAATTTAACAGTTAAACCAAAATTCATGGAAAAAGTACATAATTTAACTTCTGCACAAAAAGGAACTTTAATTCATTTATGTTTGCAAAAACTAGATGAAAAGAAAGAATATACTAGAGAAGATATACAAGAGCTTATTGAAACTCTTTGTAAAAAAAATATTATTTCAGAGATAGAAGCACAAAACATAGATATAGATTTGTTATTTAGATATACTAAATCTGAATTGTGGAAAGATTTAAAAGAAGCTAAGGAGATTCACAAAGAAGAACCATTTTATATAAATATTCCAGCGTCAAAAATATATGATGAAGCGGAAGAAAAAGAAATGATATTAGTACAAGGAATTATAGATTTGTATTATATAAATAAAGAGGGAAAATTAATATTAATAGATTATAAAACAGATTATGTTCCAAATGGAGATGCGAGTAAATTAGAAGAAAAGTATAAAGTTCAATTAGAATTATATAAAGAAGCATTAGAAAATTCGACAGGATTAAAAGTAGATAAAGCTATGATATGGGCATTAAATAACAAATAGAATTTCTTAAATAATAATCTTTGGAATAAAGTTTATTTAACTTACTAAAAATATTTTACTTTTTTAGTTTAATTTGATATTAGAATAAACAACTAGATATAAAGAGAAAAAGAGAGCAAAAGGTCGAATTCTGTCAAAAGATTTTGATTGAAAAGAATATTTTTTTGTGTTACAATTTCTCTATAAAATTTTAGGAAAGGAGGAAAAATTACATGGAAAAAGAATTTATGGAGAAAGTTTTAGCTAAATTAGATCAAAATCAAGTAAACTTTGAGAGAGTGTTTGCAAAACTAGAAGAAAACGACAAAAATTTTGAAAAAGTGTTTAAAAAGCTAGAAGAACATGATCAAGAGTTCAGCGAAATAAGCAATAATTTTAAAATGATTGATGCAAAACTAGAAGAACACGATCAAGAATTTAGAGAAATCAAAGATTATCTATTTGTATTTGAGGACAAGTTTACTGCACAAGCAAAAGCATTATTTGATGGATATTCTACTAGTATTGAGAAAAATACAGAGCTAGAATTAAAACAAAGTGCTATTGGACAAAAAGTAGAACTTGATTCGTTAAGAATTTCAGTTTTGGAAGAAGATTCTAAACGTCATAGTAAACAAATATCTAAGCTATTAGCTAAATGATTTTCCCAAAAATAAAAATGGAGCTTGCTTATGTAATTTATTAAAGTAGATTATATAGGCAAGCTCCATTTATATGTTTTTTAGGTGGAACTTATGGTAAAACCATTATTTAGTAACTTTAAAAGTTACAAGATAATGGTTTTTTATAAAATATTTTAATAAAGCTAGAAAACATGTATATTTTTCAAATTTTTTTGAACCTTGGTGTCGCACACCTTCTAAAGTTAAAAAGAAAAATAAATTTTTCTTTTTAACGCAGGAGGGTTGCTCCAATTCGCACTCGCATTTACCAATGCTCGTTTGGTCGCTTACGTGGTTCTTCAAAAATTTTCTAAATATACATGTTTTCTAGCTTTTAGTATGAAATTTCTGTAAAACCATTAGCTACTTAAAAAATTTAATAATTAAAAATGAAATTGTAAAAGAGAATGGTTTGTGATATAATCTGAAAAATATTAAAATTAAATTTTAGGACAAGGTCTGTCCAAAAAACGACAAGGTTGTCGTTTTAAGGCCTGTCCCCATAACGACAAAGGAGATAGAGTAATGAGTGAGTTTGTACATCTACATGTGCATAGTGAATTTAGTTTATTAGATGGAGCAAATAGAATAAAAGATTTACCAGTTAGGGCAAAAGAGCTTGGAATGGATGCTATGGCAATTACTGACCATGGTGTTATGTTTCGGAGCAATAGATTTTTATAAAGCGTGTAAAGCAAATGGAATAAAGCCAATTATTGGGTGTGAAGTGTATGTAGCACCTCGTACAAGACATGATAAAGATTCTGAACTTGATAGTAAATATAATCATTTGATTTTGCTTGCAAAAAATAATGACGGATATAAAAATCTATCTAAGCTTGTTTCTTTAGGTTTTACAGAAGGTTTCTATTACAAACCTCGTATAGATAAAGAAATACTTGAAAAATATCATGAAAATTTAATTTGTTGTAGTGCATGTTTAGCTGGTGAAGTAAATCAAGCGATTCTAAAAAATGATATGGAGGAAGCAAAACGTGTTGCTAATTGGTTTAAAGACGTTTTTGGTAAAGACTATTATTTAGAGATTCAGAATAATGGTGTTAAAGAGCAGGTACTAGTTAATCAAAAGCTAGTACAGCTTTCTCGTGAGCTTGATATTCCGCTTGTTGCTACAAATGATGCTCATTATTTAAAAAGAGAAGATGCATATAATCATGAAGTTCTATTATGTATTCAAACTGGAAAGAGAATGACGGATGAGGATAGAATGCGTTTTGAAACAGATGAGCTATATATAAAATCACCAGAGGAAATGAAAGAATATTTTGCAAATGTACCAGATGCAATAGAGAATACAGTAAAAATTGCAAATGAATGTAATGTCGAATTTGAATTTGGACATACTATACTTCCAAATTATGATGTGCCAGAAGGATTTGAAACACATTTTGACTATTTAAAACATCTTACTGATGAAGGAATTATAAAACGTTATGGAGAAAATCCATCTCAGGAAATAGCCGAACGAAAAGATTATGAGCTTTCTGTTATTAATAAAATGGGATATGTGGACTATTTCTTAATTGTTTGGGATTACATAAATTTTGCTAAATCAAACGGTATTCCAGTAGGCCCAGGACGTGGTTCTGGTGCAGGTTCTATTGTTGCATATGCAATAGGAATTACAGATATTGACCCTATCAAATATGGGCTAATCTTCGAAAGATTCTTAAATCCAGAAAGAATTAGTATGCCAGATTTCGATGTTGACTTTTGTTATGAGAGAAGACAAGAAGTAATTGATTATGTTGGAAGAAAATATGGACATGACCATGTTTCGCAGATTATTACATTTGGTACAATGTCTGCAAGGATGGTAATTCGTGATGTTGGTAGAGCATTAGATGTATCTTATGCTGAAACAGATAAACTTGCAAAAATGGTACCAAATGAGCTTCACATTACAATAAAAAAAGCAATGGAGCAAAATAGAGAATTACGTGAGTTATATGAGACAAAAGAAGAATACAAGAAATTACTAGACATTGCAATGGCACTAGAAGGAATGCCAAGACAGGCTTCAACACATGCTTGTGGTATAGTTATTACAAAAGAGCCGGTAGATACTTATGTACCTTTATATATGAGAGATAACACAATTTCTACACAATATATAATGACAACACTAGAAGAACTTGGACTTTTAAAAATGGATTTTCTAGGGCTTAGAACTCTTACTGTTATACAAGATACCAAAGACTTAGTAAAGCAAAATAGAGGGATAGATGTAGAATTTGATAAAGATATGAATGACCCAAAGGTATATAAACAATGGCAAGATGGAACATCAGTTGGTATATTCCAATTTGAAAGTCAGGGTATGACTAACTTTATGAAAGAGCTAAAACCAGACTGCTTAGAAGATATTATTGCAGGTGTTTCACTTTATCGACCAGGACCTATGGACCAAATACCAAGATATATTGCAAACAAAAAAGATCCTGATCATGCAGTATATACACATGAGAGACTAAAACCAATATTAAATGTTACATATGGTTGTATGGTTTACCAAGAGCAAGTTATGCAAATAGTTAGAGACCTAGCAGGATATTCACTAGGAAGAGCGGATTTAGTTAGACGTGCAATGGGTAAGAAAAAGCTTGATGTGATGGCAAAAGAACGTGAAATTTTCATAAATGGTCAAGTAGATGATGAAGGAAATATTGTAGTTCCTGGATGTGTGCGTAATGGAATAGATGTAGAGTCAGCAAATAGAATTTTTGATGAGATGGCTGAATTTGCAAAATATGCATTTAATAAATCACATGCTGCTGCATATGCAGTACTTTCATATCAAACAGCATATTTAAAAACATATTATCCTGCAGAATTTATGGCTGCTATGCTTAATAGCTTTTTAGGTAACTTAGATAAAATACCAGCATATGTTGATGAATGTAAAAGACTAAATATAGAGATTTTAAAACCAGATATTAATAAAAGTTATACTAGATTTACTGTTGATGGCAATAAAATTCGTTTTGGACTTGGAAGTATAAAAAATGTTGGAGTAGGAGCAGTTGACGAAATAGTAGAAGAACGAAAAGAAAATGGCGAATTCAAAGATTTTGCAGATTTTTGTGAAAGAATTGCGAATGCATCAGTAAACAAAAAGTGTATAGAAAGTTTGATAAAAGCAGGAGCTTTCGATAATTTTGAGCAAACTAGAAGAACTTTAATGGAATCATTTGAATCGATAGTAGATTCTATTGCAGATAGTTCTAAGAAAAGTTTTGATGGACAAGTTAGTATGTTTGATTTAGGTGGAGCGAACCAAAAAGAAATGGAAGAACTTAAATATACATATAAAGTAATGCCTGAATTTACAGAAAGAGAACTTCTCTCAATGGAAAAAGAAATGCTTGGTCTATATATTTCAGGGCATCCACTTGATAAATTAAGACATCAAATTGAAATGCAAACTAATGTAAATACTGCAATGATGAGACAAGCACAAGATACATCAAGTTTAGATGCAGAAGCAATTGAAGGAGAAGAAAAAGCAAATGAAATTGCAGCAAATTTAAGTATAAATGAAAAATTACAAGATGGACAATTTGTAAAATATGCAGGAATTATTACAAGTGTAAAAAAGAAATTTACAAAAAACAATAAAATAATGGCATTTGTAACAGTTGAAGATTTATACGGACCAACAGAAGTTATTGTGTTTGAAAATTGTTATCAGAACTGTTCTAATATTTTAATGGAAGATAATATAGTATTAGTAGATGGAAGATTGAGCATTAGAGAAGATGAAGATACGAAAATAGTAGCAAGAGAAATAAAAGAATTTGGAGAGCAAAAGAAAAAAATACTTATATTGGATATTACGAATGTAAATGATGAACAAAAAGAAAGATTAAGAGGAGCAATAAAATTTTTTACAGGCGAAAGAAACAATATACAAATACAAATAATAAATGGTGAAAGAAAGGATATGGCTGGAGGATTATTTCTAAATAATGAAACATTAGAAGAGTTTCAAGAAATAATTGGGTATGAGAATGCTAGAGTAGAAGAAATTTGAAAAAAATGGAAAAAATACTAAATAATATTTGACAAATAATGTAAATTGTGATATAATATATAGACCGTAAGGTAATAAAAATTTTTGGAGGAAGCAAAAAATGGAAGACAGCAAGTATGAGATTTGTCCACTGGCTGAGGCGGACAAACCGAACGGGATTGTGAAAATCGATGGGGAAGTGGTTGATTACGTGGTAATCAAAGGAAGATTGGTCTTAGAAGATCCTAATTTGGATCCGTGGTTAATCAAGAAGATATCTCGAGATCTCAAAAAGATGCTCGCCATTGATGTCTACAAAATCGTAGAAGCGTAAAACAATCTCAATCTCCAAAAGGAACTCTAGTGCATAATACACTAGAGTTTTTCTTTAATAAATGAAATGTCAAAAACTAATAACTTTAAATATTGACAATAGAAAAATTAATGATAAAATATATATGTTAAACTAAGAGATTATTATATAATAAGGGGGAGTATTTTATATAGATAATTTAATATCTATTATATTTACTTCCCCTTTAATAATAAAAGGAGACAAATTATGTCATATATAGAATTTAAAAATGTTGTTAAAGAATATAAAATGGGAGAAGTTTCAATAAAAGCACTAGATAAAACCAACTTTGAAATAGAAAAAGGAGAATTAGTTGTAATAGTTGGTCCAAGTGGTGCGGGAAAAACTACTGCACTCAATATACTTCGGAGGAATGGATGGAGTTACCTCTGGAAGTGTTGTTATAGATGGAAAAAATATTAGTAAATTTAAGAAAAAAGATTTAATAAAATATAGAAGAGAAGATATTGGATTTGTTTTCCAATTCTATAATCTTGTTCAAAATTTAACAGCTTTAGAAAATGTAGAACTTGCAACACAGATTTGCAAACATCCATTAGACACTAAATTAATTCTTGAAAAAGTAGGATTAAAAGATAGAATGAAGAATTTCCCTTCACAATTATCAGGTGGAGAACAACAGAGAGTTGCAATAGCAAGGGCTATAGCAAAGAATCCAAAACTACTTTTGTGTGATGAACCAACAGGAGCTTTAGACTATAAAACAGGAAAACAAATATTACAATTATTACAAGATACTTGTAGAAAAGAAAAAATGACAGTTATAATAATTACTCATAATAGTGCATTAACACCAATGGCTGATAGAGTAATTCATTTTAAAAATGGAACTGCATTTGATATACAGCAAAATCCAAATCCTACACCAATTGCTGAAATAGAATGGTAAGTGCAAAAAAATAAGGAGGAAGAAATGAAAACTGCACTTTTAAAAGATGGAATAAAAGAAATAAAAAATTCATATAAAAGATTTTTATCAATACTTCTTATTGTTCTATTGGGAGTAGGCTTTTTTGCGGGCTTAAGGGCAGCAAGTCCAGATATGAAAAAAACTCTTGATATGTACTTTGATGATTTAAATGTTATGGATATTCAAGTAATTTCTACATTAGGATTAACTGATGATGATATAGAAGCAATAAAAAATGTAGAAGGAGTAGAAAATGTAGTAGGTTCATATCAAGCAGATGCAATAGTTAGTATTGAAGAAGAAGAAGTTGTTGTTAAGCTAGAAACATATTCTGATGAGATTAACAAACTTAATGTAGTAGAAGGTAGATTGCCAGAAAATGATAGTGAATGTGTTGTAGAACCAAGGTTTTTATCTGAGACTGGGCATAAAATAGGAGATACTATACTAATTGATGTAGATAATATTACAAATGATGATGGAGAAGAACAAAAAGTATTAAAAAATAACAAAGTTACAATTGTTGGAGCAGTTAAATCTCCGTTATATATTTCTACAGATAGAGGAAGTACACAATTAGGTAGTGGAGTAATAGATTATTATGTTTACATTCCAAAAGAGAATATAAATGTGGATTTATATACAAACATATATGTAACAGTAGAAGGTGCAAAAGAATTAAATACAACTGATAATGATTATTCTGACAAAGTTGAAGAGGTTGAAAATAGATTAGAAGATATTTCTGAAGAAAGACGTGAAGCAAGATATAATGAGCTATATGATAGTGCAAATTCTAAAATACAGGATGCACAAAAAGAATTAGATGAAGAAAAAGAAAAAGCAGAAAAAGAATTGCAAGATGCTCAAGATGAATTAGATAAAGGAAAACAAGAAATAGAAGATGGCAGGGAAGAACTTGAATCAAATAGAATAAGTGCAAACAATAAATTTGCATCAGCTAAGCAAGAATTAAAAAATGCTAAAGCAGAAGTAGAAAAAAATGAAAAAGAATTCAATGACTTAAAAGCTCAAACAGAGGAGCAAATAGAAGAATATCAAGAACAATTATCAAGTTTAAAAAGTGTTCAAACTCAATTAAACAATGCACAAACTAGTCTTGAAACTGCACAAAAAGAGCTAGAAGAACTTGAAGAAGAATCAGAAAACGCAGAAGAATCTGAAAAAGAAGAGATACAGGAAAAAATAAACCAAAAGAATAGCCAAATTCAGATTTTACAAGGTACAATATATACTATACAGAACTCATTGCAAAATATGGGAGTAACAGATTTAGCAGGTACAATAAAACAACTTGAAAGTGGTATAAAAACAGCAAAAGCAGAACTTACAAATGGTGAAAAGCAAATAGAGGAAGCTAAAAATCAAATATCTGAGAGTGAAAAAGAATTAGAAAGTACAAAAAATTCTACATATTATCAATTAAATCAAGCAGAACAAGAATTAGAAGATGCAGAACAAGAAATTAAAGATGGAGAAAAAGAGTTAGAAGATGCTAGAAAAGAATTTGATGAACAAATAGAAGAGGCGGAACAAAAACTTTTAGATGCTAAGGAAGATTTAAAAGAAATTCAAAGACCAGAATGGTATGTATTAGATAGAGACCAAAATACTGGTTATGCTAGTTATGTACAAGATACAGATAGAGTAGCAAGTTTAGCACAAGTGTTCCCTGTTGTATTCTTCTTAGTAGCAGCATTAATAAGTTTAACATCTATGTCTAGAATGGTTGAAGAAGAAAGAGTAGAAATAGGAACTTTAAAAGCATTAGGATATAGTAAAAGACAAATATCTAGAAAATACTTAATTTATGCAATTTTAGCAACTGTAATAGGTGGAATAATAGGTTTAATAATAGGGTTTAATTTCTTACCAGGAATAATTGCTAATATGTATGGAATGGTATATGAACTTCCAGAAGTAGTATTAGAATTTAATGCAGAAATAGCTTTTATAGGAATGTTTTTTGCAATAATTTGTACAGTAGGTGCAACAATATATACTTGTATAAAAGAATTAATACATAATCCTGCAACATTAATGAGACCAAAAGCACCAAAACCTGGTAAAAGAGTTTTACTAGAAAAAATACCATTTATATGGAAACATTTAAATTTTACGGCTAAAGTAACAGCAAGAAATTTATTTAGATATAAAAAGAGATTTTTAATGACAATAATTGGAGTATGTGGTTGTACTGCATTAATAGTAGCAGGATTTGGTTTAAGAGATGCAATAGCCAATATGATTCCAAAACAATTTGGAGAAATAGATAAATACAATATTAGTATTACATTAAAAGAAGAAAAATATGATGAAGAATTAGCAGAAGTAGAAGAAAAAATTCAAGAGAATGAACAAATTGTGGAAACATTAGGTGCAAATGTTCAATCTGTAAATATAATAAAAAATGATAATAACCAGAGCATACAATTAATTGTACCAGAAGATGTTAATAGATTAGAAAACTTTATATCACTTAGAGATAGAAAAAATAAAGAGGATAAATATGTACTAGATACATCTGGAGTTATAATATCTGAAAAATTAGCAAATTTACTAGATATAAAAGAAGGAGATACTATACTATTAGAAAACTCAGATGGAGACAGAGCTGAAATAAAAGTATCAAAAATAACTGAAAATTACATTATGCATTACATATATATGTCCCCAGAATTATATAATAGTACATATGATACAAGAGTAGAATCAAATGTAGTATATGCAATAACAGAAGAAATGACAGAAGAACAAGAAGATAATTTGGGAAAGAAGTTACTAGAAGATAGTGAAAATATATCTGGTGTTACCTTTACTTCTGCTTCAGAAGATATGTTTGCAACTGTTATGGATAATATGGATATGGTTGTATGGATTCTTATCATCGCAGCAGGACTTCTTGCATTAGTTGTATTATATAATTTACTAAATGCAAATATAAGTGAAAGAATTAGAGAATTAGCAACAATTAAAGTTTTAGGATTCTATGATAGAGAAGTATATAGCTATATTGCAAGAGAAACAATAATACTTACGGTAATAGGAATATTAATTGGATTAGTTGGAGGATATTTCTTAACTATGTATATACTAAGAACATGTGAACTTGATATAACAATGTTTGATCCACATGTAGAAGTTTTAAGTTATGTGCTAGGAGTTGTAATAACAGTTTTCTTTGCAATTATCGTAAATATAGTTACATATTTTTCATTAAAGAAAATAGATATGATAGAAAGTTTGAAGAGCGTGGAGTAAGCAGTTTACAAACAGAAAAAAAGGTGATATAATTAAAATCCTAGAGCAAAAGCTCTAAATAAAAATAAGGGGAGTAGGCTGCATGTACACAGAAGAAAGTAAATTCTTAAAGGAATTGGCAAGAGTAGAAATAGATGTTTCACTTTCCAATGGCCGGACAGAAACGGGAACTGTATGTGCTCAAGATGAGAAAACCATAAGACTCAGAAGAATAGAGGGAGATCTTCTCATCTATAAGAGACATATAGTTTCAATCAAGAAACACATCAAATAATGTGTGCCATGATCGATACAAACTCTTAGAAACGGTGCAGGATGAATTCCTGCATTGTTTTTTTGTGTATGTATTGACAGATAAATTAATTTATGGTAAAATATTTACCTGTAAGCCGCCTGGGTCGGGCAACTAAATGTTAGAGAAATCTAACTGCCTTGTATTTTATGCTTAGCGAGTATACATATAAGAGGAGGTGTACATATAATGTACGCAATAATTGAAAGCTGTGGAAAACAATACAAAGTAGCAGAAGGAGATGTAGTATTCTTCGAAAAATTAGATGTTGAAGAAGGAAAAAAAGTTACTTTTGATAAAGTAGTTTTAGTTTCTGAAGATAAGAAAGTAGAAGTTGGAGCTCCTTATGTTAAAGGTGTTAAAGTTGAGGGAAAAGTAGTAGCTAATGGAAAAGGTAAAAAAATTATAGTTTACAAATACAAAGCTAAAAAGAACTACAGAAGAACTCAAGGACATAGACAACCATATACAAAGGTTGAAATAACAAAAATAAAAACAGCTGCTGAAAAAGCTGAAGCTAAAGCTGAAACAAAAACTGCTCCAAAAGCAGAAACAAAATCAGCTGAAAAGAAAACAACTACAAAAACAGCAACAGCTAAAAAAGAAGCAGTAAAAGAATAATACAAAATTTCAAATGACTATAACAGAGTTTTAATAAAAATTAGTACGCGAAGGGAGTTGAGATAAATGGCTCATAAGAAAGGTCAAGGTAGTGTAAAAAACGGTAGAGATAGTGAATCAAAACGTTTAGGTCTTAAAAGAGCAGATGGACAAATAGTTCCAGCTGGAAATATCTTAGTAAGACAAAGAGGTACTAAATTCCATCCAGGAACAAATGTGGGTATAGGAAGTGATGATACTTTATATGCTAAAGTAACTGGAAGAGTTAAATTTGAAAGATTAGGAAGAGATAAAAAACAAGTTAGCGTTTATCCAGTAGAGGAAACAGCTAACAAATAAAAAAATTGGACAAAAGGGAGATACTCCTATTTGTCCAATTTTTTTTATGGAAAATTTTTATTTTCCATCACATAAAGGTCTGATTTATGAAAAGGTTAGATCATCCATATTATAAAGTCCATTCTTTTTTGTAATTATAAATTTTGCTGCTTGTAAAGCGCCTTCTACATATATATTTCTAGAATGTGCAATATGAGTTAATTCAATACTTTCATTTTTTCCCAAAAATAA
This sequence comes from uncultured Clostridium sp., assembly GCA_946495655.1. Lineage (GTDB taxonomy): Bacteria > Bacillota > Clostridia > TANB77 > CAG-508 > CALXVA01. The sequence continues at coordinate 26,602 of CAMMDS010000016.1, forward strand.
TACTGTATGTTCACCAACTAAATTTCCACCTCTTACAGATGAAAAACCGATTTCATTATTTGTTCTTGAGTAATTATTTTTGGAAGTAGTAGTATTGCTTCTATTAAAAACAAAATTATATTTTTTATTACATACTTTATTGATTTTATTAGCAATCATAAGAGCTGTACCGACTTGGAGCATCTACTTTTTTTCTATGATGTTTTTCTATTATTTCTATATCCATATTATTTAATTTTTCAGCAAAAGACGAAATGATATTAGAGAAAATATTAATTCCATATGACATATTAGATGATTTAAAAATAGGAATTGCTTCTGAATATTCAAGGATTCTATTTTCTTCTTCCATTGAAAAACCAGTAGTAGCAATAACTACAGGGACAAGTTCTTTTACTGCATAATTAAGAGCTATAAAAGATGAATGAGTAGTAGAAAAGTCAATGATTACATCTGGTTTGTCTACAATTTCATAAAACAGTTCAACATTGTCTTTATCTATTCCATATAATAAATTAAAGTCAGAAGAATCTTTTATGTAATTAGAAAGAGCTTCTCCCATATTACCTTTATACCCATTTAACAAAAGATTTATCAATATATCACAACCTTTCTAAAAATATAACATATATAAAAAGGATATAACTTTAATTTGTTATATCCTTTAATGATTATTCTATTAATATATATTCTATATAATTCTAAAAAATATCAAACTTAAGAAAATATATGCATATCTGTAAAATGTTTTTTTCTTTAATTTATCTTGTATATATAAATATGTTTCCAAACAAGCACTATATTTATCCATAATTGTTACAATATATGATTCTCTATAACGAGGAAAACTTAAAGTAACAGGCCACATATGTTTTGAAATAATATCTTTTTCCATATCATTTAGTTCGAAAATTTCACTTGCATTCTTTAAAGCAATTTGAGGATGGATAAATGCATGTAAACCTGAAATTTCAACATTCCTATATTTTTTTCTCCAATCATACAAGAATAAATCATGTAGCATTGCAGCACGTGTTGCAGAGATATAATCTAATTTTAATTTTTTACATGCGATAAATGTGAAATATGCAACTTGCATACAATGTTTGTAGCATGAAGTATTGCAATGCTGTCTAAAATTTCTCATTTGCTTTACAGTATCATTAGAGATAATATCTTCTATAATATTAAAAAATTCTGTTAATTGATACTTTTTACTCATATTAGAGTGAATATCTTTATTAACATATGATTCTATATCACGACCAATATCTGTGTAAATATCTTCTTCACAGTTATTATTAATTATTTTATCTAATCTATCATTCTTTTTATTAAAAGAAATTAATTTCATTATTTTACTCCTAAAATATATACTATATATATTATAGCACGTAAATCATTTGATGTGAAGAAATTAAGAAAGAATTAAAAATTTAATTATATTTTAAATTAAAATGTATTGAAAAAAAGAATATTACAGTAATATTACAATAATATTAAAAATAGATTACAATAACAAAAAGTATTGAAAATAAACATGTTTATAGTATAAAATATAAATATATAATAATAACAAAATAAATAGGAGGAAGAGAAAAGATGAGTAAGGAGATAATGTTAAAGGCAAAGCAAAATTTTCAAGAAAATTCGAATAATAAAGGTATAACATTAGTAGCATTGGTAATTACAATAATAATCATAATAATACTAGCAGTAGTAGCAATAAGTTTTGCATTTGGAGATAATGGATTAATAAAAAGAGCAGAAGATGCAGGAGAGTATTACGCAAATGATACAACATATACAGAAGATTCGATAACAAATGTAGAAAGCTATATAAATGATATATTAGCTGGGACAGGAGGAGAAACTCAAAATCCAGCAACAACAGTGGCTGAAGCCAAAGAAAATGGGCAAAAATTTACAGATACAAAGTCAATAACTGATGATAGTGGTGATACGGTGTATATTCCGGGAGGATTTGGCGTGGCAAGTGATTCAGCAACAGATGCGGATGATGGAGTAGTAATAACAGATGGGACAAATGAATTTGTGTGGATACCTGTGGATGATGCTTCATTGACAGAAATGTATAATACAACTACACCAGAAACTGGAGTAGATATAGAATTAGGTAAAAGTAGTCTAAATGAAGAAACAACCACAACAAAATTGTTTAGTAAAGCAAGAATAAGAGATTTAGAGGGATTTGCACCAGGAGTACCAAGCTCAAAAAATCTAAGAGAGCCAGACATTTTAATAGATACAACATATGGAGATGCAGTAACAGAAGATGCTACAAAAGGTATAAATTTGATAAAAAGTGTTTTTGAATATACAGATAGTACTGAAACGGGCGTTTTAAAACATTTTGCTCAAGATATGGTAGATGAATATGAAGCCGTATTTAATAGTGTAAGAAAATATGATGGATTTTATATAGGAAGGTATGAGTTAACAGGAACAGTAGAAAGTCCAACAGTAAAAAGAGGAGAGCCAGTACTAACAGCTGATTATTATCAAGCACAAAATTGGTATGGGCTAAAGAAGTCATGTAGTGAAATAGTAAAAACAAGTGCAGCTCAAAGTATAATGATATATGGAAATCAATGGGATGAAGTAATGGATTGGTTAGTAGATACAGAAGAAAAAAATGAGTCAGAAATAAATGTAGATTCAAGTACATGGGGAAATTATAACGACAGTAGAGAAGAAGCAGCAGTAGAAGGAGCAGGGAAAAGACAAGATGCGGGACATAGTGATGCATGGAGTGCTAATAACATATATGACTTGGCTGGAAACTATTTTGAATATACACAAGAAGCAAACCAAACATATAATAGAATTCTTCGTGGTCGGTTATTGTGGCAGTTCAACGGAAGAATATCCAGCTTCATCTCGTAATAGCAATGATAATCCATTCAACTCACAAGATATTTATTCAGCTCGCCCTGCATTATATATAAAGTAGTACAGGAAACAAAAATTTATGAAATGTTGCAAAACACCGATTACTTTTAAATTTTTATTATATAAAAATAAATCATATTACAAATTGCACTGTTCTTTTGATTGAATATGCAATTTGTAATATTTTTCTGCTAGTATAAAGTAAAATTATATATTACTAAAATCTTTTAACAACAAATTAATTCTTTCTTTATTCTTCTCAGATAATTCTACTAAAGGGAGTCTAGGCTCACCACAATTAAAACCTATTCTGTTTAATGCATATTTAATAGGTATAGGATTAACTTCGCTAAATAAAGCATTTATTAAAGGAATAGAATATATTTGAGAAGCACAAGCTTTTTGCCAATTTCCTGTTAAGTAATCCATAACTAAATCATGAACGAATTTGGGATAAATATTTGACAATACAGAAATAACACCTAATCCACCTAAAGAAAGAATTGGAACTATATGGTCATCATTACCTGAATAAATTGCAAGCTCATCTTTACATAAATTTGAAATCTTGGCAACTTGAGAGATATTTCCGCTTGCTTCTTTTATAGCAACTATATTAGGAATTTTAGACAATTCAAAACATGTTTCAGGATCAATATTTATGCCAGTTCTGCTAGGAACGTTATATAATATAATAGGAATTTCAACACTTTCAGCTATTTTAGAATAATGTGCAATTAATCCTTTTTGGGTAGTTTTGTTGTAATATGGTGTTACTAAAAGCAAAGCATCTGCACCAACATTCTCTGCATATTTAGACATAGAAATTACATCTTTTGTATTGTTGCCACCAGTTCCAGCAATTATTGGGACTCTTCCATTTGCAATTTTAACGCTAAATTCAATAACTGATTTTTTTTCATCCAAACTCATTGTAGATGATTCACCTGTTGTTCCGCAGATAATTAAGCTATCGACACCTTCTAAAATTTGAAATTCAATTAATTTCCTAAGTTCTTCAAAATTTATACCATCATTAGTAAAAGGGGTAACTAGAGCAGTACCACAACCTTTAAAAATAACTTTCTTCATAATTTCACCTCTAATAATATATATGAAAAAAAGAATAAAAAAGAATAAAATACTATTGCAAAAAGAAAATAATATGGTAAAATAAACAAGTAAAGTAGGAACAAAAACGAAAAAACTAAGAACTTAGGAGAAAACGTATGAAAGCTAGAAGCATTGAAATAGTAGAGAGGGAGAGAGCTATATTTAGCAAAATAGCTTTTATTAATAGTGCAAAAAAATATATAAGAATTAATAATAATAGATTAAAGGGTAAATTGTTGTATAGCAAAGAAAAAATAAATTTTATATTGTTATATGATGACCTATCCTTTTTGTAGTTAGGAATAAAGATATTACAGAAATATTACAAATATATTAAAAATATATTACAATAGCAAAAAGTATTGAAAAGAGACATACTTATAGTATAAAATATAAACATACAAGAAATAAAAAGTAAGTATTTAAGTATTAAAATGAATAAGCACAAGATAATAAGAAATACTAAAAGAAAACGAGGAGAAAACAGAAGAATGGAAGAAAGAAAAATGGAGAAATCAAAAAGAAGAGAAGATTTCAAGAAACTTCAGAAAGAAAATAATAAAGGTATAACACTAGTTGCCCTTGTAATAACAATAATAATATTAATTATTTTATCAACAGTAACAATAACTGCAGTAT
>CAMMDS010000017.1 GCA_946495655.1 uncultured Clostridium sp.
GTAAAAATATATTACATAAAGAACTTACGCCCCGGTAGCTCAGCTGGATAGAGCATCTGCCTTCTAAGCAGTAGGTCAACGGGCTCATAAAAACAAAATTTGACAATTAAATAGAAACAAAAACATGCGTCTGTAGCTCAGCTGGATAGAGCATCTGCCTTCTAAGCAGAGGGTCCCGCGTTCGAATCGCGGCAGGCGTATTTTTTTGTGCAAAAAATCGTCAGAGTCGCAAAAAAGTTGCAAATTATTTTTGAATGACATTTAAGTCATAACCTCTTTTGTGTAGCGAGTTTTAAGGTTTGTGAAATTGTTTTTGTATGTATTTATACTTGACAAGTTGAAAAATGCGATAGCGGACGCCGTAGCTACTCCATTTTAGACCATAAAGAAATGATGTGGAAAGACTTTAAAATAAAAATACCCGCCCAAAACAAGCGAGTATAAATATGATTGCAATATACAAATTTTTATCATGTTCCAAATCTCAACACTTTGTCTTGTATTTCAACTGTTGCATTAACAATGTTATTTAAAAGATTAACGCATTTGTCATTAACTTCTGGCAACAGATGTGTGTATAAGTCCATTGTCATTGTTATAGAAGCGTGCCCTAATTGACTTTGCACATATTTCATCGGTGCCCCGTTAGCAAGAAGCAAGCTCGCGTATGTGTGTCTGAGGTCATGGAATCTTATTTCTTCAATGCCTGCACGACGTAAAGCAGGTTTAAATCTTCTTTTTAGCATATTATTAGCGTCAAAGTGCAAGCCTTCACTATTAGGAAAAACTAAATCTAAATCACTATGAGGACAAGCTAAACGCCATTCTTTAAGGACTTTCGCTAATTCGTTAGACATATCTACATATCTGATTTTATTTGTCTTTGGCGTTCCTACGCGGCCATGAGTATAATTTTTATCAATTTTAATTTTACCTTTTATCCAATTTATCGAATCCCACGTTAAGCCTAATAGCTCGCCCTGTCTCATTCCTGTAAATAATGTAGTGAATAAAAGCGGGTAAAAATCAGGATATACTTGTTTTGTCTTAGATAACAATGCTTGCACTTCTTCTGTAGATAATGCCCTGATTTTATCATTTTTAGTTTCTTTGAGTGCTTTAATGCGGGCAAGAGGATTTTTATTTACCACATCATTATCTATCATAAAGCTGTAAATCTCGCTCATGAGCTTTGTGTACTTATTTACAGTAGAATTCACTCTACCTGTTTCAAGTTTTTGTTTAATAAATTCTTTAACCATAATTGGAGTAATATCAATAAGTTTCATATCACCAAAGAACGGGTTAAGATGATTTTTTAAATAACCTTCATATCCATCACGCGTTGAAGGTTTGCAATTAACCTCCACATGAAGGCGCATAAATGTTTTTGCTGCTTCTCTGAAAGTAATTTTTGAATCAATAGTACAAATACCGTTGTTTAATTCTTCTGTCAATTTGCTTTGAGCTTTCAAGGCTTCTTCTTTGGTTTTAAAACCTTTTTTAGTTTTGCGCTTGCCTTGAAGGTCTTTGTAATCAAATTCCCAGTTGCCAGTTTTTGGATTTTTTCTTATAGCTGCAATCATATTTTAAAATTTCCTTTACAATTTTATAATGGCATGTTTTGTGTGATTTGTAAGCGCCTTCGCTAACTTTTGCGAACATGAATTTTAAAGAAAAGGCACCGTATCGCCGAAAAAATACGGTGCCAATAAAAGGATGGAGCTTAAGCAAGAAGTACTGTATTTTGTTCAACAAACTTGTTTAAAATATCTTCTGAAAATAGCACTCTGGAGCCAATTTTGACATATTCTATTTTCTTCTTATGTATCCATCTGTAAAGCGTGCTTGCTGAAATATTTAAGTAACTAGCTGCTTCTTGAACATTTAAGAGAGCATTATTCATCTTTACCCCCTTTGTCATCAGTGGAAGTCATATTTTGCGCCTTATCCATAGCAGAATCAAAAAGACTGTCATTAGTTGGCGGCAGCTCAAAATCTTTGTCCATAAGCTCAATTTTATATGACTTCTGATTTGCTCGTTCCTTGTAAATCGTTATCTTGACATCATTTGAGATATTGCCCTTAATGTTAGCAATTCTGCGTGTAAGCGACTTTACACTCTTATATTTTGCTCTAAATTCAGGAATATCAAAGTTATCTTCATTTGCAATTTGAAGAAGGTTTTTGTGCAGTTCAAAGCCGGACATCTTATGAGGCTTAATCTGCTTTTTGGCAAAGATTTTAAGTGCATATACAAGACTATCTTCTTCAACAGCAAAAGCCTTCTGTGCTTCACAGACCTTATTCAAAATGCTTTCAAATTCAGCTTTTTTGCCGGAAATATCAGATATCCTTAAACCGAATTTAGCAAAATCGGCACTTCTTAGTATGCTCTTGTAAGCCTGTTCTTTTGTAGCTTCAAAGGCTTTCAGCATCTTTTGAAGTTCATACATGATATAAGACATTATTTCGTCCCTGTGGTCTAAAATATCCTTTATCAGTTCGCCCTCAGGTACAAATTCGGATATTCTCTTAAAGGGTACGCCAATCAGCCTGTCTGCCACATCATCACGAGTAAATTGCGGTGTTCTTGAAGTTAATGCAAGATATGTCTTTGTGGGCAGCTTAATTTCTTCATTATCGGTGTACAATTTGCGTTTGCCGATATTTTGTCCCGTTGCAACAGAAGCAAGTTTATCATTAAGCCAGGATTTACCCGTATCAACATTATCAAGAATAACCAAATGGTTATTTGTTACAAGTGTATCAAAGTCCTCAGGCTTGCTTGGCAGAGGCGTTACATTATATTTTGAGCCAAATAGGATTATACCTATACGTCTCAATGTTGAAGTTTTACCGCTTCCTTTTTCACCAACTGCAACAAGTAAAACCTTTGTGGGCATAATTGACTCAAAGAATGTACTTAAAAACCACATCCGCACAAGTGTTTTAAATTCTTCTGCCGTCAAAGTTCCTGTATCTGTGTCGATATTCATTGAATCAGTAACATATTTTTCAAAATAATTTACCGAATCATCAGGCTTCACCAATTTAAACGGCTCAAAATCAGCTCTGTAATTGAACATAATACCTTCATCACCGTTTTCTAATTCTTCAATGCTTTCAGTTGTGATTTTATAAACCGTGGTATCGTTGTTAGAAATATAAATTGCATTTTTATTTTTATCATAGTGGCAGAAATTGTGTGTTTCTATCGGAGTGCCATGGTCAAATGCAAAAGTTGATAAATCATTAACAGTATAGTTATAGTACTCTCTTGACGGATTTACACCCATACGATTTAACAACATTTTTAACCATTCATTAGAAGCTATTATAGGTATAATTTTCTTATCATCATCAAGGAAGATGTACTGGTAATTACCGTCTTTGAAGAATTTCCCACGCTGTAGAATTTCTTTTTCAATTAGTAAAGAAACGAGCTGCTGCCTATTTAGCTGTGTTATTTTAGTATTATTCATAATACTTCTGACTTCTGCTTCAATGCCGCTAAGGTCTCTATGATAGTGTTTCATACCTTTTAGTAATTCCCAAACAGCTTCACTGCATTGCTTTTCATCTTTAAAACCATTTATAAATTCGTCAATATCTTTTATGCCTTCGGGTGTTGTTAACCCGAAAACAGTACGAATTTCTTTTGCTTTTTCTAATACTTTTCTGCCTGCTTCGTCATTATCATGAAGTATGCAAACTCTTTCAGCGGATATTTTCATGGCTGTATTTATATCACCATTTGCACCGCCTAAAGCACAAACATCAATAGGTTTATTCATTCTATATAGTTGTGCCACCAGAGTAAGTTGGTCAAACTCTCCCTCAACAATAATAAGACCTTTGCGCATTTTCTTATAGCTTTTAACTTTTGAAAGTTCATCAGTAGAAAATACACCTTGATTAAAGATACCGGCTTTATTTTGCACCTTTAATATTTGAAAAGTCTTTGTATCGATGTATGGTTTTCTTGTTTTAATTTGAGTAATAAGTCCATTTTCATCACGGTAAAAAAATGTAAGCCTATCCCAATTATCACGAATGAATTTCTGCAATTTTTTAATAAAATCTTCAAGATTTTCTAATTTTGTTTGTAGCTTTTCTTTTTTCTCTGCGTCTGTTTCTTCTTCAATTCTTTTATTAAGGTCTGAAATTAAATCCTCGTTTTCTTTTCTAACATCATAACTTGCAGGAATAACACCGACATCAGAGCGCCTTAAAATATGCTCCGGTATTTTTCTAATTTGATTTGCATAAACAAATGCTTGACAGGGTTTACCGTCTTGTTTATTTTCAAATAAACCTTTGTGGGCTGCTTTAAAAAATCTGTCTGCCACAACCGATTTATTATCTGCACCGTGATTTATTACATCAAGATTAAGATGTAAACCGCACACAAAGCATTTTGCTTTTTCTAAATTGTCTCCATATCTCTGAAAATGTTTCTTCCCACAATAAGGACATTCCTGCGGTTTTTTGTGTTCTTCAATTTCTTTGCCATACATGGCTTCTGTTGCTTCACTAAGGTTTTTAAACATAAGTTAATTCCTCCTATATTTTTCTACTACTCAAGGTCAGTATTGACCTTGTAGTAAAAATGATATATGATAAGAAGACAAAACTATTAGGCTAATAATATGAGGTCAGTATTTTGGCAAAAGAAAATAAGCAAAAGAAAGAAAAATATCAAATTTTAAAAAAGCCATTTGAGGATTGGTTTTTAGAAAGGTACACAAAATTTCTCAATGAACTCAGGTGTGAAAATTATCCTGTGGATTTATTAAACGCTCTTAATATATCTCAGAAAAAATTTGATGAAATATACATAAAGCCTTTTAGAGAGCTAAATGAAAGCTATTTAGAACTTGTTTTAAAATCATTATGCGCAAATTTAAAAGAAGAAATATTGTCACCTGACTATTCTTATATACTTTGCAAACAACCACGAACAGGACGAGAATTAAATGCACTTCAATGGCTATTAGTGCAAATTAAAGATTTAAACTTATTTGAATTACCTAACAATGTTTTAAAATACTACAAAGAATCGTATAATCAATGTCTATATTGTGGTAAACCGGATTATTACATAAAGAAAAATCAAAAAATCTTGTTTAATAACAAAAATCATTTTTGCCATAAAGATAAATGTATTATTAGTGAAGCTGATTTAAGCAGTCATGATAATGAATGTCACTATAAAAAATGGAGACAAACCAAAAAGAATTTAAACCAAAATCTTTCAAGAAATGCAACATATTATAATGGCGAAATAGCACATGATATAAATGTTAACAACAAGTTAATAAGAACTTTTTTAGATTTTTGCGAAAAGCAGTATCAAAAGAATTTAAAAATTGAATACACTATTCAATATTGGGCTGAAATGCCAGGCTATCCCGAAACAAGACAGTTTATAAAAGCCCTGCATTATAGTGAGTTATTATGTTAAACAAACTTTTGCAAATCAAATTAACCTAATTAACCATATTAACCGGTTACTTTGGTTAGTATGGTTAATTTAAAACTAAAGAATTTTTACTAAATTTTACCACCCATGCCGGTTGTCTGCCAATAATACAAGTAATGCGGATTTAATAATTGTCATAAAGTTTACGGTCTTTCTGCTTATGTATAGCAGAATCAATAAATTTAGGGACGCCGATATTAAAATATGAAATAATCAATGTTTTGTTGTTAAAATACTTAATCTATTCCAAGAGCATTTTTTATTACTATTAACATTACAACGAGCACAAAAAATAAAATACCAATTGTCTTATCACTCAGTTTTTCTCGTGAGGCAAAGTACATAAAAAAATAGAGCAGGGCACAACCCATTACAAAAAATATAAATCCTGTCATTCTATTTATTCCTCTTTAATTTTATAAACATAATTACCATAGGATAATGTGCACATACCAAATATTTCTGTGGTATTTCCTTTCATATCAGTTATTTCAACAATTACTGATATATAATTAGGCTCGCCCTCAATAACTTCACTATTCTTTATATAATTGTCTTTTTTAATTTCAACTTGCTTGATTTTTATGCTTTTAACCTTAATGCCCTTGTAGTATTCATGCGACATTAACATTTCAATATTAGGATTAATTTCTAATGTTGTATGTATAACTGCGTCCTTATTTTTTGCTTGAGAAGTGGTAAGAATTAAAATCACTTGATATAAATCAGATATATTTGAACCGCTTTTTATATCATACCAATCATAATATTTTTTCTTTTTTATAACCTTTTGATTTTTTGGGTCAAATAATTTAACTTCACTAAGATTAAATTTTTGTGTATTACCATTTATAACAAAAATGTTTCTGTATTCTAGTCCATTATCCGCAGGAGATTTTGTTTCTATAGAATAAATATTTTGACCTTCATTTTTTATACTTTCCTTATCAAAATAAGTTGTAGTATCTGGAATTTGTACCCAATCTGCGGCAATCGAAGGCAAAAAAGTAAAACAAATTAAAAGTAATAAATATAAGATTTTTTGCATATATCACCTATTTGTTTAACTTCTTTTCTAATTTCTTCATCTCTTTAGTAGTATTGTGCAAGAAATTTTGATAATAAATATTGTTTGCATAAGCGTTATTTCTCAAATATTGAGGATAGTTTTTATAAATATGCTCATAGATATTTACCATTCTTTTTGTTGCTAAAGGATAATAATGACACCATTCATAACGTGTCTGTGCAAGAGTTTTACTGTAAATTGTAATCAATGCAAGCGGATTGTAACCTGCATTTACCATATAATCTACTGCTTTTAAATCTGCTTTATTTTCTTTTGACCGAGGATTAAAGGAATAGGCTGCATGTGAGAAGAATCCTCTAAATAAACCTTTGTAAGAATTTTCACCCATAGCAATTGCATGGCTTAAAAGTCCTGCTAATTCATCTTCATTGTCTGTTAAATTCAAAACATCACCATAAACCCACAATACTCTGCCAGTATAATCCAGACCAATATTTTCCGGCTTGTAATCTAATGTTGCTCTGGGATTTTTGATAGAAAATGTATATTTAAACACCATTCTTTTTTGAATATTGTTTGTTTCTAAAATCTTGAATCCGATAGGTGCAATATCCTTAGGCATAGGCTTTTTAGCTTCTGCAATAGGAGTTGAAACAAAAAGCATTAATGCTGCAAACAAAACTAAAAACTTTTTCATAAAACCACCTTTCTTAAACTTTGTATTATTACAATTCATACGAGTTACCGAATTTGTGCAAAGGTCTTTCCTGTGTGTAATCAGGTCTATTGTAATCATTCTGATTATTCTTGTAATTTTGTTTGTTGTAATAATCACTGTACATTTTTTCAAACTGTTTAGGATTTTCCATTGCACGATTTAAAGTATCAGTTTTACCCAAACTCTGTTCATACTTGATTTGCTCAACGGTATAATAAGCAAAACATTTTCCCGTTATAGCTGTCAGGACACAAAACAAAATAAATAACTTTTTCATAATTTACCTTTCTTAACCACGCATAGTATTAGTCTTTAAAATTACGATATACAAAAGATTAACACATATAAACGCACGGTCAGTTTGTTCCATTGGTTTTATATTATCACGAAAATTACAATATGAGTAAAAAAGATTTACAAAAGTTTGGCAAGAGATTAAAATTTCTGAGACTTGATAAAGAGTTAACCCAGCTTGAATTAGCTGAAATTCTTGATATGTCGCCTAATTTTATTGGAATGATTGAACGAGGTGAGAGAAATACAACTGTTGAAAATGTATTTAAAATCGCAAGAGCCTTAGGAATTAAGCCTTCTATTTTATTTGAAGAACTTTAGGTCTGTAAAATGTCTATTGCTTTTTGCAGCTTTTTGTTTAATGTTCTGAAAAGGATATAATAATCATCTTTATCTTTATTGAGCTGCAAATCTTCATCAATAATGCCGGAATCACTAGCGAGGGCGCCTAACTTAATGAACACTTGCAAATCGTATAAAATCATTCTTGCGTCAGAAATTTTGTTTTCTAATCGATTTAATGCGGTATTATCGCACATAAAAAATTTACTCCTTTGTATTTGTATGTGTGTATCTAGCTGTTTTATGGTATTTATAACAGGCGCCCCTTTTTAATAGTGGGTAGTTTCGCCATAATCGCATATTAACGCAAGAGTGAATTTCTGTGTACCATGTTAATTTATGCGAGTAATAAACCTTAGAACTTAGTCTTGAATCAAGTTTTCTATTTTGTTTATTAGATTGATAATTTGGCGCAAAACAAAATAATACTCTAAATTATCCTGTAATTCGTTATCGTCAATACAAGAATTCGATGCCAATGCAGCTAACTTGGCAAGACACTTAATTTCTAATAATAAATGCCCTGCTTCATTTATTCTTTCTTGTTCTATATTAACCATTCTTCCCCCTTTTGTGAAATTATTATGACGTGAAAAGAAATAAAACAAAGTAACATACTGCAAAATTGTTGCAAATAACATGAAATATTAATTTTTTCTTTAGATTTTTATAATTATTGTAATTTTATTGTAAAATCAAGTAAAACTGAGGGTATAGATATGGATAAACCTACAATTTTTTTCAGCCATTCAAGCAAAGATAAAGATTTAATTTTACCAATTAAAAATAAAATTGAAAATATAACAGCAAACGTAATTGATATATTTATGTCTAGTGACGGACAAAGCATTCCATTTGGGCATAATTGGGTTCATAAAATTGAAGAAGGGTTAAATCGCACTCAAATTATGTTTGTGTTTGTAACACCAACATCAATAAATTCGTCTTGGATTTATTTTGAAACAGGTTTTGCATATTCTAAAAATGTTCAGGTTGTTCCAGTTGGCTTAGGTGTTAATATCGGCAGTTTAAATCCACCATTAAATCTTTTACAAGGATTTGATATTACATCTTATGAAAGTTTAAACAATTTTATCTCAATAATAAATAAAAAGTTTGAGTTGAGTTTTAAAGAAAGCTTTAATCTAGAAGATTACAATAATATTTTAAATATATCTTCAGCACAATCACAAGCATATAATTTAAGTAAAATTTTTAAATACGCCAAAACGGAAATCGGGCATTATATAGAAGACAATGAGAATGAAAAAAAGAAGAAAGCTAACAAATATTTTTCCGACTTAAAGGAATATCTTGATAACAACGGTATTCAATATTCACTTTATGAACCTAGGCCTAATTATGCAAATCGTACAAAAACTATATTGGTTTCTGGAATAAGAATTGATGTGTCTGGGTATGAAAATGATATAGCTACAAGAATTAATAAAAATTGTGAGATTTCCATAAGTGTTTCTACTATAAATTTTGTAGAGTCTTTTGAATTGCTAAAAAAAATATTATTGCTGGCGGAATTTGATTTAAAAAATATTTATTTACATTTTTATTTTAATATAGAATATGACTGCCTAAACAGAAAGATTGAAATTTCATCTTTAATATCACAATGTATTGACAAATTTACTTGTAATAAAGATAGTTTAAATCTGTATAATTATTTAGATAAAAATATTAAGTTTGGAATTATTGATGTTGGGGAATATGGAAAAAATGAACCTAAATATGTTTTAGGATTAGTTTTTGATACTGAAAATACAACGGCTGAAAATATTAAAGAATTGGTTAGAGAGTTAGAACAATGCAAATTAATTTATAGAAAAAGTAACTAGATTCTTATTTTCCTCAAAAATACGAAATTTTTCCGTGGCTCCGATTAAAAGAGGCTAAATAGGGGATTTACCCCTCCCTCGCCCTTATGTAAAATCGCAATTCTTCAATTTTCAATCTTTCCTTCGTTGTTATTTTAAGTAGATAGTTATAAATCTATTCCAATACATTTACTCCAAGTTGCAAAATAGTTGCAAAAATTCTGATAAGTAAATCTTAATAGTGATAAATTGTGAGAATAAAATTAGTCTCATATTCAAGCACTCCAATAAACAAAGATAAATTCTGATAAATCTTGAAAAATAGTGAGAATACTGCGTTATACAACTTCTAAGCAGTAGGTCATGCGTTCGAATCGCATCCGGGGTATTTTTTGCGACAAGAGTCAAAATTTATAAAGTATGAGAAAGGTAAGTTATAGTCATAGCTTACCTTTCTGCCTTCTAACTTGCAGTTCGATAGTAAGTAATTTAATAATTTTCTCTGTTCGGCAGGAGCTTGCTGTTTATACAGGATATAAGCGTTTTTCAGCGTTTCTATAATTCTAACCCCTTCTTCATAATATTTTTTCTCAGCATTATGCAGAGCTTCAAGTTTTATCATGATTTCATCTAAATCTTTATTCCATTGGGCACGTTTTTCATTATAAAACTTAGCGTCTACTAAATCGTCATAATACTCATTAGTAATTTTATCAAGCCTATGTCTTATCCTGCTTTCTTCTGCTTTAAGATTGCTGCGCATTTGTTCAGAGAATTCTTTTTTGTCGGCTAAACTCTCTTTTAATCCTTGTTTAATGTAATCAATGTGTTTTTGTGCAAGGCTTACGGCTTTAACAGCTTCATCAAACTGTGGCATTAAATCAAGTTCATTAATGTAAATTTTCTTCTGTTCACATTTCCCCTTACCGCCTGTACAATGGTAATATACATATTTCCCCTTCTTAATTTCAGCAGTAATAGCACAACCGCATTTTGCACAGGTCATCATGCCGGCAAGTGCAAAATTATGGTCATCCCTGTATAAAGGTTTGTTGTCCTTTTTAAATGATAATTGTGCCTTATCAAATAACTCTTGGGATATGATAGGTGGATGTTGCCCTGCATAAATAACATCCCTGAACTTTAATACTCCTAAATAATTGATATTTTGAAGCATTTTACCAAGTTGCCCCTTAGAAATCTTTTTGTGTGCAGATTGATAAATAAACCCTTCTTCATGCAACTGCTCTTTCACTTTTTCTAAAGATATTCCTGTTGCATACAATGCAAAAGCACGCCTTACAAAAGGTGCTTTTTCTTCATCTATAACAGTTGTCCGAGGGTCTAATTTCTTATATCCATAAGGAACTTGACCGATAAAATAACCTTGACTTGCTTTCTTTAGTCGACCTTTTTGCGTTTCTTCTCTAAGGTTATCAATAAAGTTTTTGGCTAGTAAAACCTTTAAACCATGAACAAGTTTTTCATGTGAAGTCGATGAAGGGCTTAATACAACACCTTCCTTAACCAGATAAACCGTATAACCGGTTGTATCAACATCTAAATCTACATAATCTTTAAAGTTTCTGTATAAACGGTCTGTTTTTTCACAAAGAACAGTTTTTACATCTTTACTCTTTTTTAGGAATTTCAACATTTCGTTAAACTGATGTCGTCCTGCTTGTTTAGCAGTTTCAGCTTCTTCAAATTCCCTTACAACATCAATGTTATGTTGTTTAGCAAATGAACGCAACAAATCAAGTTGAGCAGGGATTGAAAAACCTTCTTTCTTTTGTTCTTCTGAACTTACACGAGCATAGATTACAGCTTTAATTCTTTGTTCCATAGGTTAATTATAGCATCAATTTTTCAGAAATGGTCGGAACTCTGTATCATACCGTCAAAAATTACTGATAGAAAATATCTTTCTACATAAGGACATAATAAAATCCCCTTATATTGCCAAACTACCTTGGTGCTTGGCAATATAGAATGTGTCCAGCCAGTTGTAGAGAGGTTAGCAGGCTAAATTCTTTCATGAATATTTCAGAGGAGAATACATGAAAGAGAGTACATTTATTAATCTAGGTGCAACGAATCACGCAAAAGGAGTAAGAGAAAGTAACGACTATTATGCAACTGACCCCATTGCAGGCAGGTTACTGTTAGAAGTTGAACCGGATTTAAGTAACATCTGGGAGTGCGCTTGCGGTGAAGGGCATTTAGCAAAAGTATTTGATGAAGCAGGAAAGCTATATAAAGCCACAGACCTTATAGATAGAGGTTATGGAAGTATAGAAGATTTCTTATCCAATGATGAGCCATATCATAACGGTGATATTGTTACTAATCCGCCTTACAAGTACGCTCAAGAATTTGTCGAACACGCATTAAGTAAAGTAGATGAAGGCAGAAAGGTTTGTATGTTCTTAAAAGTTCTGTTCTTAGAAAGTCAGAGCAGGAAGAAACTTTTTACCTTATATCCGCCTAAAACTATTTATATATCAAGCAGTCGTATTAATTGCGCTAAGAATGGGGATTTTAAAACTTATAACAGCAGTGCAATTGCCTATGTTTGGTTTGTATGGATTAAGGGATATGAAGGCGAAACGATTATAAAATGGATAAATTAACACCTTAAAAAACAGGATGGTGCAAAACTCCTGTAAAAGGCTATTCCGGCGTATCTCCCTTATTTAAGGCTTTTGAGGGCTATTTGCATGACCCTCTATCGAGTTTTTAGGCACAATCTTTAATTCACAGTCAAACAGGTCAAGTATTTGCATAACTTCTGTGAGTTGAAAAGAAGCCCTTGCAAGTTTATTTAATATATTAGTTCGAGAGTCTGAACGATTAGAGTCTAACTCTTTTAACATTTGAGCTAGCCTTGAAGCATTAACATTTTTAGCTTTCATAAAATCTTTTATAAAATTGCTTGCACGTTCTTTAAGTTCATCAGGAACTTGATATTTAGCCGATTGCGTGATTTTCTTACTCTTTTCCATACTTACAGAATAACATTATTTAATCATTCTGTCACTATATTGTAACATTTTGTGTCAAGATAAGCTGTATCATATTGACAATGTCACTATATCATGACATCATGAAAATGTAGACAGTACAACGAAAGGAGACACAAACATGGCAAAAGTAATCGTAACAAATTTAAACTTAGAAGAAGAAGTTAAAATCATCAAGACTTGGGAAGAAAAAATTGCAGAGCTTTCTCAAATGAAGGAAGAGAAAGTTAATCAGATTAAAGAGCTTATGGAAAAAGAGCAATTATCAGAACTTCAAGCCGGTACATTTACAATCAGGCTTTCAGAAGTTGTAAGAAATAACTTCAACACTTCCGCATTTAAGAAGAAATACTTGGAACTTTATAACGCTTTTATAAAACAATCAACTTACAAAAAGTTTTCAATCGTGTAGGGATTGTCCCTACACGGTTAACAAAGAAGGCTGAGAGGTAAAAATGGAAGAACATGAAATAAATGAACTTACCGAAACAACTTATGGGTTGATAGTAATATTAAGGGATACTATTTGGAAGTTAGAAGGAATTGGCAAAGACAATCAACGAAAATTTACCGGCATATTAGCGTTGGTAGATACATTGGAACAGAATATCTATAACATCAAGGTATCACTTGAATGTCTGTAAAAGAAGGTAAATTGACTATGGGTAAAGTATTTGCATATATAAGAGTTTCAACAAGAGAACAGAAGGAAGATAGGCAACTAGACAGCCTTAGAGGATTAAAAGTTGATGAAATTATAATTGAAAAGGCTTCAGGTAAAAACTTTGTCGGTCGTGAAAAGTATCAACAGATGAAGGCTAAATTAAGAGCCGGAGACCTTGTTATAGTTCATAGTATTGATAGATTTGGAAGAAATTATAAACAGATATGCAATGAATGGGAAGCCCTTATTAATATGGGTGTAGACATTCAAGTCTTGGATATGCCGGTTTTAAACACTAGAGATAATCAGAATGGGCTTACGGGAAGATTGATTACAGATATTATCCTTAAATTGCTTGGTTATGTGGCAGAGCGTGAAAGAATGAACATTAAAACAAGGCAATCAGAAGGCATTGCATCCGCTAAACAAAGAGGGGTTAAGTTTGGTCGTCCTAAAGCTGAAATCCCGAAAGATTTTATTAGAGCGTATGAACTCTATAAAAATGGATTGATTAAGGTTAAGGATGTTATGAGTATGTGCAATATTGCAAAGAGTACATTTTACAAATACGCAGAGTCTATAAAAAGTTAAGTGCGTTTCATGTACCTTCTTTGCAGAAAATACCTTACGAAAAATTAATGATTTAAGCAGAATAAAAACAGTCCACGAAAAGTACACTTTTCATAGATGTATTCTTACATATAAAACCAAGCTCTGAACTTAGAAAGTTTTGATTTTATATCATTAGCTGTACTTTTATCCCCTGTCATTATTTCATCTAGTGACTTATGAAATATGTTAATATCATTTTCTTTCGCAGAAATATTCTTTCCTACGTCAAGGATTATTGCAGTAACTATGGAAAGCCTGAGTATATTCAAAAAATAGATTAAACAATCATACTTAGCTCTTTTGGTATTAAAATATTTTAATAGTTTTCTAGTTAAACTTTCACGATTCGTTGCCCCATGTGCATAATCACATCTGATACTGTATGCTAATTTTATTATATCTAAGGTTTTTTCATCTTTTAAATTAACTAAGTTTAGTAAGGTTGTAATTCTCATACGTAAGGCATATGCTAAGTCATCATTTTTTGCTGTATATATTGCTTCTAATCCCATAATTATATAGGTAAGAGTTTTTTCAAATTCAATAGCCGGTATTTTTAATGCTTCTTCATATTTTTCCAATGCAACAAACACCGGTGTTATTACTTGTTTTTCTCTATTATAATTGATTGTATTGTATCTTAATAATTTATTATAAAAGAATTTGTAATCTCTTTGTAATATTTTTGAATCAGTTTGTGTAATTGTGGACGAAAATGCAGTAATATTTTGTGGGATAGCCCCTGATGGAGAAATACAGGGTTTACCCTCTGTTTTGTATTCCCATGAAAAATAAGATAACGAAGAGGGTTTAAATAATTTTAAAATCCTTATGGCGACACAACATTCAGGGGTAAAAAGTTTTTCGGTTTCATCAGAATCGATAGGAAATTCTTTTCCATCTAATTTAATTACTTGTTTTCTTATACATTGAGGAATTTTAAACTGAATTTTCAAGCCATAATACATAATGTCAGCTAATATAGGTCTATAAGAATTGTAGATGTCCTCATATTGAATATGTACTAAATCTTTTGTTGTTGTTGGTATAAAAGAAATTTCTATTGGAATACTATCTTTATTTTGAACTATCACTCTAAATTTTGACGAAAATAAGCTGCATCCAATAGTATTATAAATCCTTATATTGTATAACTGTTGTTTCAACAAAACTCGTTTATGTTCATCTAAAGTTTTCAAGAATAATTTATTATCTTTTCTTAAGATTGAAAAAATAATATCTTGTAGATACGGTTTGTATAACTTTCTATCTTGGTCAGATATTCTTTTCAGAATTGACGGTATTACCTGAATACTCCAAATTTCTAATTCTTCTACAGGATTTGTTGTTTTTCCATTATCTATCCAAGCTCCATCTTCGGTTCTTTTCAAATTTTTAATATTACTAATTACCCGCTTAGGGAATATTTCTTGTGACTTTATCAATTTAATAATTAAATATCTGAGCCTTATTTTAAAACGTTTTAAATCGTGTAATTTATTATCAACTGTTTGTATAGTGTCTGCTTTCATTATCCACCAATATGTAATGATATATACGAGAATATTAGCATAAATAAAACAGGATTATTTATCAAAGTACCATTGATATTTACTAATTAACTCCATTAGGGTCATAAGAAGCACCTTTACCTAAATTACATCTATCACATAATGTTCTTAAATTCGACTCAATAGTTTTACCACCTTTTGAAACTGGTATAATATGGTCGACATGTAATTTTACTCCGTCCTTTTGGGAAGCACCGCATATTACACACCTGAAATTATCTCGCTTCATAATCTTATATCTTAATTTGTCTGTCATTAAAGAGCGTTGGTATTGTTTTGATTGCTTGTATTTCTGTGCATTAGTATAATCGTTAAAAAAACTTACTATATCACCGGTTTTAAATGTAAAAGTTCTTGTATAAGAATTTCTGCCTTGCGGACTAACATATCTTGCATTAACTTTAACTAAAATACTACAAACAGGTTTTAATTTAATCTTTTCGCACTCTTTATACTCAATTTTTCTAAAATCTTTTGCGGTAACAATAGAATTTCGTGTTAACTTTTCATAATCGTACGGTGTTGGCATAAGAAGGCGGTTATATTCGGCTTCATACCTTGTAAAATTAATTTGATTATACTTAATATCTTCAAGCAATTTTGTAAAATATTTGGGGTTATCTTCTATGAGCGATAACATGTAAGAATTTACATTAAAATTGTCCAGTTGTTTCTTAGAGTTGCATTGTTTATAATAACATATTGCTTCTTGTATATCTCTGAAACATTGTTTCTGGTTGCAGCTTTTTATGAGTTTTAAGCACTGGCTGTTATTTATAACAAATTCAAGTCGTTTATTTCTAATGAATAAAAGTGTTATAATGAATGCTACAATAACTATTAAGAGTAATACTTCCATTTTAACAATCCTTATTATTTAATAAATGGTTCAACAAATATGTAGTAAGGTATTTTCAGGGGGAAAATTATCAATTGTCCGAGGGCTGATAATGTCGAGTAGTTCTTTCCACATTCTAAATAACCTATACCAGTATTATTAAAACTGATTGATTGTTTCTTTGCGTCACCTTTATAGGAATATTCAAACTTCATAATTACTATGATTTTATCCCCTTTATATTCCTTTGGAAGTGGTTGAAATTCAGGAATTTTATTAAAAGCTTTTTCAATCTCTTTTTCCAGTCTTTCATTGAAATTGTTATATTTGGAGGCTGTGTTTGTAATATTCTGATAATCTTTGTAAACAATATTTCCATCTTTATCAATAACAAGTGTTACATAAGCAACTGCCCTTTCTTTCGGATAATGACTGCACTGCATTGTATTTGGGTGCCAATTCCTTTGCAGCTTGCTTTGGTATTTATTAAAATATTTATCCCAGACTTTGGAGTCAATACTAAGTGCCGGAGCTTCTTTTGCTAATAGTAAAACTTGATATACTGAATCGTTTAGCGTTCCTTCTTTAATTCGGTTATATTTAATGTGTTTAGAAAAATCCTCAAAACCAACTTGTTTACCATCGTTGTATATTGACATGTTTAAAATGGCAGTTGATTTACTGTCATAATCCGTAATCATTTTGTAAATTATTTCATCATCAAGCCTGTTTTGTTTAATCTCATATTCAATCAAACTACCATTTTTCTTGAAACTGCTAATATTGATTTCTGCTACTCTGCCATTATCAGCCTTTACAGGCATCCAATTCGCAGCTATAGCTTTATTCATCAAGCTGATAACAGAAATTATTAAAACGGTTATAAATATCTTTATTTTAATTCTCATACACCTTCCCTCTATTCAAAGAACCAATCCTGCGACTTCTGTAAATCAGTTTTGGTACTTCTAGGTACTTCTCGTTTTGCCGTTTGAACCTTTGAACCGGTATTATTCTGTACATTAGGAGTATTTTCCTGTTTTTCCACACCTTTGGTAACTGAATAATTTGTACGTCGTGGATTATTAATAATTTCTACCTTGTTCAAAGAAAATTGTAATTGTAAAGTTAAAGAATTAGGGGAATAATTACTTGGTAAACTACCCCATGAAACATTTTTTTTGATTGCATTCTTAGCACGTATGAAATTGTAGTCAGGATGTTCAGGGTTGGTACTTATTTCATCGAGTGATTCAATACTAGCAATAGAACCATTTTTATTTAATGTTACTTCTATAGCAATTTCACCTTGGTTAGGGTCTTGTTTCCAGTTGTTTTGTACGGTTTTTAAGAAAAGGCTTTTAAATTCATCAATATTCTTGCTCTTTACAGTGTTGCTTACCTCGCTTACTTCTTTAGGCTTTGTTTCAGAAGTGGGATTTTGTGAAGTTGCGGTATATGCTTTATCTTGATGTGTATAAGTTTGTTGTTCTTGTTCCGTGGTAATATTAGGAGTATATGTTGTTGATGATTGTTCATCAAGATTCGCTAAAATTGCAATTATCAATACAACAAAGATAACCCCGACAACCGCTTGTATATGCTGCTTTAAAAACATTATTATGTTGGTTGAAGAAAAATTATTGGAGGTATTATATTGCTGTTGCCTATAAGGTGTTTGCGCCGGAGTTGGAATGGGATTAAAACTTGGCTTAGGTGATTTATTTTCAAAAGGGGCAAAACGTTGTTTTTCAAGCATACACCAAATACAATTCTTACTATTACCAATATATTTGTGCTTTTTCGGACAAGTTATTAATTCTTTTTCTAATTTATCAAGTTCTGTTATCCATTCTTGTGCCGTAGGACGTCGAATATTGCTTTGGGAACTAAAAGCTCGTTCAAACATATCTTTAATATCATTGTTTAATGTAGAAAAAATTTGAGAATAATAACTTTGAGCTGAACCAGGGGGTGGTTGTAATGCTCCAGAAGCAAAACTATAGTAGCCCTGTTGAATAGCATTTTCTATTTCGGATGGTGCACCGACTCCACTATATGGATGTTTTCCAAACATTATAATTTTAAATATCATGACTGCTAAACCAAATGCATCATGATTTTTTGTTCTATGAATCCCTGCAAAAGATTGTCCTTGAAGTTCCGGCGAAGTATATTCAGGAACACCAACTTCACATAAATAACACTTGCCATTATATTCGACTTGATATGAATCGCAATCAATAAGTTTAATCATTGCTTGATTATCAACTAAAATGTTCCCTTGATTTATATCACCAATAACAATATTCTTACTATGTAAGGTTTCAATAGCACAGGCTAAATTTTTAGCAGCGTGTACCATAAATCCCCAGTCAGCAAAACTAAAGTATTTTCTTTTGTTAGATATATTATAAAGCTTATGTATTTCTTCAAATCCGTTAATCTTTTCCATAAGAAAACCTGCGACTCTCCCTCTATTGTCATATAGGACTCTTTGAGGCAGTGCAGAAAATTTGGCAATATTTTTATCAAATAATTTACACATTGCAATAATTTTATTAGCTTTATCGTGTTTCTTTAATGCTTTATCTAAATACAGTTTAGCTACTATATCAGGTCTACCTTCTAAAAGACAAACAATTCCCTCTCCCCCTCTGGCAAGTTCTTGTCCTAAAATAACAGTATTACCTAAGTCGTCTTGATATTTTCGTGCAGAAGTTGTCATATTATTTCACCAATCCTTCTGCTTGCATTTCTGCGTAAACTGTTTTAAGAAATTCAGTAAGTTCTCTATTATTAGGTTTTCTTTGAAGAGCAGTTTTGAAATCATCAATCGCTTTTTTATACTGTTTCATATAAAAGTAAGAACGACCTCTACAGTCAAAAACACTATAGTTATTGATACCTAATGCAATAGCTTTACTTGTATCTGAAATTGCATTATTATAATCCTTTAAGAAATAAAATGCCCGACCACGAAAATCGTAGGCACTGCCATTATTTGGATTTATTGATATAGAAATTGTTTCATCTTGTACTGCTTGCAAAAACTCTTTTTTAAACCAATGACAACGAGCTTTATAATCATAAGCACTGTAATTAGCGGGATTGTACTTTATGCATTTTTCAAAATCCGTTATTGCTTCGTTGTAACAGTCTTTGAAATAATAAGAACAGCCTCGATAATAATATGCCATATCATTACTAGGATTTAACTGAATTGCTTTTGATAAATCGGCTACAGATTTATCATATTCCTTTTGTAAGTAATAAGAACGCCCACGGACATCATAAGCTATGGGATTCTCAGGATTATTTTTAATGACATAATTTATATCATTTATGGCTTCGTTGTAATTATTGAACAAGAAGTGAATTTGGGCTCTTGTTTCAAATCCATCATTATTAGGGCAAAGATTAATAACTTTGTTTAAATCAATTAATGCATATTCATATTTCTCTAACCAAAAATAAGCAATACCCCTCGCTTGATATGCTTGTAAATTATCACTATCAAGTTGTATTGCCATTGTTTCGTCATTAATACAATGAGTAAATGCTTCAATCACTGATTTATCTAAGTCAAAACATTTGAGAGTAAAAGAAGAAGGCTTATTAAAGGAAATTATATCTTTCAATGTTGCCTTCAACGATGTACTATAACAAATTCCTCTGTAACAAAATGCTCTGGAGCTTTTACCGTTTAGAGATATTGCTTTATTAAAACAATCCAAGGCTTTATTAATCTCTTCAACTGAATAATAAGCTATTCCTTTTATCTCATAAGCTTCCGCATTATTAGGGTCTAATTCAATAGCTTTTGAACATTCTCTTAAGGCTTCTGTGTATAATGTATTATTCAGCAAGTATATTGCTTTATCTACATACTCGTTGCTATTCATTTTGATAAGCCCCCTTTAATTCCCCACAGGTAAGAATTACTAATAAGGTCTTATCATCATCTGTTCTTTTGTTTACTCTGTCAGATTGAAGGAAAATACTTAATTGCTTTGATAAAGTTTCTATGTGTCCGGTATTTGTACTATTGTTTAAAGCTTTAAGAAATGGGGTGAAAAATGGTAAAAAAGGCTTTTGTTCAGCAAAGTTAAATGCAATATGCTCAATGCCGTCTGTATGCATTATTAAATACTTTACAGGTTCTTTTGTTGTCTTAAACATAAAAATACTTGTTGCAATAGCTTCAGTTGCAAAGTGAGTGGTGTTAATAAATTCTCCATTTTGTGGTAAAAAGACACATTCTAAAGCACTATCATTGTTTATTGCAATAATACCATCACCTATTTGAACAAAAATATTACAATCCTCACTTAATACAGAAAACAACAATGTCGTTGCAAAATCTCTTGTTGAATTTAGTCTGTATATTTTGACAGCCCTTTCAAGAACTGACCGGAATCTAGTAAACCAATCTACAATTATCTCTCTAGTTAAATCTTCAAGGCTATTGTTAGATTTAAGCCACTGTTTTGTCTTCTTAAGGAATAACTTACAAATAAAATCCGATGATAAATCTGAATATTTCGCACTTCCTGCCCCATCAGCTACAGCAGAAATAAGATAATTTTTATCATTTACCAACAACTCAATAATTCTATAATTATCTTGTTTTGGTAAGTCCATTGACTCATGAGAGGTACCTCTAACCGATGAACATAAATATTTCCAATTCATTATATCTTAGCCCATCCATTTGGAGATTCTAATGCAACTTCAGCATCCAGTGATGACCTTGAAACAGATGACATAGAGTTTGATAACCATTGGAACAAGGATGTAAAGTTTAATCCTTTTAACGGCAATGGCTCTCTTACGGAAATCTGTTTTAAAATTTCCATATTAGCACCTTGAATACCTACTGCAAAAAATGCAAATTGCTTTTTCTTCTCCCCCTCATGAACAGCATTCATTGCATTAAAATAATCATCAGTAGGTTCACCATCTGTTAATAAGAATATCCAAGGTCTGTAATATGAAATTCCATTAGCTTTATAAACAGCTTTTCTTTGTTCTAGCATATTTATAGCACGTTCAATGGCTCTACCCATACTTGTCAGACCACCTGCTATTAATTCTTTAGGCTCAAAATTTTCTGCAACTTCAAAT
The DNA here is from genome assembly GCA_946495655.1 of uncultured Clostridium sp. Classification (GTDB taxonomy): domain Bacteria; phylum Bacillota; class Clostridia; order TANB77; family CAG-508; genus CALXVA01. The sequence continues at coordinate 21,534 of CAMMDS010000017.1, forward strand.
TCATTTATTACTCTGACATCGGTATCAAATGTTAATACAGTGACCTCAACACGTTTTGACGCTAAGTCATCATTGCTAAGTTGCTGTTGAAATGTTCTTAATCCATTATTTAACTCCTGTATAGGCGCACCATTCATAGAACCTGAACAATCTAACAACAATATACAAGGACACCTCGGCTCTGGATTTTCTGCAAATTCGATAACATCAAACTTAATATCTTGTTCTTCAATTCCATAAGGTGTTTGTTCATTCATACTCTATAATTCCTTTCTTAATTTTGCCCCATTTTGTACCATATTGGGGCAAACTCTGAAAATGACTGATATAAAAGAGTCCTAGCATATAAAAAACAGAGAAATATTATTAAATTGCAACAAAATGAAGGCTGTTTACGGTTTGACAAAAGCCTGTGTTTTGCGTATATTTGCTATCATAGGGTAAATTGTATCAATATGGTACAAAATGTTGCACTACATTCTGGGACAGTTTAAGTATTAAGAACTTTTAGAGTTCAAAATTTTTGTAACTGAAATCTATTTCGTCCTGTTCAACCCCAATGTACATGAGAGTTATTCTCTGACTTGAATGATTAAATATTTTCTGCAACACAATAGGGTCTTTAAATTTCTGATAGTGATGATAACCGAAAGATTTTCGCATCGTATGAGTTGAAACGTGGGCGGTTATTCCGTTTTCTTTACAGGCTCTGACAATGAACCTGTAGACCTGTGATCTGTCTAATCTCTTACCTTGTTTGCCGAGAAATAAAGGCTCTTCAAGGTTTTTACCCTTTATAAAATCTTTCAAAACTCGTTTCAGCTTGTCGTTAATGTAAAAACTTTTCAATTTTTGGGTCTTTTTCTCAACGATTGTAATATGGGTTTTATTAACAACATCCGAAACATTTAACCCTACAATATCCGAAACTCGTAAACCGGAGTTCATTCCAAGTACCCATATTACATAATCTCTTTTGTTATGTAATTTCAAGTATTGTTCAATCTTCTCAATATCTTTTCTGTTCTTTATCGGTTCAGCTTTCTTATTCATCTACATTCCTTCCTGCAACATTAAAATCGTTTCGTTGCAAGATAGAATGTAAGTAAACACAGGTTATATAAGCAAGATAGTATTAATGCGTAAGCATTGCACCGATATTTAGAAAAGCAAGCAATAGCAACTCTCCCAAAAATCCGAGAACTGGAATTAAGATTATTGCTAATAGAATGCCAAGTGCTATTTGTATGACTTTTCTCATTGCTTATTCTCTACCTGCCTTGGTTTTCTGCTCTTTGGCAAAAAGTTGTCATCAGTAATAACAGGTTTTCCTGTCTGTAATTCAATTTGTTTTCGTGCTTCTTTAGCAACGCTTCCGCCCTGTTTTGCTACAGATTTATTCTCTTCTAACGTTTTCGGGTTCTTTTCTTTAGAAATTTCAGTTGTTGAAACTTCCGCTAACATATTTAAAACAAGTTCCATGTTAGACATATTATCTCTTAGACTTTCCTTCTTTAAGCCTTTAAAATCCTTATACTCCCGAGTTTTCATGCCAGACCATTCCTGCGTTAATATATCCGTAAGAATGCCGTATTGATTATCTGCAACACCGCTTCTTTTCCATTCATCAGTTAATGCTTTTCTGATTTCAATGGATTTTAAGCGTTGGTTTACCCATTCCGGAGAATATCCCTTAGCTAAGTAATATTGTAATGCTCTGTTAATCGCAATTTCTGGGTCTTGAATTTCATCAAGTCTTTCTCTGCCGACTTTTGCTAACCATAGTTTAAAAGGTTCAGCTTTAGGGCTTGGTATAGACTGAACTAAACGCAAAACACCTTCTGTATCAAGAACATCGGTTTTATAATACTTCCCGTCAGAAGATTGCATTTTCAGTTGGTTACAACTTGTAACCAACTGACTACCTTCCTTGCGTAGTCTGTTTTTTAGCACTTTCCAATAATTATTAGGATTTTTACTATCTGACAATATACCGACAATATCAACAACAGAGAAATACCAAGTTTCTTTCTCTCTATCCCACGATGTCCTAACTTTATAATCTTCAAACAGTTTAATGGATGTCTTAATGTCTTTTTCAGTCTTTTTCATGTCAACTCCTTATCTTTATTCTATCACAAACAGAAATCCTCATTCTAAGCCCACTAGGAAGCCCTTGAAGCGATTTTATTACCTTGCATGGTAATAAAGTTATACCCATTTTTAACACATGGGCGCTTTTATGCAAAAACTGCAACGGTTTCAGCGATACCTAGCTTGTTATATAGTTCAATGTAAAGAGGGCTTGTATAAGAAGAGTGTACTTTTTTAAGCAGGTTAGAAAAAGAATTGCCGAAGCCATTATCTTTAAATATCTTCATTAATGAAGGCGGTAATGGGTTTTCCTTTGTCAGGTCTGCAAACATTTGTTCATAGTTATTCAGCCTAACATCACCGCTTATAACTGGTTCTTGATAAAATATTACTTCTTGCAAGGCATTTATGTAATATCTCTCAAGAGTTTCATATAGTTTTCTCTCTTTAAGTAAATCTAGCAAAGTTTTCAGCTTCAATCCGTCTTTACCCTTTTTGCCTGTGAGAAAGTTAGAGATATTCTGCAATTTCGGCTTATATCTGTATTGCAATTCACACCTTAGTATATTAACTTTATCAAGGTAAAGTGTCTTTGTTTCAGTATTGTAAGCCTCAGAAGAGATAAGAGCCTGTTCTTCTTCACTCAATCCTTGTCTTAATACAATTTCTCTAATATTTGCCTTATCTTGCAATTCTTGAGCTTTATCATAGAATAGGTACTGTCTATCCCCTACCTTATCTTTTTCAGTAAAGTGTTTGGCTAATGTTGTTACGTATAAGGTTTTATTTGTTTCACTGGAATGATGAAGAAGAGCCTTAAATTTCTTCTTATACATTCTATTTGCAAGGAAGTTTATATAATCTATTGAGGAATTTTCCATATAATTATTCTTTGTTAAGTGAAGAACAGATACCCTGTATTTATCAATTAAATTATCATCTAGGTTGTACAAGCCTAATTCTATAAAAAGTTCGTACAATTCATCTTCTGTAGGCATTTCTAAATTTGTATCGGTATATTTTTCATCATTCTTTAGATATCTGGTAGGAGTAAAGCATAGGCTTAGCTTCTGCCTGCTTGTTTTTATAGTGTAAGCATTCTGTGGAAAATTTTTTCCCATACATTTATTCATTTGATTTAATTGAAAATCAACATCAGCACCTAAATCCTTCAACTCCGGAATAGGCGCATAAAATCCGAGTTTATCAATTAATAAGTTACCATGCATAATATTTCTCCAATGTTTTAATGAATCTATCTATAATTTTTCCGTATTTAATATCTTCTTTAATAAGGGTATCAAATGCTTTTAGCACTTTTCTTAGCTCTGTTCGCTGCTTCGAACATTTCTTCTCATCTAGGTATTTGTCAATAATAATCTTACGTTCTTCACTTGATTTTCTTGCAAGGAGAAAGACCAAAGCTGTTTTTAATGGTACTGAACGTTGTTCAGGTGTGTAACTTTGTATAAATTTGTCAAAGGCTGTGTAGTAGGATTTATTAATCAATTCTGTATTCTCACAGTGGTTTACAATTGAACGGAAGAAGAAACTAAGGATATGTGCTACACCAATTGCACCACTGCTAAACATAGTCCAAATATATATTTTCTTTGTGGGGGCAGCATTTGTGCTTAATAGCCGGCTTATGGTTCTCATGCCGGTTATCTTTGCTGTAAATAAGATACTGCAAGGATTAGAACCTCGTGTAATTCTAAAGATTGACTTGGATTTATTATCAAGGACTTTATCGTATTCTTGGCTTGTTTTAAAATATCCTTCTTTCTTAAATCCGTCATTAAGAAGGAAACTATTTTTCACTTTTATTGTAATAGCTTCTTTCTCATCATTTACTCCTATGACTAATTCCATTTTATTTACAGGTGTTAACTGCTTTATCTCTTCTATTAATTCCCCTGCATTACAGTCCAACTGGAACTCTGCATACATTTCTAATCCTGTTGTAATGTTTAAGGTAATGAATCTATGAAACAACTCGTAAAACTCTTCTATATTAATATCTTGTGTTACCTCTGTAAGATTTCCTTCTTCATCAATAGAGTATTCTTCTAATACTGCAAATTCAGCAGTAACAAAAAAGCCGGAAGATACAATATTATAGAGTATCACAAGCATTGTTAATAGGAAGAAAGTACAGTAATACTCTAATATATCATCAGGAGTATGCTCTCTTCCTTGTTCCTTCTGTAGTTTAAAAAGTTCCTTTCCATTGAAGTTACAAACAAGATTTTTGTGACTGTAAGAGTTTGACAGAGGAACTTCCTTTCTTCCTTTATTAGTACCGATATATCTTAGCTCTACAAGCCTATTTATATCTTCTCTAACAGTGAAGTTAATAAAATCTTCCAAGATAAAATCTTCAAATCCTAAGTAATTGTTATAGTAATCAGTTACAATACTTATTATTTCATCATTTAGAGCAATATTGCTTTGCCAGATGTTAGATAAGAAAGAGTCTAATCTATTATTTATATCTTCATCTGAAATATTCTCAGATAATAGATACGGTCTTATTACCTGCTTAATGTTAAAAGAAGATAATACACAAGAGATATTATTGTATGAAGACTCTATCTCATAAATACCTTGTAGTACCTGTGGAATGTTGTTGTTTACCATGATGTTCTCCTTATTATTGAGTGAGTGCAATCTGTAAAAAAATGTATGTAAGGGTGTGTGTAAAATATCTTATTTGTAGGAATTGGATAAGATACATAAACAGTTAATGCAAGTTCGTTCATTTTATCTATCTCCTTGTGCCAGTTCTAACCTGTAATCTTCCTGTGCTTGCATTTCGTCAAGCAGTAAAGGTATAGAAAATCCCAGAGCCTCTGTCACAATCTGTGAAATAGTGCAACTGTTCTTTTTCGCTTTCCACCATAATTTTAAGAGTAATGAATAAGGCAGCCGTATGATTAACCCGACTGTACGATTAATGGGATAGATGTCAGGTTTTTTGTCTGATAATAAATACTGGTTTAATGAATTAGACACAAACGGTTCAATCTCAATATCTCCACTTAATACATATTCATTCAGAAGATTAGTCATTGAACTTGGTAAGTTTAAAGTTACTGCTTTTGTTGTCAGTTTTTGCTGTAATTCGTTAAGGTAAGATTTCATATTGTTCCTTTCTGCGTGCTATGCACACTTAATATTACTGTCTGTTTTCGTACTCCATTGAAGTAGTAAATCCACAACTCCAAAGAGATTATTCTGAATTTCAATAGCCTGTGCGTTAGTAATCGGAGTCGCTTGGTACTGCTGAAACTCTCTCTTTGTTATGTCTATGAAGTTGTATGTTTTTACTTGCTTCATTCTTATCCTCTAAATTTGGGCACAAAAAAATAACCCCATTTGATAACGCTACTTTTCAGCAGCCTCTCTTTATAGGTCAGTAGCTTTGAACACTACCAACTGGTGATTACCTGAAAATCGCCATAAGGCTATTTAGTTATGCCATTCAATGTTTTTTTTTCACTGAACACTAATTATTGTATCATAAAAATCCAATTTTGTCAACTCAAAACCCTTGCTATGATTGAGTTTGAGGCAAAGATACTATTTTATGCAAATTTTAAAATTTGTCAACTCTTTTTCGGAAATTTAAGCTATAACTGAATTATAGTAAAACAATAGGAAATATTTTATAATTGAATGAGAATATTTGCAGATTTAAACTTAGCAAGAGTTTGAGTGTAGTATTGTATTTACGCTATATTTTTCAGCAATAAGGTTTTGAATCCATAAATAATTTTATATATTTTGTACAGCATCATCCAATCTTTCATAAAGATGAGATAAGATACTCAACATATCAAGACAGTTTTTCTCAGTGAACAGTCCAGATGTTTTTAGGTCGGGAATTTCCTCATGAGATAAAACATTTCGACCTCCACATACAACTCCAGAAGATAAGTACCTTTGGGCTTCTTCTATATTACCCAATGTTTTACTATCAAAAGGCTTACCGTTTGGACGGTATTTGTACTTTCCAACAACTCGTAATATTTTATCATCATCTTTGCCAAAAGACTTCATCATAATATCAAAGTCCTCATGTGCATTAACAGCAGACTTATCCCTTACAGCATTCTTATAGTTCTTTGCAGCTTCAATAAATGCGTGATAATAGTCTCCGCACATATAATACTCTGCTGCTACTTCTCTTATCTTGGGATGTAAATTCCGCCAATGGAAATAAGGATATTCTGGTACAATATTTTTCAACTCATTTAATATATTCTTTGTTCTTGTTTCGTCAATTTCTTCATCTTTAACAATCTTATCTACTAAAGAATTTACATCATCTTGAAGTTTTTGTGGCATTGTATTAACCCATGCAGTGAGATTTATACCAGTAGTTCTACTTACTTCTTCTTTTTTAAGTTCTTCTCTTTTGATTCTCCATTCCTTGGCAATATTGAATAATTGGTTTTGAAGCCAATTTCTTAGCGAATCAAGTTCTTCATTTTCCCAAGTTAAACCATCACGATTTGTTGTAACCATATCCTTATCATAATCATCAATAAAATCAACATTAATAAATCCTGTAAAATAGTTATAAGCAAATGAAGTTGTTGTCTTTAAACCAAAAAAATCATTAGAATTAACAAGTTTACCTCTTGCATAAAGAAAGATTCCGTTTTGATGTTTATTTAAAGGTTTTTCAGTAGAAATGATTTTGCCAGTAATACCTTTTTCAGCCGCATAGCTGTTTTCACTTGTATCATCTTGTGGAAATTCCCACTGGAATTGAGAAGTAATATAATCCCACTTGGTTTCAGTTGTTATTATTTGAGTTTCACAACCCTCCTTTTGTAACTGGATCGAGAATGATGTATCTGTAAAATTGAATCTTTTGGCAATAGCTTCCTTTAATTCCTCAATATTAAATTCACTTTTACGTTGAATTTCTCTTAATATAATTTTCGTACCACTTTGTTCTTGAACAGCCTCATTGTGAATTATAATCTGTGGATTATACTCTTTATCAGTTGCAAGAATATCTTGCAGGTTCATTATAAAAACATTCTTTAGGTTGTGTTTTACTGTTTGAACTTCTATTTCATTGGCAATTCCAAATATAGCTAATTTTCCTAGCCCCTTGCGACCTGTTACTTTTCTTCCCTTTGGGGTTGGGGCGTCAGATTGTTTTCTTCTATTTCGACCTATTTTTAAAAAGTAATCATTTAACTCATCGAAAGACATTCCACATCCATCATCAATGACGATAATAGATTTTTGTTCAGACTTATCGTCAAAAATAACTGTTGCGCATGAAGCATCGGCATCATAAGAATTGGATATTAATTCAGCCAAAACAGGAGGTAATGTCTTATACATTTGAACGCCTAAATGTTCAATTGTATGTACATCAAATTGAAGTCGTAAAATATTGTCTTTCTCCACTGCCATATCTTAATTATACAACAAACAATTGAATATTTTTACGCAACATTGTCCAACAGCCAAGTTCTGAACTCGTAAATTCTGTGGTATTTTTTGTGCTTATTTTACTGGCGT
>CAMMDS010000018.1 GCA_946495655.1 uncultured Clostridium sp.
GGTAGTCAAAGACAACAAAACAGCCAAGATAGTCAAGAGCAGCAAGATTCACAAGACAGTAAAGGAAGTCAAAATTCTCAAAGTGGGCAAGAAGAAAATGATATTGGACATGATACACATAGTTTATGGGACAAAGCAATAGAAGAAAGAAAAAAAGAACAACAAGTAGAAAAGAAAAGACAAGAACAAAGACAAACAAAAAAGAAAGAAAAAAAGGAAAGGCAAGAAGGAGAAGAACAAGGAGAAAAAAAGAAAAGAGAAGTCGAAGAAAAATCAAAATTTGCCAAGCTGGGTGAAAGAGAAACTTTTAAACAAAATAAAATAGAAAGAAGAAAACAATTACAAGAATTAAGTAGAGAATTAGCAAACAAGTCATCACACGAAGCTGGAGACGGAATACAAAGAGAAGGAAAAAAATTATCTGATATTGGAATAGCTATTCCATTAATTGACTGGAGAAAGTTGTTAAGACAAGCAATAAGATATGGTGAGGAATATACAAGGAAAAATGCCAGAATGAGAAATGGATATTTCAGACATAAGCTAGAGCAAATTCCAATGCCAGAGACAGAAATTGTATTAGATACAAGTGGATCAGTAAGTGAAGTGTTGCTAAAGAATTTTTTAAGAGAATGTAAAAATATTTTGGATAATTCAAAAGTAAAAGTGGGATGTTTTAATACAGAATTCCACGGATTTACAGAACTTAAAAAACCAGAAGATTTCGATAATATGAGTTTTCCAATAGGTGGAGGAACAGATTTTAATGCAGCAGTAGGAGCTTTTTCGAGAAAAGCATCAAACAAAATAATATTTACAGATGGAGAAGCTGATATGCCTAGAGAAACAGTTAGAAATGTTATTTGGGTTGTATTCGGTGATAAAAAGATTAAACCTAAAGGTGGAAAAGTAATAAATATTACTGATGAACAATTAAGAAAATTATATCAATCATTCATTCAAGATAAAGATGATAGAAGCAGATAAAGTGCTTAACAACTAACAAAAATGATTTTTAAAATTATATAAAAAAGCGTGCAATTAATATTGCAATGTACATTCACACAAAATTCACAATCTAAAACTTGACAAAATGCGAAAATTAGTTTAATATATATCAAGTTGTTTTAAAGATGCATTATTTAATGCATTTTTTCATGAGATTAGCATATACTTTTATTCAGTATATTGTTAAGCCTTGAAAAAAACAACGATTTTCTTTTACAAAAAGGAGGGAGACAAAATGGACTCAGAAAAAGAAGTTTTATTAACACAAGAGGGATATGACAACCTAGAAAAAGAACTAGAATATTTAACAACAGAAAAAAGAGCTGAAATAGCAGAAAGAATAAAAATAGCTTTAGGATTTGGAGATTTATCAGAAAATTCAGAATATGATGAAGCAAAAAATGCTCAAGCTGCCAACGAAACAAAAATAGCAGAATTAGAAAATAAGCTTAGATATGCTAAAATCATAGATGAGTCAGAGATAGATACAAAAACAGTTCAAGTAGGAAATACTGTTAAAGTTTTAGATATGGAATTTAATGAAGAGGAATCATATACTATTGTTGGTTCTACAGAAGTTGACTTAAGCCAAAATAAAATCTCAAATGAATCTCCAATAGGAGCAGCTTTGATGGGTGCTAAAAAAGGTCAAGTTGTAGAAGCACAAGCACCAGCTGGCGCTATAAAATATAAGATTATCTCAATCACGAAATAGGTAAGTGAAGGTTGAAAAATAATTACAATTTTGACGTTGTCAAACTTCATTTGAAATTTAATCAACGTACACAAAGTACGCCTCATAAATTTCAAATTTGTTTTCCTAGTCAAAATTTAATTCTTTTCCAACCAGATTTGTGCCTAGGAAGGAATGAGAATAATTATGAAAAACTTACTTATAACAAGGCTTGAAGAATCAAGAAAGTTTCAAGAACTCGTGCAAGAAATAGAAATGAAAAAAACCCCGATAAATATATCGGGGTTAGTATTCGTGGGAAAATCACATATAATTTCTACTATTAGTGAAAATATAAGAAGACCAATATGTGTTATAACATACAATGAAATACAGGCCAAAAACTTAGTTAAAGATTTAAAATATTTTACAGATAAAGTAGAATATTTTGGTAAAAGAGAAATTGCTTCATATGACTATATTTCAGAGAGCAAAGATTTACCTTATGCAAGAATTGAAGTACTAAATAAAATATATTCAAAGCAACTAAAAATAGTGGTAACAACAGTTGAAGCTATAATGCAAAGTATGTTACCAAAGGATATTTTATATAAAAATGTTCTTACATTTAGTGTTGGTAATCTTTTTGAATGTACAGGATTTGCTGGAAAGAAAAACCTAAACAATTTGAAGCAATTATTGCTTTTACTTGGCTACGAAAGAAATGATATGGTAGAGAATAGAGGACAATTCAGCATTAGAGGCGGGATTGTAGATATAGGGCTTAGTGAAAAAAATGGTGTCAGAATAGAATTCTGGGGCGATGAAGTTGACTCTATTAGATATTTTAGTATTGCATCACAAAGAACAACTGAGATGACAGATAAAATAAGTATTTTTCCAGCACATGAATACATACTAGAATATGATTTAGAAGATAGAGAATTACCAGAATATTCTAGTATAGTCCTACCCGTAATAAATAATATAAAAGAAAATTGTTTGAAGAAATCAGAAGATGATAAATCTATTTCAAATATGCAATCTGATATAGAAGCAATACAAAATGGAGAGTATATAAGTAAAATAGATAAATATTTTAATGAGTTTTATTCTAAAAAAGGTAACTTTTTAGAATATTTATCAAAAAACACTTTGGCATTTGTTGATGAGAATTTAAAAGTAAACCAAAGAATAGAAAATATATTAATAGAAAATAATAATTTATTAAAATCTTTAATAGAAAAAGGAAGGTTTATTCCAGAAGGAATAGCAAATGTAAGTGATTTTAATAAAGATGAATGGAATAATTTATATAATGATAAGCAAACTATCTATTTAGAGGAAAATAATAGTAGCAATGTAAATAAATTTGAGTTTAAATATAGAGAAATCAATTTCTTTAAGGGCGAAATAGAAATACTATTAAGAGATATAAAGAAATATGTAAATGATAAAAAGCAAGTTATAATTTTAGCAGGTAATAAAGAAAATGCAGAGAAAATTAATAAATTGTTTGAAGAAAATAATATAAAAACAGATTATACATATGGTAAATTTAATGAAATCTCAAATGATGTTAGCTATATAGAAAATAATGAAAAAATTGGCGATAATGTGCCTGGATATGCAATAAATTCTACTCAAGATAGCTCTACAAACCCAATAAATAAAAGCAAGGTCCGTCCCCAAAACGACAAAGTTGTCGCTTTAAGGCCTGTCCCTGCAACGACAACTGGGTTTGAGTGTTATGATTTGAATTTAGTAGTTATATGTATGGCTGAAGCATTTGAAGGAACTACTAAAAAGAAGAAAACTAGTAGCACATTTAGACAAGGTGAAAAAATTGTTTTTGCTGATTTAAAACCTGGTGATTTTGTAGTTCATAAAACACATGGTATAGGAGAATTTATTGGAGTAAATACAATAGAAGCAGATGGAGTTACAAAAGACTATATCAAAATAAAGTATAGAAATGACGATATGCTTTATGTTCCTACAAATAACTTAGATAATGTAAGAAAATATATTGGTGGAGGAGATACTTCGCCAAGATTAAATAAATTAGGAAGTAAAGAATGGAGCAACACAAAATCTAAGGTAAAGAAGAATTTAAGAGAGGTTGCAAAAGATTTAATAGAACTCTATGCTAAAAGACAGAAAATTAAAGGATATGCTTTTTCAAAAGATACAGATTGGCAAAGACAATTTGAAGATGAATTTCCATATCAAGAGACAGATGATCAGTTAAGATGTATTGATGAAGTTAAGAAAGATATGGAGCTTCCTAGACCAATGGATAGACTTCTTTGTGGAGATGTTGGTTATGGTAAAACAGAGGTAGCAATAAGAGCTGCTTTTAAGGCAGTTATGGATCATAAACAAGTTGCATATTTAGTACCAACTACTGTCCTAGCAAGCCAACAATATGAAGGATTCAAGAAAAGAATGGAAAACTTCGCTATAAATGTAGAGCTTTTAAATAGATTTAGAACTAAAAAAGAGCAAAATCAAGTTGTGAAAAAATTAAAGCTTGGAGAGATAGATGTAGTAATCCGGAACACATAGATTACTTAGCGAAGATGTAGAGTTTAAAGATTTAGGATTACTAATTATAGATGAAGAGCATAGATTTGGAGTTAAAGACAAAGAAAAAATAAAGAAATTAAAAACAAGTGTGGATGTACTTACAATGACAGCTACACCAATTCCTAGAACACTTCATATGTCTATTCTAGGAGTTCGTGATATGTCTGTTATATATGAACCACCACAAAATAGAAGACCAGTTCAGACATATGTACTTGAATATGATACAGAAGTAATAAAAGAAGCTATTACAAAAGAACTAGAGAGAAGCGGACAAGTATTTTATTTATACAACATTGTTGAGAACATATCAAAAAAAGCTTTAGATATATCTGAATTAGTTCCAGAAGCAAAAGTAGAATTCGCACATGGAAAAATGACTGGTAGAGAACTTGAAGATATAATGGAGCGATTTGTAAATAAAGAAATAAATGTTTTAGTATGTACTACAATTCTAGAATCTGGAATAGATATACCAAATGCAAATACCATAATTGTAGAAAATGCGGATAGACTGGGACTAGCACAACTTTACCAAATTAGAGGAAGAGTTGGAAGAAGTGATAAACAAGCATATGCATATGTTACATATAAAAGGGATAAACTACTTTCAGAAGTTGCAGATAAAAGGTTAAAAGCAATTAGAGAGTTTACTGAATTCGGATCAGGTTTTAAAATTGCAATGAGGGATTTGGAGATAAGAGGAGCAGGAAGCCTTCTTGGAGAAATTCAGCATGGTCATATGGAACAAGTTGGATATGATACATATTGCAATTTATTAGACCAAGTCGTAAAAGAAATGCAAGGTATAGAAGTAGAAGAAGAGCAAGAAATACAAATAGATATAAATATTTCAAGCTATATTCCAGATAGCTATATAGATAATAGTAGCCAAAAAATCGAAGTATATCAAAATATCGCTTTATGTAGAACAGAGGAAGATATACAAAATGTAATAGACGAAATTATTGATAGATATGGAGTAATGCCAAAAGAATTAGAAAATTTAATCGAAGTATCTAGAATAAAAGAATTATGCAGATTAGCAGGAGTAATAAAGATAGCAGAAAAGAAAAATATGCTAACTAATTCAAATAATTTAGTTTTCTATTATGATAAAAACAAATATAATCCAGAAATAGTGGATAAACTAATAAAAAAATATGGATATGATATAAAATTCTCAGCAGGAATAGAACCATATGTAACATTAAAAGTAGGCAATATAAAAGACGAGGAATTAATAGAAAAGATAAAAGAATTTTTGTCATTATAGGGATAAAACAAAAATGATTGTCGAAAAAAGTCGAAGTGTTTTACAAACAAAAGTTCAAAATGTATTGACTTTATCTTGAAAATCTTCTATACTATTGGACATAGATGAGATAGTATAGAGGAATGTGATTGATATCACCAAATCAAATGATGAGGAGGTGATGCGTAATGATAGAAGTATTATTTGCTTTATTACATATATTTATTGTTTCAACAGTATTTTTATTAATTACAGTTATTGCCTTAATTATTGTTATAATATTAATGGCTAAATAATTAAAATCACACCTCTGAATAGTGGTATACTGAGGTGTGATTTTTTTACCCTTAGATATCAACCACAATTTCAATGTGGTATCTCATCTTGATAAATATATTATACCATAAAAAACAAAAAAGTAAATAATTTTAAATAAAATTAAGGAGAAATAATGCAAGTAATTTCTAGTAAAGATAATGAAATAATAAAAAATATTAGGAAATTAAAGGAGAAGAAATATAGAGACATAGAAAATAGTTACATTATAGAAGGAATAAAAATAGTAAAAGAAGCTATAGCGGAAAAAGCTACAATAAAACAAATTGTAGTTTGTGAAGAATGCATTAATGATGGTGAGCTAGATAAAGATACTTTATACGAAATTGCAAAATATAATTTGATTTATGTAACTAAAAAAGTATTTGATTTAATAACTGATGTAAAAACACCTCAGGGAATTATTGCTGTGATAGAAAAGAATAATGCTAACAAGGGTATAGATTATTCACAGGATATAATTATAGCTTTAGATGATTTGCAAGACCCAGGAAACTTGGGTACAATACTTAGAACTGTGGATAGTGCAAATTTGAATCAAATTATTCTTTCTAAAAATAGTGCAGACCCATATAATCCAAAAGTAGTTCGTTCTACTATGGGGGCTATTTTTAGAGTTAATATTTTAGAGGTAGAAAATTTAAAAGATGAGCTAGAGAAAGTAAAACAAAATGGATTCAAAGTAATGGTAACTTCACTTGATACGAAAAGCAGTATTTATGATACAGAATATAACAAAAAAGTAATTGTAATAGGTAATGAAGCAAATGGTGTATCAAAAGAAATTCAGAATATGGCTGACGAAAAAGTTAAAATACCAATGATTGGAAAGACTGAAAGCCTAAATGCATCTGTTGCAACAGGAATTATGATTTATGAATATGTGAGAAGAAAAATTGGAAAATAGAATAGAACTAAATAATTTTTTTAGGCAAGAGAGGATGTTATAAAAATGAAATTAGTAGTTCAAAGAGTAAAAAATGCTAAAGTAGATGTTGAAGGAGAGACAGTAGGAAGTATAGAAAAGGGATTTTTAGTATTGTTGGGTGTTACTCATACTGATACTAAAGAAACAGCAGACTATTTAGTGAAAAAATTATGCAATTTACGAGTGTTTGAAGATGAAAATGAAAAAATGAATTTAAGCATAAGAGATGTGAAAGGAAAACTACTTATTGTATCGCAATTTACTCTTTATGCTGATTGCACAGGTGGAAACAGACCATCTTTTGTAAATGCAGCTAAGCCTGATATGGCAAATGAATTATATGAGTATTTCTGTGAAAAATGTAAAGAAAATGGCATAGAAGTGCAAAAAGGAATTTTTGGTGCGGATATGAAAGTTAGTCTTTTAAATGATGGACCTGTAACAATAATTCTGGAAAAATAAAACTGTATTGCAAAAATAAAGAAAACACAGTATAATATATATGTTAAAATATAGGAAAACTTATACAAATAAAATTAAAAGGAATGATAACGATGTATAGAAATCATAATTGTGGAGAATTAAATATATCAAATGTAGGAGAAATAATAACAATTGCTGGTTGGATTCAAAAAATAAGAAACTTGGGTTCAATGAGTTTTATAGATTTACGTGATCAATTTGGAATTACACAAATAGTGATAGCTGAAAATGAAGAATTGTTGGAGAAAGCTAAAGAATTAGTAACAGAATGTGTAATTAGTGTTAAAGGAAAAGTAGTAGAAAGAAGTAATAAAAATACAAAAATTCCAACTGGAGAAATTGAGATAGAAGCTGAAGAAATTAATGTATTAGGCAAATGCAAAAATGTTTTGCCTTTTGAAGTTAATTCTGAGAAAACCGGAGAAGCTAGGGAAGATTTAAGATTAGAATACAGATTTCTAGATTTAAGAAATGACAAACTACATAAGAATATTTTACTTAGATCGAGTATAATGAAAACTTTAAGAAGGAAAATGGATGAACTTGGTTTTACTGAAATTCAAACACCAATTTTAGCAAATTCTTCACCAGAGGGAGCAAGAGATTATTTGGTACCAAGTAGATTACATCCAGGAGAGTTTTATGCACTTCCACAGGCACCACAACAATTTAAACAACTTCTTATGGTCTCTGGATTTGATAAATATTATCAAATTGCTCCATGCTTCAGAGATGAAGACCCAAGAGCAGATAGAGCGCCAGGAGAGTTTTATCAATTAGATTTTGAAATGAGTTTTGCAGAGCAAGAAGATGTGTTTAAAGTTTTAGAAGAAATTTTTACAACGGTATTTAAAGAGCATACAAACTGGAAAGTGGATGAAGCACCATTCAGAAGAATTCCATATAGAGAAGCAATGGAAAAATACGGAATTGATAAGCCAGACTTACGAAATCCATTAATTATTCAAGATGCCACAAAATTGTTTGAAAATACTGAATTTAATGCTTTCAAAGAAAAAACAATTAAGATAATTGTTGTGCCAGAGGGAAGCAAGCAAGGAAGAAAATTCTTTGATAGTATGACAGATTTTGCGAAAGAAGAAGCTGGTGCAAATGGCTTGGCTTGGGTAAAGGTAGAAGAAAATGGATATACAGGAGGAATTTCTAAGTTCATAACAGATGATATAAAAGAAGGTTTGGAAAAAGAATATAATGTAAAAGTAAATGATGCAATATTCTTTATAGCAGATGAATTTAAAACAGCACAAAAAATAGCGGGACAAGTTAGAATAGAGCTTGGTAAAAGATTAGATTTAATAGAGAAAAATGTATATAAATTCTGCTTTATTACGGATTTTCCAATGTACGAATTATCAGATGAAGGAACGATTGATTTTAATCATAATCCATTCTCAATGCCACAGGGCGGAAGAGAAGCATTAGAAAATAAAGATCCATTGGATATCTTGGCATATCAATATGATGTAGTATGTAATGGATATGAGATGGCATCAGGAGCTGTTAGAAATCATGATCCAGAGCTTATGGTTAAAGCTTTTGAGATAGCAGGATATAGTGAAAAAGAAGTAGAAAGCAGATTTGGAGCATTATATAATGCATTTCAATATGGTACACCACCTCATGCAGGAGCAGCCCCAGGACTTGATAGAATGGTAATGCTTATTGCTGACTCTGATAACATAAGAGAAGTAATAGCATTTCCAAAGAACAAAAAAGCAAGAGATTTACTTATGAGAGCTCCAAGTACTGTTACAGATAAACAATTAGAAGATGTACATATTAAGGTTGATATAAAAGAAAAATAAACATAAGTATAAACAGAAGGAATTTCTATCCTTCTGTTTAAGGATTTATATGAAAATAAACATAGATTATTTGTTTTAATAACTAGATAAAAATAGGGGGGAATATATGGAATACAGATATAAACCGGAGGGTGTTTGTTCAAGAGAAATGATAATAGAGCTTGATGGAAATATGATAAAAAAACTAACTATTATTGGTGGATGTGCAGGCAATACAACAGGAGTTTCAAGATTAGTAGAAGGAATGAATATAAATGAAGTAATAAAAAGACTAAAAGGCATTCCATGTGGAATAAAAAGTACATCTTGCCCTGATCAATTGGCTAAAGCGTTAGAAGAGATAAAAGAACAATATAAAATTGATTAATGAAGCAAAGAAAATATTATAATAATTTTAGAATTTGAGGAAATGCTTTTTAATTAAAAAAGAGTGTCCAAAAAGTTCAAAAACTTGAACAAAAAGGAGTGTCCCAAAAGTTTAAAATGGAGGAAGAATGAAAAAGAAAGTATTATTAGGAATGAGTGGAGGAGTAGATAGTTCTGTTTCAGCAATTTTGCTTCAAAATCAAGGTTATGAAGTAATAGGATTGACTATGAAATTATGGGAAAAAGGACAAGAAAAAAATAAAGCAATTATTGATGCAAAAAAAGTATGTGAAAAATTAGGAATAGAACATCATGTTGTTGATTTACAAAGTGAATTTAAAGAAAAAGTTGTGGATAATTTTGTATGTACATATATGTGTGGCAAAACTCCTAACCCTTGTATTGAATGTAACAAATTTATTAAATTTGGAGCATTTTATAAATTAGCTAAAGAATATGGATGCGAATATATTGCAACAGGTCATTATGCAAAAGTAGAATTTTCAGAGAAATATAATCAATATGTACTTAAAAAATCAAAAGCAGAAAATAAAGACCAAACTTACTTTTTGTATGGTATTAATAAAGAAATACTGCCTAATATATTGTTTCCACTTTCAGATTTTGATGATAAAGATGAAATTAGAAAGATGGCATTAGAACAGGGATTAGAAGTAGCAAAAAAGAAAGATAGTCAAGAAATATGTTTCATACAAAATAATAATTATGTAGAATTTTTAAAAGAAGAAGGGAAAGGACTATATAAATCAGAAAAAACAGGAAATATTATTTTAAAAAACAGAGAAATTCTAGGAAAACATAATGGATTAACCAATTATACCGTAGGACAAAGAAAAGGAATCGGAATATCATACAAAGAACCTTTATATGTACTGAGATTAGATAATGAAAAAAATGAAGTTGTGGTTGGTACAGAAAGAGAATTATATAGCAAAGAACTAAAAGCAAATGAGTTGAATTTTTTATTAAATATGGATTTAGGCACAGAACTTGAAATTGAAGCAAAAGTAAGATATAGATCAAAGCCTGCAAAAGCGACATTAGAAATAGAAAATGAAATTGCAAAGGTAACATTTAAAGAACCACAAAGAGCAATAACGCCAGGACAGTCTGTGGTATTTTATTTAAATAATATAGTACTTGGAGGAGGTAAAATAATCTGAACAAATTTTCGCGAAAATATTGATTTATTTATTAATAAATGATAAAATATTTACATAATGAAAATGAGGTGATTATATGTCTAAGAATGAATCTGAAAAAGAAACACTTGAAGCATTAATTACACAAATAAATGAACTATTAAACGAAATAAAAAATGAACAAAAAAATATGCATAATGAAATAGCTAAAAATCATAAAGTAAATATGCAAAAGTTTTCTAAGTTATTAGAGTATAATGAAATTGCTGATATGACAAACACAATATTTGAGAGACGAATATCAAGTATCGAAAGTTTACTTTATGAAGTATTTAAAAGCTAAAATAAAGTAGGATACCTAGTTAATTAGGTATCCTACTTTATAGATTTAGAAATTTATTTATGCTCATATAAGTCCTTTAAAGAACTTACCAAGTCATATATCATATTATTTGCTTCTGGAGGTAATTGATCAAGTATTTTTATAATCCTATTTGATGTTGATGAATTAGTAGTATCACCAAATAGAATATAATCAGAAGATACACCTGTAGTATTACAAATATTCGTTAAAGTATTAAGACTGATAGATTTTTCTCCACGTTCTACTTGAGATAAAAAAACTTCAGAGATATTTAATTTTTCAGAAAATGAACATCTACTCAATTTCATATTTTCACGTATACTTCTAATTCTACTACCTATTTCTAAATTGTTCTTCATAAAAACCTCCAAGATAAAATCAACATGTAAATAATATACATTTAATAAAATAAAAAATCTGTCGAAAATTGTAAATTTAACTAAATAATTCTATAAGTATTATATAATTAATTCTGTAGACATCAATAAACAATAAGGGTAAGAAAAAAATATACATACAAGGTAAAATATGATATAAATTAAATAAAGAAGAATAAAAATAATAAAAGTTGAGATAATTGATACTAGATGAAAGGAGACAGAATATGGATAAAATAAATTTTAATAAAAAAGATGAAATGATTGAAAAAATATATTGTATGAGAGAAGAGTCTATTGGAATAATTGATGACACTTTAAAAGAAAAATTAAATAATATTACATTAGATGAATTAGAAGAGCTTATTAATAAGAATGTTGTAGATGTTGAAAAAAAGGATGGAATTATAAAAAGTTTAGAATTATTAATAGAAAATTATGAAATTAAAATGGCAAGTTATATGAAAAAAGGATATGAACAAGGTTTTAAAGATGCATTTGAATTATTTTGGGAATGTATGAAAAAATAAGAAGTTAATTACAATTTGTTAGAAAGTAATTAATTTGCTTCATAAAAAACAAAAACTTAGTACTTTTTATATTACTTGATAAATATACCATAATAAATTATACTTCACAAAAAGAAGGAATGAACAAGGTGAGTAAATATAAAATATTAGGAATAATTTCAATTTTATTATTTATTATTGGATGGATACTATATTCAAAATTAGGAGTTATTATGGCATTAATAAATGATAGTATTATTTTCTTTATTGATTCTTTCATTACTTAACTCCTAGTAATTTTTATTTTTAAACTAACTTATCAAAATTTCTTCTTGAATACAAAATTCTTCTAACTTCCATAGTATTATCTTTTACAGTATAAAATACAATATAATTATTTATATAAATTTTGTAATAGGTATATTGTCTTTTTTTAGTCGATATATGTTTTACATAAGCATCTGGATTATATGCTCTTTTATTTATTTCATTTTCAAGTTTGTTAACAAAATTATTTGCTGCTATTTCATTATTTAATTTATACATAATATAATCAGTAATTTGGTCTAAATCATTGTAAAATAAAGGAAGATATTTTATTTTATATTTTTTCTCCATTAATCTTCCTCCTTATTTTTCCGAATACTTCTTCATGTGTATAATATTGTGTGTTTGGATCTTCTGCTTCTCTATCAGCTTCATCTAGTGCATTTTCAATATACTCATTATATTCTGCATCACTCATTAATTTTGAATATTTTTCTAAACTCATTACTACCATTGAACCATATCCATTTTTTGTTAAATATACAGCCTCATCTTCTTTAAGAACTAATTCTTCTATTTCTGGATATTTATTTCTTAAATCTGATACTGGTCTAATATTAATCATATTGATTCCTCCTCAAAATTTAATTATCATAATTTTATCATTATTTCATATCTTTTTCAATGTTTTATTCCAATTTTTGAATTATTTTATTGCATAGGAAATTTCGTAAGAAATTTCTGGTGCAACAAAGTTAAGTTCCTTTAAACCGTGCATATTCACGAAGCAAAATGCTACAAAGGGCGAAGCCACTTTCCTTATATCTAGTAGTTTTTTATAATCTATTTTGTTGTTAGAACGATTAAATAGTAACAAATAAATAATAAATTCATCTTAATTTATTGCTTTACAAAACCTTTTAATATATAATACTTTATGAAATAAACAATGAAGAAAAAGGAAGAGATATAAATGAAAAAAGGTTTTAGATTTTACATAGCTTTATGGGGGGCAAAATTAGGGACTATATTATTAAAACTTCTTAGGAGAAATGCTACTTTTTTCCCTGGTAAATTTGCACTTAAAATTTGTCCAGATTTTATAGGAAAAATAGATAAACCAAAAACAATAATTGCAGTAACAGGAACGAACGGAAAAACTACTGTATGTAATATGATAGAAGATATATTAAAAGATAATAATTATGTATTTATAGATAATAAGTATGGATCTAATATAGATGCTGGGGTTACTACTACTTTAATTTCAGGTGTAAACTTTATGGGAAAATCTAAGAAAGATTTAGCAGTTTTAGAAGTAGATGAACGTAGTGCTCCTAAAATTTATCCATATCTAACACCTACATATTTAGTATGTACAAATTTATTTAGGGATTCACTTATGAGAAATGCACATACAGAATTTATATCAGGAATTTTAACGAAATATATTCCTAAAGCAACAACATTAATATTAAATGGTGATGATTTAATTACAAGTAATATAGCACCAGAAAATAGAAGAATATATTTTGGGATTGATAGATTAGATACAGATTTAGATAAATGTGAAAATATTGCAAGAGATATAATTGTATGTCCGAAGTGTAATAGCAAATTAGAATATGATTATGTAAGATATAATCATATAGGAAAAGCACATTGCCCTAATTGTGATTTTAAATCTCCAGATATAGATTATTTAGCTACTAATTTGGATTTAAAAAACATGAGATTAACATTAAAAAATGGAGATTTAGAAGAAGAGTATGATTTAATAAGTGATAATATAATTAACATATATAATATTGTTACAGTAATTACAGTGTTGAAACAAATAGGATTAAGTAGAAATCAAATAAATGAATCTTTGAAAAAACAAAAAATAGTAGACACTAGATATAGTGAAGAAGCCGTTAATGGAATAAAAATTATAACTCATTTATCAAAAGGTATGAATCCTATTGCATGCTCAAGAGTGTTTGATTATGTAAGAAAATATGAAGGAGATAAAGCAGTAATACTATTTTTAGATGATTTACATGAAGCTGCAAATGGAAGTGAAAATACAGCTTGGCAATATGATACAGATTATGAGTTTTTAAATGATGATAGTATAAAGCAAATTATTGTTGCAGGAGCAAGATATTTAGATGATTATGTTAGACTTGAAATAGCAGGAATAGATAAAAACAAAATGATATGCAAAAGAGACGAAATGTCTGCAATTGATGGACTAAAATTAGATGGAATTGAAACTGTATTTATATTACATGATTTATATTCAATGGAACTTAAAGAAGCGGCTAAAAAGAAAGTGGAAGTTATGATAAGTAATAGAAGAGATAAAAGCTAAAAAAGCCAACTACTGTTAAAATAAAAAATAAGGAAAGGAACGAAAATAAAAAATGAGAATAGAAATATTATTTCCGGAATTCTGTAATCTGTTTGGGGATATGTATAATATGAAATATTTAAAAATGTGTTTACCAGATGCAGAATTCATAGAAACAGCATTAGATGAAGTGCCTACATTTGTAGAAGAAGATGTTAATTTAATTTACCTTGGACCAATGACAGAAAATACACAAGAAAAAGTTATAAATAGATTATTACCATATAAACAAAGAATAGAGGAATTGATTGATAAAAATGTAGTATTTCTATTTACAGGAAATGCAGTAGAAGTATTGGGAAAATACATAGAAAATGAAGATGGAACAAAAATAGATGGATTAGGGATTTTTGATGTATATAGCAAAAGAGATATGATGCATAGACATAACAGTTATTTAATAGGGAAATATGAAGATATTGAAATGGTTGGATTTAAAAGTCAATTTACAATGATGTATGGAAATAATTCAGATTCATATTTCATAGAAGTAGAAAAAGGTATTGGAATAAATAAAGATAGCAAATTAGAAGGAATTAAGAAAAATAATTTTATTGGAACATATATAATAGGACCAATTTTAATTTTAAATCCATTATTTACAAAGAAGCTAATAGAAATGATGGGAGAAAAGCCAAAGATTGCATTAGAGACCGATACTATGGCAGCGTATGAAGCAAGATTGAAGGAATTGAGAAGATTGTAAACAACAATATTTTGAATATAAAATAATATTTGACATATAATAAAAAATATAGTATACTATATTCAGCTTAAGTTAATCAAAAGATGTCAGATTAGCGACAGAACTAAGTGGATAGCGAACACTTAGTTCTTTTTTTGTATAGGAAATTATAAAACAAGAGTGCTAGCGATACACTCTTGCAAACTATTACTAGTTTTCTTTGCGGTCTTCGGCTCTTGAATTAGTTTCTTTATCTTTCAAAAGTAACTCAATCAATCGCCAAATTAAATCAAAAGATGTCATTTTATACGACCTCCTTTCTCAAAGATTTCCTTTAAGAAAAGGATGCATTTATTATACTTTAGATTACGATATTTTACAATGATTATTTGGAATATTTTGTAAATAATAACAAATACACAATACCTATTGAAAAAATATACAAAATATGATATAAGTTAGGCATAAATAAATTATATAAAGAAATGAAGGTTTAAAGTGAAAAACATAAAAGAATATAATTTAGACGAACTTAAAAATGAAATGGAAGCTTTAGGAGAAAAAAAGTATAGAGCAGAACAAATCTTTAAATGGATATATGTGGATAAAGTAAAAGAATTTGAAGAAATGACAAATTTATCTATAGAACTAAGAGAAAAACTAAAACAAAACTATACTATGTGTAATTTTAATATCCTAAAAAAACAAGAATCATCTGATGGTACGAAAAAATATTTATTTGATGTGTTAGATGGAAATGCTATAGAAACAGTACTAATGCAATATCATCATGGTAAAACAGTATGCGTATCTTCACAAATAGGATGTAAAATGGGATGCAAATTTTGTGCATCAACTGGAATAAAATTTATTAGGAATTTGACTTCAGGTGAAATTGTAGAGCAAATTCTAGCAGTAGAACAAGATATTAATGATAAAATATCAAATATAGTATTCATGGGAATTGGAGAGCCTTTTGATAATTATGACAATGTTATGCAAGCAATAAAAATATTAAATAATCAAAAAGGATTAAATATAGGGGCAAGGCATATAAGTATTTCTACAAGTGGGTTAGTACCGATGATATATAAATTTGCAGATGAAGAACTTCAATGTACATTATCAATATCATTACATGCTACAAACGACGAAAAAAGAAGTAAAATGATGCCAATAAATAATAGATATAATATTAAAGAATTAATGGAAGCATGTAAATATTATATAAAGAAAACTAATAAAAGAATTTCTTTTGAATATGCTTTGGCAAAAGATAATAATGATAACTTAGAAGATGCAAAAGAATTAGTAAAATTACTAAAAGGCATGTTATGCCATGTAAATTTAATTCCAATAAATAAAATTGAAAATGGAAGTTTTACTAAAAGCTCAAACGAGAATATTATAAAATTTAGAGATTACTTAAATGATAATGGTATTGTTGCAACAATTAGAAGAGAATTAGGCTCTGACATTGATGCAGCATGTGGACAATTAAGAAGAAAAAATTTAGTTCAATAAATGAACTAAGAAAGGTTAGGGTAATATAATGGTTTTTGCTAAAACAGATATAGGAAAAGCAAGAGAAATAAATCAAGACTATTACTATATCTCGGATAATACCGAAACACCACAAATTTACATATTAGCTGATGGAATGGGTCGGATATAAAGGCGGAGAAGTTGCAAGTAAACTTGCGACAGAATCTGTTAAAAAATATATTCAAAGCAATTTTGATAATATAAATAAAGAAAAAGAAGAAATATTAAAACTATTAGCAAATGCTATCGAATATGCTAATATGGTGGTATATGAAAAATCAAAAGAAGTACAAGAATTAGAAGGAATGGGTACTACTTTAGAAGTTTGTTTAATATATAATAATAAAGCATATATTGGACATGTAGGAGATAGTAGAATTTATAGAATAAGAAAAGATGTTATAAGAAAACTTACTAAAGACCATAGTTATGTACAACAATTAGTAGAGGATAAAAAAATCACAAGAGAGGAAGCTAAAACTCATCCTAAGAAAAATATGCTAACTAAAGCATTAGGTTGTACTCCATATGTTGAACCAGATATAAGAGCTAGAAACTTTGAAAAAGATGATATATTTATAATGTGTTCAGATGGTTTAACAAATATGGTAGAAGAAAAAAGAATATATGAACTAGTAAGAAAAAATATAAATACAGCAGCAGACGAATTAATAAATGAAGCAAACATGGCTGGAGGATATGACAATATTACTGTTATTATTATAAATTAAGAGGAGAAGATTAGTTATGAACCTGGAAGGAAGATTAATAGGAAATAGGTATGAAATACTAGAGAAAATAGGCAACGGTGGAATGGCAACTGTGTATAAAGCACAAGATAAGATTTTAAGAAGATATGTAGCTGTTAAAGTATTAAGAGAAGAATTTACAACAGATGAAGAATTTATAAGAAGATTTAATACTGAAGCTCAATCAGCAGCGAGCTTAGCACATCAAAATATTGTTTCAATATATGATGTAGGAATGGAAGACAATATATATTATATCGTAATGGAATTAATTCAAGGAAAAACATTAAAGCAAATAATTGATGAAGATGGAGTACTTCCTTGGAAATGGTCTTTAAACATAGCAATTCAAATTGCATCAGCATTAGAAGTAGCACATAAAAATAATATAGTACATAGAGATATAAAGCCACATAATATAATAATTACAGAAGATGGAATAGCAAAGGTTACAGACTTTGGAATAGCTAAAGCAGTTTCAAATTCAACAATAACTGCATTTGGAACTACAATTGGTTCAGTACATTATTTTTCTCCAGAACATGCAAGAGGTGGATTTACAGATGCAAAATCTGATTTATACTCACTTGGTGTAGTTATGTATGAAATGCTAACTGGAAGAGTACCTTTTGATGCAGATACACCAGTATCTATTGCATTAAAACATATGCAAGAGAAACCAGTTGAACCAATAAAACTAAATCCAGCAATTCCATATTCAGTAAACAAAATCATAATGAAAGCAATGGAAAAAGATTTGAATTTACGTTATCAATCAGCTACAGAAATGCTTAAAGACTTAAATATGGCTCTAAAAGACCCAGATGGAGATTTTGTTAAAACTTCTTCAAATGAAATGGCATATACACAAAGAATAGATACAATATCAGAAGAAGAATTAAAAGATTCTAGAGGCAATGAAGAAAAAGATAAGAAAAATAAAAAAGAAGGATTCTTTAAAAAACATCCTGCAGCTAAATGGATATTAATAGTTCTACTTGTTATATTAATTCCAGTAATAGGATTCTTTGGAACACAAGCAATTTTAAATATTGGAAGAGTAAAAGATGTACAACTACCTAACTTTATAGATATGACGAGAGAAGAAGCAGAAGCGGCAGCAGAGGAAGCAAGTTTACAATTAGAAATTACAGAAGAGTTTAACTCAGATGTAGAAGAAGGAAAAGTTATTTCACAAGATCCATCATATTTAGAAGGGTATACAGTAAAAGAAAATTCAACAGTTAAGCTAGTTCTAAGTAAAGGTGAAAACATTAAAATAGTACCTGATGTAGTTGGTAAAACTCAGGAAGAGGCAGAAACTGAGATTAAAGCAGAAGAACTTGAAGTAGAAATTATACAAGAGGCAAGCAGCAAAGTTCAATCTGGATATGTAATAAGACAAGAACCAGAAGCTGACGAAGAAGTTAATGCTGGAGAAACTATAAAAATATATGTAAGTACAGGTATAAAGCAAATTACAATGGAACATGTAATTGGTGAGAAAGAAGCAAATGCAAAGAAAACACTCACTGATTTAGGTTTTGAAGTAGATGTAGTATATGAAGAAGATACAACAAAAGAAGATGGCACAGTATTAAGACAAAGTATAGATGTAGGAACTACAGTAGATGAGGGAACAAAAGTAACACTTACTGTTAATAAAATAGAAGAGATTAAAAACGGAACTGTAAATATCAATTTAAAATCATTGACTGGTGGTAAAATTGATATTGATGAGACTGGTAGTGAAATTAATCCAACAGTTGAGCTAGAAGTTAGAGTAAATGATGAAACTGTATATAAAGAGACACAGAGAAAAGATGTAGAAAACATTACTGTACCAGTATCAGGAAAAGGAACAATTACAATTAAAGTATTTATTGACGGAGTGAAAAATGGTGGAGATAGAACATTAAATTTAAATTCTGGTAATCCAGTATTAAATATAGATTAAATTAATATAAAGAAAGGGGTTCATTTAAACAATGAATCTCTTTTGTTCTCATAAACACTTGCACTGCAAACGAATGTTTGATATAATGTTGGAAATAAAAATAACAAAGTGGAGATGATAGTAATGAGTAACTTAAAAGCAGAAGAATACAAAAGCTTTGAAGAAATAAAAAGAACTAAAGAAGATGGGACAGAATATTGGAATGCAAGAGAATTAAGTGAAGTTTTGGAATACAAGCAATGGAGAAACTTTGCAAAAGTAATAGATAAATCAAAATTGGCATGTAAAAATAGCGGAAGAATCATTGAAGACGATTTTGTCGAGGTCAGCAAAATCGTTGAAGCAGGAGCAACACAGAAAAAAGTAATTGATTATGAACTATCAAGATATGCTTGTTATTTAATAGTACAAAACGGAGATCCAAGAAAAGAAGTTATTGCTCTAGGTCAAACATATTTTGCAATTCAAACACGAAGACAAGAAGTGGCAGATTATTTTAATCAATTAGATGAAGACAATAAAAGATTAGTAATTCGTGGAGATATAAAGCAATGGAATCAAATGTTATTAGAAGTTGCACATAACTCTGGAGTAATAACTAATCAAGAATATGCAGAGTTTCAAAATGCAGGATATATGGGATTGTATGGAGGATTAACTGTTGATGATATACATAGAAGAAAGAATTTAAACGATAAAGAAAAAATACTTGATTTTATGGGAAGTGAAGAGCTAGCAGCTAATTTATTTCGCATTACACAAACGGAAGCTAAACTAAAAAGAGAAAATGTAAAAAACAAAGAAAAAGCTAATCAAACTCATTATACTGTTGGAACAACTGTAAGAAAAGCAATAAAAGATATTGGAGGCACCATGCCAGAGAATTTACCAACGCCAAAGAAAAGTATTAAACAAGTCGAAAAAGAACAATTGAAAAGATTAAAAGATAAGAAAACAAAATTAATGTTAGATGAATAAAGATGCAAATAAAGAGATAACAGAACAGAAAGCGTATAGAAATAGGAATATTAAAATATATTATTGAAGGAATAATAAAATTATGATATTATAGCAATAAAAGAAGAGGAGAATGGAAGTTAATGAAAAAATGCAAAAACATAGAGAAAGCCTTAGAAGAAGCAGAAAAAGAAATAGATAATCCTAATACTAAGTATTATTCTCATGATGAAGTTTTTGAAAATTTAAAGAAGATAATAATGGAGGCAAATAATGCTAAAAGGAATAGTATTAAGTAACATCTCAAACTTATACAAGGTAGAAGTAAATGATAAAATCTATGATTGCGCGGCAAGAGGAAAAATAAAAAATGAAGCAATAAGTCCTGTTGCTGGAGATCTAGTATCTATAGAAGTACAAGATGAGGAAAAAAACGTTGGAGTTATTAATAATATTTGTGAAAGAAAGAATTATATTAAAAGACCTAAAATGGCAAATTTATCACAAATAATATTGGTGGCGTCAATGAAAATGCCAAAACCAGATTTACTTTTACTAGATAAGCAATTAGTTTATGCTGAATATATGAGCATAAATCCAATAATTTGCTTAAATAAAATTGATTTAGAGAATACTGAGAGAATAGATGAAATTTATAATCTTTATAAAAGTATAGGTTATAAAGTTATTAAAACCAATGCTAAAAATGGAATCGGAATAGATGAATTAAAAGAATGCTTAGAAAATAATATAACAGCATTTTCAGGAAATTCTGGAGTAGGAAAATCTACTTTAATAAATAATTTGATTGGAGAGCAAATAACAGAAGAAGGAAATATTAGTAAAAAAAATAAAAGAGGAAAGAATACAACAACTCAGGTTAATTTATACAAAATTAATCAAAATTCATATATAGCAGATACTCCTGGATTTTCTACATTTGATGTATTCGAAATAGAGAAGAATGATTTGGCTAAATATTTTATTGAGTTTAGAAAGTATTTAGATAAATGTGAGTATGTGGATTGTAGCCATATAAAAGAAGAAAAATGTGGAATAAAGCATGCTATTCAAGAAGGAAAAATATCTAAAGAAAGATATGAGAGATATTGCCAAATTTATGAGACAATAAAAAATAAAAAGAAAGAATATTAAAATATCTAACATAAACTAGAATTTTAAGCAAGTATTTTACTTAGAAAGGAATGTGATAAAAATGGAAGTAGCAACTTCAATATTAAGTGTAAAGAAAGAAAATTGTATTCAAACATTCTATAATTTGGAAACAGCAGGTACAGACTATTTTCATATAGATGTAATGGACGGAAAGTTTGTAAAGAATAACACAGTAGAATTAATGACAGAGTATAGCGAATATTTAAACAGTATAACGAATATACCTCTTGATGTACATTTAATGGTAGAAGATGTTATTTCATTTATAAAAAGCTTTATAATATTTGAACCAAGAAATATTACAATACATTATGAAGCGGCAAAAGATAAAAAAGAATTATTGGATTGGATTTCGTATATAAAAGAAAATAATTCAAAAGCTGGAATTAGTATTAAGCCAAATACGAATGTAGAAGAAATATATGATATTCTTCCATATATACACACTGTTTTGATTATGACAGTAGAACCTGGAGAAGGTGGACAAGATTTATTACTAGAAACAATCCAAAAAATTAGAAAAATAAAAGAATATATAGATAAAAATAGTTTAGATGTAGATATAGAAGCTGATGGCGGAATTAATTTAAATAATATAGAAGAACTAAAAGATGCAGGATGTGATATTGTTGTAGTAGGTACAGGAATAATAAATTCGGATAATTATAAAGAAACTATAGGAAAAATGAAATCATAAATAATAATTAACCTAATTAAAAATTATTAAGAATAACACTTGATTCAGATATTATTTTATGATAATATAATCATATATTAATAGAAAATTTAGTAGATTAAAAAAAAACCGATTTTGTCGGTTTGGAAATTTTAATCTACTTTTTTTGTTTTTAATTAAGTATAAAGAGGTATTAAAATTTGGGCATAAAAGGAGTACTTTTTGTTCAAGAGAAAGGTGGTATAAAATGAAAACAAAGTACATTTTTGTAACTCGGAGGAGTAGTATCAGGGCTTGGAAAGGGGATAACAGCTGCTTCATTAGGAAGATTATTAAAAAATAGAGGATATAAAGTTGTTAATCAAAAATTTGATCCATATATAAATGTTGATCCTGGAACAATGAGTCCATATGAACATGGTGAAGTTTTTGTTACAGAAGATGGAGCTGAGACAGATTTGGATTTAGGACACTATGAGAGATTTACTGATGAAAATTTGACAAAAAATTCTAGTATAACAATGGGAAAGATATATCAAGAAGTAATTGAAAGAGAAAGAAGAGGAGATTATTTAGGAAAAACTGTACAAGTTATACCACATATTACTAATGCAATAAAAGAAAAAATCTATTCATTTGAGAATAAAGATATAGACATTGTAATTACAGAAATAGGAGGAACAGTAGGAGATATAGAAGGATTGTCGATTATTGAGGCAATAAGACAAGTAGGACTTGAGAATCCATCTGAAGATGTAATATACATACATGTAACACTATTACCATATATTTCAGGTTCTAATGAACTAAAATCCAAACCAACTCAGCATTCTGTAAAAGAACTACAATCATTTGGAATAAAACCAGATATATTAGTTTGTAGAACTGAAATTGATATACCAGACAATTTAAGAGAAAAGATTGCTTTATTTTGTAATGTGAGAAAAGAGAGCGTAATTGCTAACAAAACAGCTAATTGTTTATACGAGATTCCTCTTATGCTTGAAAAAGAAGGTTTGGCTACTCAAGTATGTAAACATTTAAAATTAGAAAAATGCAAACCAAATAATATAGAATGGGAAAAACTAATTGAGAAAGTAAGAAATGTTTCTAATAAAATAGTGAAAATAGCTATAGTTGGAAAATACATAAAACTAGAAGATTCGTATTTATCTGTGATAGAAAGTTTAAAACATGCAGGAATAGAAAATGGAGTTACTGTAAAAACTGAATTGGTAGATGCAGAAAAACTTACATCTGAAAATGTCAAAGAAAAACTTGAAATATATGATGGAATAGTTGTACCTGGAGGATTTGGAAATAGAGGAATAGAAGGAAAAATTCAAGCAATAAAATATGCAAGAGAAAATAAGATTCCATTTTTAGGAATATGCTTAGGAATGCAAATGGCAGTTGTTGAATTTGCAAGAGATGTATTAGAATTACCAGATGCAAATTCTGAGGAATTTGACGAAATAACTGAAAATCCTGTTATACACATTATGTATGATCAAAAAGATGTAACAAAAAAAGGTGGAACAATGAGATTAGGAGCATATCCATGTGTTATAAAAAAAGGTAGTTTAGCAGAAAAATTATATAAAGTAAATGAAATTTCTGAAAGACATAGACATCGTTTCGAATATAATAATGAATATAAGGATAAAATGGAAAAGAATGGGCTCATTGTTTCAGGGACATCACCAGATGGAAACTTAGTTGAAATAGTAGAATTAAAAACACATCCATATTTTATAGCTTGTCAATTTCATCCAGAGTTTAAATCAAGACCTGATAAACCAGCACCTTTATTTATAGGATTAATAAAACATGCTAAAGAGCATAAAAAATAAATAAGAATAAAAAGAATTCCTATATTTGAACTGTTTCATAAAAGTGGACAGCTTAATATAGGAATCTTTTTATTTTACACAATAGAAATTTTCTCATTGTTTATTACATAAAATTATTTTTGTGTTTCTGTATTGACTAAATCCTTTCTTTTGTAAGCATTTATGCATATAGTACCTAAACCAATTATTGATGTAATAAATGATATTGGTGAACCAATATAAGGAATATATCCAATTAGTTTAATTATAAGCACAAATAATAAAGAAAATAGAACAAAAGAAGTATTTTTATTCCAATTTAATTTATTAGTAATTATTTTGCTTATAGACATACTAAATACTGTATTTGATATAGAGCATGTCAAAGCAAGTAATCCAATAGTTGCAACTCCAACAGTTGTTCCTAATCCATATGTGAATAACAATAATATAAAAATAATAATTATTGCTCCAAAGAATACTAATAGCCCAATACCGAAAGCTTTAAAGCTCTTTTTAGAAACTATTTCAAATATTCTATCTTTAAACTTAGGAGATATCCAAATAGTTAACATTATGAATATAAAAGAGTAAATTAAAGCTGAAATTATGTTAGTGATTATATTAATAATTTGTGTTTTATAATCTACATTAATAGGAGTATATTTAGTTTCTCCACTTATAGCTTCATCTGGAATCTGAGCCTCATTAGTAGAAATATAATTCAAATTTCCTTTTACAACTTCTCTGGCATTATCAGCAAAATTTAACGAATTAGTATATATATTTGCATCTCTAGATACTTGACCTATTAATGAAACTGAATTTGACATTATATTTAAATTTCTTGCTATAATACTTTCTTCTTCTAGAGTAAATGAAGAATAAGAAATTGCATATATGTCTGATGCTAATCCAGAAATAGTAATGTTATTTGATATTGCAAAAATATTTCCATGTATTATAGCATCACTAGAGACATTTAAAGAATTAGAAAAAACTAAAAGATCTCCATAAATTTCTCCAGTAACATTAACTGTTCCTCCATATGCAAAAACATTGCCATCTACAATTTGAGATATTTCAATATTTGAATCAAATAGAAGTAAATCAGATGATGCGAAAGAATAGCCGGTTTCATAAGAAGCTAAAATATCTTCTTCTGTAGAATTAGTGGTTACATCATTAGTTGCCATAACAACACTAGACAAACTAAAAAGTAATGTAATTATTGAAATAAATATAAATATTACTTTATTATCAAATATTTTTTTCAAAAAAATCCCTCCTTATAAATTATATAGATATAATATAATTATACAGGAATTTTGTCAATGATTATTTTTTAGAATAGTAAATGCAATCTTTATTAGATGATATCTTTTGAGTTTGTACATTTTCTAAATGACATTTACCTTCAATTTGGTATTTACAATCACAAGAACAATTTATATTTGTCAAAATAAAACCACCCCATGCATATATTATGAGATGATTTTTATAAAATATTCGAAAAAATTAAAATAATAAATAGTTAGAGAAACATAAATAAAAATATTAAACTAATTTTTACTTATACTTGAATAAAATCTACAATGGCTATTAATAGGACAGTCTGAACATTTTGGAGAACGTGCAGTACAAATAGCTCTTCCATGATAAATGAGTATGTGATTTATATCTTTCAAATATTCATATGGGAAAAGATTTAATAAATCTTGTTCTATTTTTTCAGGAGTTTCTTGATCTGAGAAACCAATTCTATTTGAAAGCCTTTTGGCATGAGTATCAACAGCTATTCCTTGAGGTTTATTAAAAGCTTCAAGCATGACTACATTTGCAGTTTTTCTTCCAACTCCAGGTAAAGATAATAATTCTTCCATAGTCTCAGGAACTTTTCCATTAAAGTCCTCAAGAATTTTTCTTGCAGTAAGTTTAATGTTTTTGGCTTTATTTTTATAGAAACCACATGGATGTATTAGTTCTTCTAATTTTTCTAATGGAAGTTTATCAAAATCTTCTGGAGTAGAATAATCTTTAAAAATGTTAGGAGTAGTTTTATTTACTCTTTCATCAGTACATTGGGCTGATAAAATAACTGAAACTAGCATTTCAAATGGTGTTGTAAAATCAAGACTACATTTAGCATCTGGGTATGTTTCTTTTAATATATTTAATATATTTATTGCTTCTTTTTTTGTCATTTAAACCTCCAATTTTAATTATTGTAAATTTAATAAAAGTTTATTAAATATTCTTATGATATTTACAATTATACCATGTTTGAATATTGAAGTAAATAAAATTTATATAACTACAAGTGGAAAGAGATAAGAAGGTGATATAAAAATGAAAGTTATAACATACCAAATATCTATATATTTATACTTTAGATAAGTAGCCATAAAATAGTAACAAATAAAAAATGAAGTTAATATAATATACAAAGAATAGGAGGTAATAAAATGTGTAGATTATTAAAAAAGACAATTGCAGTATGCTTAATTGGCTTGGGATTAGGAATTTTACTTGTATTATTACTTCCTATATCAGGTTGGCTATTTGTAATAGGAGTAATAGTTGTTGCTGTTGGAATCATGTGGTTATGTTCTTAAGAACAACTAAACTAAGATAACAAGAGAGAAAAACAAGCTAAGGAGGAGGAGTTAATATGACTATTGTAGTAAAAAAAGTTCCTAAATTTTTAAGGGGAATAGTAAAACTTATTTTTGGAATTAAGGATAATACATAAGATGAAGTTTTAATGTAAAATAAGATTTAGATTAGTTACTAGATAATGTATAAATAAGAATGCCAGAATAAATAATATATCTGGATTATCATTTTATGAAAACATTAGCTGGTAACTTTTGTGCTAAAAAAATCAGAAGAAGTAGTTGCAAAAGTAAAAAAGATAATATAAAATGAT
>CAMMDS010000019.1 GCA_946495655.1 uncultured Clostridium sp.
ACATTCCAAGTTAGTAGCCTAATTTATACTGTCCAACTTTTTGGGTTCAGTACAATACATATTCCTTTTTATTTATCTTTCTTCTGAATCATTCATTTCTTTAATTTTATTCACTCTGTTATCAACTTCTTCAAGTGTTGAATAAACTATTTTTCTACAATCTTTCAGACTTTTTAGATGCTGAGGAAGATCTTCTATAAATTCCTCTATAATCTTTTCTTTTTCTTCATTTTGTTGTTTATCACTTTTTGTTGATGAATTTTCTTTTAGGATTTTTACTTGCTGATACAACTGTATTTCGATTAATACTTTTAAATAATGTATTCTAATAGCTATATCATCTTCCATAATACTTACCTTCTTATTCTTCAGATTTTTCTTCCATAGGTATAGTTTCTATACTAACTACTTTACCCTCATTTGTTCTCATTAAAGTTACCCCCTGTGTTGAACGTCCTAGTACACTAATGTCAGAAACTTTTAATCTAATGATTGTACCTGTATCAGTTATAAGCATTACATCTTCATCATCTGTAGCAATTCTTATTCCAACTAAATTTCCAGTTTTAGGTGTTACTTTATATGTAATTACACCTTTTCCCCCTCTCGTTTGTACTCTATACTCATCTAATTCTGTTCTTTTTCCAAAACCATTTTCAGTAATTGCAAGAAGTGTTGCTTTACTTCCTTGAATAATAGATTCCATTCCTATTACAAAATCACCATCATCTAATCTGATACCTATTACTCCTTGAGAGACTCTTCCCATTGGTCTTACATCTTTTTCATCAAATGTAATACACATTCCTTTATGTGTTACTAATACTACATTATCTTCTCCATCAGTAAGCCTTACATCTATAAGTTCGTCTTCTTCTTTTAATGTTATTCCAATTAAGCCACTCTTTCTTACAGACATATATTCATTAAGTGATGTTTTCTTGATGATTCCATTCTTTGTTGCCATTAATAAATATTTTCCTTCTGCAAAGTTAGCGATTGGTATAACAGCAGATATCTTTTCTCCACCATCTAACATTAGAAGATTTACTATTGCAGTACCTTTAGCAGTTCTTCCAGCTTCAGGAATTTCATATCCTCTTAATCTATATACTTTTCCTTTATTACTAAAGAATAATATAGTATCATGAGTCGAACATGTAAATATTTGTTTTACAAAATCTTCTTCTCTTGTTGCAATTCCTGTTATTCCTTTTCCTCCTCTTTTTTGGCTCTTATATGTATCAATTGGCATTCTTTTTACATATCCAAAATGAGTTAAAGCAACAACACATTGTTCTTCTTTTATTAAATCTTCTACATCAAATTCGCCTTCTGCTGCAACTATCTTTGTTTTTCTCTCATCACCATATTTGTCTTTAATTTCTAATAACTCTTCTTTAATAATGTCATATACAAGTTTATCACTAGCAAGAATTGCTCTTAAATGTTCAATTAATTTCATTAATTCAGCATATTCTTCTTCTATTTTTTCACGTTGCAAACCAGATAAAGTCTTTAATCTCATATCAAGTATTGCTTGTGCTTGTATATCAGAAAGACCAAATCTTTCCATTAATCTTTCTTTAGCATCATCATAAGAATTTCTAATAATTTCAATTACTTCATCTATATTATCTAAGGCTATTTTCAATCCTTCTAAAATATGAGCTCTTGCTAATGCTTTATCTAAATCAAATTGAGTTCTACGAAGAATTACAGTTTTTCTATGATCAATATAATATTCTAAGCATTGTCTTAACGTTAAAATCTTTGGTTCTCCGTCGACTAATGCAAGCATTATTACTCCAAATGTATCTTGCATTTGAGTATATTTATATAATTGATTTAATATAACTTGTGCATTTACATCTCTTTTTAACTCAACTACAACTCTTACTTTCTCTTCTCTATCAGATTCATCTCTAACTTCTGATATTCCTTCAATTCTTTTTTCTTTTACTAAATTAGCAATATTTTCAATAAGTCTAGCTTTGTTTACTTGATATGGTAAAGATCTAACAACAATTCTTTGTTTGTTTCCACTCATCTCTTCTATCTCTGCTTCTGCTCTCATTGTTATTTTTCCTTTACCTGTTGTATATGCTTGTTTTATACCTTCTCTTCCTAAAATTAATCCTTCTGTAGGAAAATCTGGCCCTTTAATAATGTTCATTAATTGTTCATCAGTAACATTATCATCATCGATTATTTTAACAATACCATTTATTACTTCTGTTAAATTGTGTGGTGGAATATTTGTAGCCATTCCTACTGCAATTCCTGAAGAACCATTTATTAAAAGCGTTGGTATTTTTGCTGGTAATACAGTTGGTTCTTGTAATCTATCATCATAGTTTGGCATAAAGTCAACTGTGTTTTTTTCTATGTCAGTTAGCATTGTTTCTGCTATTTTTGACATTCTTGCTTCTGTGTACCTCATAGCAGCTGGTGAATCTCCATCAACAGATCCAAAGTTTCCATGTCCATCTATTAGTGGATATCTCATAGAGAAATCTTGTGCCATTCTAACCATTGCATCATAAACAGATGAATCTCCATGTGGATGGTATCTACCTAAAACAGAACCTACCGTATTAGCACTCTTTCTATATGGTTTGTCTGATGTAATACCGTCTTCATACATAGCATATAGAATTCTTCTATGTACTGGTTTTAAACCATCTCTTACATCTGGAAGTGCACGAGAAACAATAACACTCATAGCATAATCTATATAAGATGTTTTCATTTCTGTTTCAATATTTCTTTCAATGATTTTTCCTTCATTTTCTTCCATTTTTATTATTCCGTCCTTTCAAAAATGTTATAATAATTACTCTTGTATTATACTATAAAAGAGTCTTTTTTTGCAAGTAAAAGAAGCTAATTCTTTTGAAAAATTAGCCTCTTTTTTAATCTAAATAATCTCTTCTAGAATAGTAAATATGCACTATGTTAATAAACTTGCCAATTCTTTTTGTTCATCTGTTAAATTAAAATCTTGTCCATTATTTTTTATTAAAAGATGTAAATTTTCTATCGTTCTCGCTTCTTTTAATGTGTTTTCTATAGGTAATAATTCTTTTAATTTTTCTTTTATTTTATCATATTCTCTCTCCATTCCTTCAAAATCTTTATCTTCAAAATATTCTTTCCAATTTTCCTCATATTTAGCTAATTTATCTGCCCCATTAATTTGTTCCATAAATTCATTTTCAATATTATTACTTACACTATTTAATATTGCATCTTTTCCATTGCTAATTAAATTAGCTACATTAGAATCAATAAGTCCAGACGATGTTGTTTTGTCGATTACTTTATCTAAAGCACCAGATATTCCATCAATAATTCCTCCACTTTTTATTGCATCTCTAGCTTGAGAGATATCATCAAATTTCCCAGTAAAAATTCCCATTATACTCTTTCCTAAATTAAGTGCTCCATCTATTGCTGTATCTATTCCTTCTTTTAATCCTCCTTTAAGTAAAGCATTTTTTATTTCTACAATTCCATCTTCTAAAAAATCTGGTAAAATCATTCTTAATCCTATATCTAACCCCGAATTAATTACTTTTCCTAATGTAGATTCTAAAAATGTATTTTGTTCTTTTTCTGTTGTTAATTCATTGTCATTTATTTTAATGTTTGTATTATTATCTAGTTCCATATATATACCTCCTTTATTTATTTTATTAAATTGTATTATTTTTTATAAAAAAATTATTTATCAATGAATTCAATTTTAAATATTCTTTTCTAATTTTTTTATCTAAAAAACTGTTTTTGTTATTTTTATTAATTAATTTGTTATATTTTTTATTATACTTAAAAAAACCTATTATATTAAATTCACTAAAAATATTTTTTAATAAATTAAAAGAAATTGATTCAGAATTATATTTATTAAAAATAATATTAAATTTATTTTTATTTATTTTAAATTTATTAATATATTTATCTAATAATTTAATTGATTTATTTATTTCTAATAAATTGGTATCAGAAATAAATAAGCTCATATCACTAATTTCAATTAATTTGCTATTGAATTCAATTAATTCAATTGAATTAGTATCGATAATAATATAATTATATATTTTCTTTAATTCATTAATTACTGTTATTAAATTTTTTTCTAATAAATTTATATTTGTTAATTTTTCAATATTAGTATACATATCTATTTTATTGTTTATTTTTATAATATTATTTGAATAATTTTTGTTATTTATTTTTTCAGAAAATATTTTTATACCAAGAATTACATTTAAAGAATTATTAATACAATCAGCATCAATAATTAAAATTTTATTATTTGAATACATATATGATTTTCCTAAATTAATTGATAAAATACTTTTACCTACTCCTGGTGGCCCAATTAAACAGATTATTTTTCCGATATTTTTATTGTTTTGTTCTCTTAAATTATATTGTAATTGTTTTTTAGAATTTATTTTAGTTCTTAATAATTTTATTAATTTATCTGTAAATTTTATTTTAGTTTTATTATTTATTTTTTTATTTTTTAAATTACTGTTATTTTCGTTATTTAAAATTATTTTTTTTAGCTTTTCTATTTCTTCTTTTAAATCTTCATTATTTGATTGATCATTATTTATAATTTTTACTAAGTCTTTTATTTCTATTTCATTATTAAATAATATTTTATAAATTTTATTATCTAATAAATATTTTTTTATTTCATCATTTGGTTCATCTAAAAAAATTATTATTTTAATATTTTTATTGATATTATTTATTTTAATAATTAACTCTTTTATATCTATATTTCCTGGTAATAAACTATTTAATATAATAAAATCTATATTTTGATTATTTTCTAATAATTCTAAAATTCCTTCTTTATATTGTATATCTTCAGAAAGAATTTCGATATTATTTTCTTTTCTTAATTCTAAATTTAATTTTTCATTGCCTATTGCAGTTATTATTTTTTTCATTTCTATTCCTTTTCAATTAATTATTTTGTATTTTTTTAATATTTAATTTTAATTATTTATTATTTTAGATTATTTGTTGTATATTAATTTTTTTTAATTATTTAAAGTAATCGTTTTATATAATTTTTTCAATAATATCTTTCTCAAAATCTGCAAAAGAAATTTTATTTAAAATATGTTCATCTCCAACAAACATTAAGCATTCTCCCCTTTTCAATGACTTAATTTCTATTTTTTCTTTTTCAGATAAATTTGTATATTGTTCTAATATTTTAATATTTTCTTCTTCAAGTGAAAAAAATGTTTTTATACTTGAATTATTTAAAATACTTTTTCCATAAGTTCCTTCTTCTAGACTAAATATATCTGAAATGTCTTGTGTAATTGCTACACTACTTCCGCCATATTTTCTAATTGTTTTAAATATTTTATAAATAAAACTGGCAACATCTTTATTTGAAGTTACCCCAATTAATCTCCATATTTCATCTAAATAAATTGCTTTTTTTATTTTTCTATCTTTTTTTATTTTATCCCAGAATAAATCTGTAAATAAATACATTCCATACTTTAAATTTTCTTCTCCTAATTCATATACATCTGCTACAATTAATTTATTATTTAATTCTACATTTGTATAATTATTAAAAAACTTTAATGATCCTTTTATAAATGGTATTAATTTAGTTTTAAATATTTTTGTTTTTTCATCTTTATCTAAAATATCATAAAAGTCTTCTAAAATTGGCATATCTTTACTTTCTTTGAATATTGGTTTTATATTTATTTTATTTTTTTCTTCTTTATATAAAGTTTTATCATCAAAAGTAATATTCTTAGAATTATATAATTCAATTAGTTTTTCTTCTAATATTGCTTTCTCCTCTTCATCTATTTTTCCAAAAATCAAATTAAAAAATCCAATTAATTTTCCTATTTTATTTGCTAAATATCCTTGTTCATCATCTTCTATGCTTTCTTCTCTTATGTCGAATACATTTATATATGTATCTGATCCTGGACCTATTTTTAATAATGTACCATTTAAATTCTTACATAAATTATTATATTCTCTTTCTGGGTCTATTATATATTGTTCAATTCCTAATAATCTATATCTTAAAATAAGTAATTTAGTATAAAAAGACTTTCCTGCTCCTGAAGTTCCAAAAATACACATATTAGCGTTTTTATATTTTTCTGTATTATATCTGTCAATAAATACTAAAGAATTATTATATATATTTATTCCAACAAATATTCCTTTATCATCAAAAATTGCTGAAGATATAAATGGATAAGTCGCAACCAATCCACTAGTTAATACATTTCTTTTTGAAACTTCTTTCAATAATTTATTATTTTCAAATAATGGTAAACATGCTTTATATGCTTGTTCTTGTCTAAAATACGCTCTTCTAGTTTGCATGCCACTACTTTCAAAAATACCTTCTATTTTATTTAAAATATATTCTAATTCTTTTATATCTTGCGAATAGGTATTAATATAAATATATAAAAAATATAAATCTTCATTATTAATCTGTAATTCTTTTCTAATATATTTTGCATCGTTATATGTAAAGGCTGCTATATCAATATCCTGTCTATTTTGATTATTAGATTTTAAATCAACCCCTACATTTCCAATATGATAAGTTAAATCTCTAATTGTTTTATAGGTATTTTGTTTTTCATAGAATATTGATATATTTACATCAATATTAGTATCAATAATTGTTTTTAATATTAAATCGGTTTGTTCTCTAAAATAATTAATTATTAATATTGAAGAATAGTAATTATTATCAATTTCTATATATTTTGGATTTGATAAATTTATATATGAAGGAGCAATATAATTTTCATCTGAGAAAATTCCCTCTAAGAAATCAATTTTTTCATTTTTATTTTTATTACTTTTTTCTTTAGATTTTTTTGAATTATTTATTATTTTCTTTTTATTTAACATTTTTATTTCCTTTCTTTTTTCTTTTCAAATTTTTTATTTTATTTTTTGATTATATTTTTTGTAAATATTTTTTATATTATTTTTATTATTTTTTAATAATTTAGAAAATAAATTTTTTATTATGATTATTTCCAAATTTAATAATAATTTATTTTTTAATTATTATTAAAATATATTCTAGTATTTAAAAATGAAAATAATATATTAATTATTTCCTTTTTATCATTAATATCAATTGCATTATTTCCACATCTTGATAAACCATCTTTAATTTTTAAAAATTTATTATTTAAATCTTCAATTGCATATGTATCTATATCTATCATTTCATTGTTTTTATTCGTATAATCTATAATTAAATAATAATTTTTAGATGATGATTTTTTATTATTATTTAATTCTTTAATATATTTAATATATTTTTTTGATAT
Source organism: uncultured Clostridium sp. (assembly GCA_946495655.1). Classification (GTDB taxonomy): domain Bacteria; phylum Bacillota; class Clostridia; order TANB77; family CAG-508; genus CALXVA01. The sequence goes on from CAMMDS010000019.1 coordinate 7,374, forward strand.
TTCTTGGATATTTTTTTCTTCAGAAATCAAATTATTATTAATATTAAGAAAATGATTGGATAAATCTTCTTTATTACTTTGAATTAATATTTGGAAATTAAAATTACATATTTTTAAAAAAATTTTATAAGAATTTAATATTGCTTCTTTTTCTAATTCCGATTTTAAATTAAAATTTATTGGTTTTATTTTTATTATTTTTATATATTTTTTATCTTTTGTTTTTATTATTCCATTTTCGAAAATTTCTTCAATATTTAACCATTCTTGTGTAGAATAAATTTTATTTTTTTTATTTTTTATTTTTTAATCCTCCTTTTTATTTTTATATTTATTTTTTTATATTTTTTGAGAAAATTTTAGATAAAAGTTTATTAGGATTTTTTGATATCAATTAAAAATTTGAAATAAATATTTGAATAAAATCTTTTTGAAAAAATAATCTCTTTAATATTTATTATATATATCATACAACTATTTTATTTGCAAGATAAATCGTATGACATGTTTCGACAAAAAAATAAACAATCACAAATATTATATATTTGAAATTGTCTATTTTTTATTAAATATTTAAATATTATATATCTAGGTTTTTAACATATTTAGCATTCTCTTCTATGAATTTTCTTCTAGGATTAATATCATCTCCCATTAATATAGTAAATATTTCATCTGCTTTAATAGCATCTTCTAATTTTACTTTTATTAATATTCTCTTTTCTGGATTCATTGTTGTTTCCCATAATTGTTCAGGATTCATTTCTCCTAAACCTTTATATCTTTGTATATTTACTCCTTCTCTTCCCATTTCATTTAAATGTTTTGTCATTTCTTCATCTGTGTAACAATATACATCTGGTTTTCCTTTTTTAGATAATTTATATAGTGGTGGCTGAGCTAAATATACATTTCCATTTTCGATTAAAGGTCTCATATATCTAAAGAAAAATGTTAATAACAATGTTCTAATATGAGCACCGTCTACATCGGCATCAGCCATTATAATTACTTTTCCATATCTTATTTTTGAAATATCAAAATCAGCACCAATTCCTGCTCCTACTGCTAAAATTACTGGTTGTAATTTATCATTATTATATATCTTATCTGCTCTTGATTTTTCAACATTAAGCATTTTTCCCCATAAAGGAAGTATTGCTTGAAATCTTCTATCTCTACCTTGTTTTGCACTACCGCCAGCTGAATCTCCCTCAACTATGTACACTTCACATTCAGATGCAACTTTACTACTACAATCTGCTAATTTTCCTGGTAATGTTGATGTTTCTAATGCACTTTTTCTTCTTACTAATTCTCTTGCTTTTCTAGCTGCTTCTCTTGCACGTGATGCACTAATACATTTTTCAAGGATTGTTTTAGCAACTGCTGGATTCTCTTCTAAAAAGTTTGATAAAGCTTCATTTACTGCACTACTTACTATTCCTGTAACATTACTATTTCCTAATTTTGTTTTAGTTTGTCCTTCGAATTGTGGCTCTTTTACTTTTACAGAAACTACAGCTGTTATTCCTTCCCTTATGTCCTCACCTTGTAAATTACCATCTTTTTCTTTAATAAGGTTGTGCGATTTAGCATAATCATTAAATGATTTTGTTAATGCTCTTTTAAATCCTTCTAAATGTGTACCACCTTCAACTGTATTTATATTATTGACAAATGTTAATATGTTTTCTGAATATGATGTTGTATATTGAAAAGCAATTTCAACTGGCACTTCTCCATTTTTTTCAATATATATTGGATCTTTATGTAATTTTTCTTTATTTTTATTTAAGTATTCAACAAAGGATTTTAGTCCACCTTCAAAATGGAATTCAGCCTTTTTACTTGGTTCTACTCTTAAATCTTCAATATTAATTTTTAATCCTTTTGTTAAAAATGCAATTTCTCTAAATCGCTCTTCTAGAGTATCATAATCATAATCTAATGTTTCAAAAATTGTGCTATCTGCTAAAAATCTTACTTTAGTACCTGTTTTTTTAGAGTCGCCTATTCTAGTTAATGGTTCTACTGTTTTTCCTCTATTAAATTTCATTTCAAAAAGTCCACCATCTCTTGCAATAGTAACCTCTGTCCATTCAGATAAAGCATTAACAACAGATGCTCCAACTCCATGAAGACCACCAGATACTTTGTATCCACTATCTCCACCAAATTTTCCACCAGCGTGTAATTTTGTATAAACTGTTTCGGCAGCAGAAATTTTAGTTTTTGGATGGATATCAACAGGTATTCCTCTACCATTATCTTGTACAGAGATAATATTACCTTCTTCTATTTTTATATCGATTTCTGTACAATATCCGGCTAAAGCTTCATCCACACAGTTATCTACTATTTCATAAACTAAATGATGTAATCCTCTTATAGAAACACTACCAATATACATTCCAGGTCTTTTTCTAACTGCTTCTAGCCCTTCTAATACTTGTATTTGTTCTGCCCCATATTCATGCTCAAACTTTTCCATTATTTTTCCTCCTACATTGTCTTCTATGTTTGTTTTTATTTATCTGCTCTTTTAGCTATTGTTGTTGAAGAAATATTTGTTATATATCCTAGAATTTCGTTATTTTTTTCTAGAATAATCAAAGATTTTCTATTATTATCAGATACATCTATTATATTATCACTAATTTTCAAATTTTGTAATACTTCTTCTAATTTTTTCTTTTTTTCTAATGATTCTATATCTAAAATTGCAATAATATTATTAGGATTTATAACCATATCTTTTCCTATATGGACATACATTATAAAACTTCTCCTTTTTTTATATTATATAAATTGTATTCTAAATTAGGTAAATCTATTTTTTCTGTTCCAGTTAGTATTACTTGTGTATCCCTAATATTACTTAAGAAATTTTTTCTTCTTTTCTCATCTAATTCTGACATAAAATCATCTAAAAGTAATATTGGATATTCTCCTATTTCATCATAAATAACATTAAGTTCTGCAAGTTTTAATGATAAAATTACAGTTCTATTTTGTCCTTGTGAACCATAAGTATTTACTTCTTTTCCATTAATATATATCACAAAATCATCTCTGTGTATACCCTTAGTAGTAAATCCTTTTATGATATCAAGTTTTCTTCTTGCTTTTAATAATTTCAAATATTCTTCTTTAGAATTACAATCTGAAATATAATTTATTTTTAAAATTTCTTTAGAGTCTGTAATTTTAGAATGAATTTCATTTATTTTATTTATTATTTTTTGAATAAATTCTTCTCTATAGCTATATATTTTTTCTCCATACTCTATTAATTTTTCATCCCATATATCTAACATTTCTTCAGGTTTGTTTTCTTCTCTAATTTGCCTTAAATAATTATTTCTTTGTTCAATTGTTTTTAGATACATGTTTAAATTATATACATAGTTTGGTCTTAATTGTCCTATCATCATGTCTAAAAATCTTCTTCTATTTGCAGGACCATTTTTTAAAATATCTATATCATCTGGAGTAAATATTACAATATTTATATTTCCTAATAATTCACTTAGTTTTTTAATTTTTATACCATTTAATGTAATTTTTTTCTTTTCTCCTATTTCTATTTTTATTTTTCCCTCTCTATCTTTTCTTTTATACTGAACTTCTACAACTGCATTATTCTCATCAAATTTTATCATCTCTTTTTCTTTTGTTGTTCTAAAAGATTTTCCAAAGGAACATAGAAAAATAGCTTCTAAAATATTAGTTTTCCCTTGTGCATTATCTCCATAAATGATATCAATATTTTTATTTAAACTAATATCAAGTTTTTTATAATTTCTAAAATTATTTAATTGTATTCTGTCTATATACATTTTTTTGTCCTTTTTATTAATTTATTGCAAATTTTTTGTTTCTTCACACAAGTTATCCACAAAAATGTGAATAACTTGTATACAATTTTCGTAAAACTGCGATTATCTATTCTTTCATTCTTATTGGAAGAACCATATATATATAATCTCCGCCTTCTTCAACTGGTCTTATAATACATGGAGAAATGCTTGTACCAAAATCAATGAATACTTCTTGATCATCTATAGCTCTTAAAGCATCTAAGAAATATTTTGGATTAAATCCTGCTTCTAGATTTTTTCCTTCTGTTGTAACATACATTTCTTCTTTTGCATCACCTGTTTGGTTAGTACAGGAAATGGTTACTTTTCCAATATCAACATTTACTTTTACAGGATATTTTTTCTCTTTTTCTATACTTGATGAAGAAATTAAACTTATTCTTTCAAAACAATTTTGTATTTGATTTTTGTCTACACGAATTCTAGTTTCCCAATTTTCAGGAATTACACTAGAATAATTTAAAAATTCTCCATCTAAAAGTCTTGTAACTATTTTACAATTTTCCATTTCAAATAATGCTTGATTCTTAGCAACTCCTATTTTTATTAAATCATATGAATCAATAATTATTTTGTTGATTTCATTTAAAGTTCTACCTGGAATTACTGCAGAGAAATCATTAATTTTACTTTGTAAAAATTTGCTTTTCCAAGCTAATCTAAAACCATCTACTGCAACTACATTTAATTTATTATTTTTTATTTCAAATAAACAACCCGTAAAAATTGGTCTATTTTCTTCTGTACTTACAGCAAATATTGTCTTTCTAATCATATCTTTTAAAGAATTTTGTTCCATTTCTATGGAATTTTCTATACTTATTTGTGGAAGTTCAGGAAATTCATCTGGATTCATTGTAGCCAATTTATATAAAGAACCTTCACATTCTATAACTAACAAATTCTTTTCGTCTAATGTTATTTTTATTTCAGAATCTGGTAATCTCCTTATAATTTCACTAAACATTATTGCATTAACTACTGTTGCTCCTTGCTGCTTTACTTCACAATTAATTATATATTCGATACCAATTTCTAAATCATATGTTGTAAATTTAACTTCATTATCATTTGTTTGAATAAGAATTCCTTCTAATATAGGCATTGTTGTTTTTGTAGCCACCGCTTTTGTTACGGAATTAAGGGCTTTAAGGATATTATCCTTTTCACAAATAATTTTCATTTTGCTATTTCCTCCTTTATAATATATATAAATATTTTTAGTAGTAGTAGTAGTAGTACATGTGGATAATGTGGATAACTATGTGGAAATCACTATTCCCTATAGTTTTTTATGTGGATAACTAAGTGGAAAATTATAAAACTTATCTACATTAAAAATTTAATTATGTGGAAAACCAAGATATCAACATGTTATTAACATACTTTTCACATATATATGTGGATATCCAATGTGGCTGTTCCGTAAGTAAAGATTGCTAATTTTTTATCAAACATTTTTTTATCAAACGTATTTTTTGTAAAAGTGATTCAAAATGTTTATCCACAATTATTTGTCATTTAGCAATATGTTTTTCACACTTTCCACAATTCTTTTGGTACTAATATTACTTTGTATTTCTTTTTCTATTTTTGAGCATGCGTGTATTACAGTTGTGTGATCTCTTTTACCAAAACCTTCTCCTATCTTGGTTAAAGGAAGTTGTGCAACATTCCTACATAAATACATAGCAATTTGTCTTGGAAATGTTACATCATTTGATCTTTTCACACCTTTTAATTCCTCTACCGTAATGTTAAAATATTTTGAAATTGTTTCTTGTATTAACTCTAGAGATAATACTTTATCTTTTTTTGTAACTACATCATTTATTGCCTTTTCTGCCATTTCTATAGTTATTGGACAATTAGTAAGTGATGCATTTGCAATTAGTTTCTTTAGAATTCCTTCTAATTCTCTTATGTTTGAATCTATTTTTGTTGCTATATCACTTAGAATTTCATCGTCAATTATTATATTATCTAATTGAGCTTTTTTTCTAAGTATTGCTAAACGTGTTTCATAATCTGGATTTGAAATATCAGCAATTAATCCCCATTCAAATCTAGACTTTAATCTATCTTGTAAAAGATTTATATCTTTTGGAGGTCTATCACTAGAAATAATTATTTGTTTTCCATCTTCATGTAATGCATTAAATGTATGGAAAAATTCTTCTTGACTTCTATCTTTACCTGCTATAAATTGTATATCGTCAATTAATAAAACATCAATATTTCTATATTTGTTTCTAAACATTTCTGTTTTATTTTCTTTTATAGCATTAATAAGCTGATTAGTAAACTTTTCAGCTGTTACATATAGAATATTAGCATTTCTATTATTTAATAATATTTCATTTGCAATAGCTTGCATTAAATGAGTTTTTCCAAGACCAACTCCACCATAAATAAATAACGGATTATATGCTGTTGCAGGAGCCTCTGCTACTGAAAGAGCTGCAGCATGTGCAAATCTATTATTATTTCCTACAACAAAACTATCAAAAGTATATCTTGGATTCAAAGTTGAATTGGGATAACTAATTGGATTACTAGATAATTGTTTTGTGGTTTGTAATCCATCTTCAGGAATATCATCTTTTAAAATTACAGTTATTACACAATTTTTATTAGTAATATAATTAAAGGTATTTTTAAATAAATCATGATATCTTGAAAGTATAGATTCTTTTTGGAAAGCATTATTTGCAATTAAAACTATATTACCATTATCTGCACTTTCTATATCTAAATCTCTTATCCATGTTTCATAAGCTATTTTGGTAACCTCATTTTTTAAGAGCTCTTTTGCTTTTGTTAATAGTTCATTTAATTCTTCTTTTTGCATTATTTTCAGTCCTTCCAAAATATAATAGTAAAAAATATATATTAAGTGTATAGAAGTTATACACATAGTTATCCACAATATTTGTATATAATATCAAATAATTAATGAAGTAGTCAATACAAAAAAAGATTTATTTAAAAAAACTTGTTTTTAACTTGACTTAAAGGGAAAAATAAGATATAATAATAAAGCTTATTATTAAAAAAATCCAGAAATGGTTATATATATCAGTAGGAGGTGCAATAATGAAAAGAACATATCAACCAAAAAAGAGACAAGAACAAAAAGAACATGGTTTTATGAAAAGAATGAAAACAAAATCAGGAAGAAATGTATTAAAAGCTAGACGTGCAAAAGGAAGAAAAAAACTAAGTGCGTAAAATTTAAGGTCGCTTAAAAGTGGCCTTTTTGAAATATGAGTGATTTTAATGAGAAAAATAAGAACATTAAAGAAAAATTATGAATTTAAAAATGTATTATGTAGAGGAAAATTTTATATAGGAAAACAAGTATCAATCTATGTTTTGAAAAATAATAAAAAAATCAATGTAATTGGTATAGCCGTAAGCACAAAGCAATGTGGGGCTGTACAAAGAAATAGAATAAAAAGATTAATTAGAGAAAATTATAGATTAATAAAAGATGATTTAAAGCAAGGTTATGATATAGTTTTTTTATGGACAAAAAAAGGAGTAGCAAAAGAAGCTAATTATTATGTCATACAAAATGATTTTAATAAATTATTAAAAAAAGCTAATTTGCTAGATTAATATATATTATGAAAAAATTATTACTTTTCTTATTAAAGGTTTATAAAAAATACATTTCACCAATTTTTAAAAGCATTGGTATTGAATGCAAATATTATCCTACTTGTTCTGAATACATGAAACAAGCTATAGAAAAATATGGAGCTTTTAAAGGAACTTTTTTAGGGATAAAACGACTTATAAGGTGTAATCCATTTTCAAAAGGTGGATATGATCCATTAAAATAATTTGGAGGGTATATGGGAGCTATTTCAAGTTTATTTGGATATTTATTAAATGCTCTTTATACAGTATTTAATAATTATGGTATTGCTATAATTGTTTTTTCAGTAATATTAAGAATTATATTAGTACCAATAACTATAAAGCAACAAAAATCACTTAAGACATCAGCTAAATTGCAAGAGCAAATGAAAGAAATACAAAGAAAGTATAAAAATAATCCTGAAAAATTAAATCAAGAAACTATAGATTTATACAAAAGGGAAAAGGTTAGCCCTTTTGCTGGATGTTTTAGTTCAATAATACAACTTGTTATAATTCTTTCTGTATTCTGGCTTGTTAGCCAACCTTTAACATATATGAAGAAGATTGATACAGATGTAATAAATGATTATAAAACACAATTACAACAAGAAGGAAACCAATCAACTTATGCAGAAATTGCAATTATTAATAAATATGGAGAGCAAGATGAAAGAGTTAGATTAAATATGGATTTTCTTGGCCTTGATTTAAGTAAAGTTCCAAGTAGTAATCTAGGAGATTGGACTGTTTACATTATTCCTTTATTATATGTAATATCTTCAGTAGTATCAATAAAAATATCAAATAATTTTACCAAGAAAAAGAAAGATGACAAGAAAGCAATTACTGATGGAAGTCAAGTAAAAGTTGAGGATGAACCAAATGAATTAGAGGCAATGGAAGCTATGAATAAGAATATGATGTATATGTTACCATTGATGTCTGTATTTATAGCATTTATAGCTCCTTTAGGATTAGCTTTATATTGGTTTATAAGTAATGTATTGATAATTATAGAAAAAATTATTATAGATTCTGTTATGAAACATAAGGAGGAGAAAGAAAATGCCTAAGTCGATCATAGTTGAAGGAAAGACAACATCAGAAGCAATTTCTAATGGACTTAAAGAACTAAATGTTTCAAAAGATAAGGTTAATATAAAAGTATTAGAGGATCATGAAAAAAGAAGTTTTTTTAGTATATTATCACCAAGAGTTGTGAAAGTAGAATTGACAGTAAAAGATGAAGAAGTTAATCAAGTTAAATTAAAAAGAAATACTAATACTATAAGTGAAGAAGAATTAAATGCTAGCAAACTGAAAGTTGATAATTTTATGAATGAATTTGTAAAAATGTTTACAAGTTTAAACTATAAAACTGAAGTTGATTTAAATGATGGATTCTTGAAAATTGATATAAATGGAGATGATTCTAAGACTTTAATAGGTTATAGGGGAGAGGTACTAAATTCCCTACAAGTTATATTAAACTCTATAGCAAATAAAGATGCTAAGGAAAAAACAAGAATTATATTAAACATAAGTAATTATAGAGAAAAAAGAGAAAAATCATTAGAAGAATTGGCAGATAAGCTTTCTAAAACAGTATTTAGAACCGGAAAATCTATTACACTTGAACCAATGACAGCTTATGAAAGAAAAATAATTCATAATAGACTACAATCAAGTGATAAAGTAAAAACATATAGTATAGGTGAAGAACCTTATAGAAAAGTTGTTATATCAAAAAAATAAGAAAATCGGAAGTCAAAGTGAAGATTTTAGTTATTTAATTTAATTATTTTTAATAATTAAAAAAACTATATTTTTACTTTGACTTTTTTATAGGTGAAAAGGAGGAATATATGAATACCATTGCAGCAATTGCCACTGCCACAGGCGCAGGGGGAATAGGAATTATAAGAATGAGTGGAGAAAAATGCTTTGATATATTGCAAGAGATTTTTATTCCGAAGGATAAAAAATTGGATTTTAAAGATGTAAAAGGATATACAATAAAATATGGATATATAATAGATAAAAAAACTGGAGAAAAGATTGATGAAGTTTTAGTTTCATTTTTTAGAGCACCTAAGAGTTATACTACTGAAAATATGTGCGAAATAAATTCACATGGAGGAGTTGTAGTAGAAAGAAAAATTTTAGAACAATGCTTATTAAATGGTGCAGATTTAGCAGAACCAGGGGAATTTACTAAAAGAGCTTTTTTAAATGGAAGAATTGATCTATCACAAGCAGAATCTGTTATAGATTTAATTAATGCTAAAACAGATAAAGAAGCGCAAGCATCTTTTAATCAATTACAAGGAAATTTATCTAGTGAATTAGACAATATTAGAACGGAATTATTAGATGTTATGTCAGATATAGAAGCATCAATAGATTATCCTGAATATGATATAGAGGAAACTACTAATAAAAAGGCAATTAATTTATTAAATAAAATCAAGGATAGATTAATTAAATTGGAAAATAGCTTTGAAAATGGAAAAATATTAAAAGAAGGTATAAAAACTGTAATAGTTGGGAAACCAAATGCGGGAAAATCCTCACTTTTAAATACTTTATTGGACGAGGATAGAGCTATTGTAAGTGATTATGAAGGAACTACGAGAGATACTATAGAAGAATTTATTAATATAGAGGGAATACCGTTAAAAATAATAGACACTGCAGGAATAAGAAATACTGAAGATTTTGTGGAAAAGATAGGAGTAGAAAAAGCATTAAATTTGATTAAGGATGCAGATTTAGTTATTGCTATTTTTGATTGTTCTAAAAAATTAGATGATGAAGATTTCAAAATACTAAATCTTATAAAAAATAAGAAAAATATAATATTGTTAAATAAATTCGATTTAAGCAAAAAAAATACTGAGACAATAAATTATATATCTAATAAAAATAAAAACGTTATAAAGGCATCTATGAAGACAAAAATGGGAATAAAAGAATTGTATGACAAAATTTTAGATATGTTTAAAAAAGATGAGCTAAATATGAATGATGGAATAATAATTACAAACATGAGACATAAGAATTTAATGCACAAAGCAATTGACAATATCAGCAAAGCAGAAAATTGTATAAATGCAAATATGCCAATAGATATTACAGCGATATGCATAAAAGAAACTTTAGAGAGTCTGGGGGAAATAACTGGAAATAATGTGACAGAAGATATTATAAATACAATTTTTTCAAAATTTTGCTTGGGAAAATAGAAGGAAAAATGACCAAAAAGACAAAAACGAATAAAAATACAACAATATACGAAAATATTACATGTTTACTAATCAGTTAAGGCAAGGATTGCAGAGAAATCGACAAAAAACGACAAAAGCATACGGTTGTCAAAAAGACTAAAAAACAAACAAAATTATAAAAGCAATTGATATAAAAGAAATTTATAAATTTTATAATGTTAAATACAATATTTTTATGTTTGCTAAGAAATGTACTAGTTTCATATGGCAAGAATATAATAATAAATAAAAGTAAGGAGTAAAAAAATGGAATATAATGCAGGAAAATATGATATAGCAGTAATTGGAGCAGGACATGCAGGTTGTGAAGCAGGATTAGCTGCTGCTAGGATGGGCTTTAAAACTTTAGTATTTTCTATAAGTTTAGAAGCAGTAGCAAATATGCCTTGTAATCCACACATAGGAGGAAGTTCAAAAGGACATCTAGTTAAAGAATTGGATTGTCTAGGTGGGGAGATGGGAAAAAATATTGATAAATCTTATACTCAAATTAGGATGTTAAATACTTCAAAAGGACCTGCTGTTTATTCTTTAAGAGCACAAGCAGATAGAAAAAAATATCAAGCAGAAATGAAACATACATTAGAAAAACAGGAAAATTTATATTTAAAACAAGCAGAAATAATAGATATTGGTGTAGAAGATGAAAAGGTTAAATACGTAAAAACAAATATAGGAGCTGTTTACTATGTTGATAGTGTAATTTTAGCTACTGGTACTTATTTAAAAGGAAAAATTTTTATAGGTGAAACTTCATTCGAAAGTGGTCCTGATGGAGTGTTTCCATCAAATAGATTATCAGATATGTTAAAAAAATTAGGAATTAATTTGGTAAGATTTAAGACAGGAACACCTGCAAGAATTAATAAAAATAGTATAGATTTTTCTAAAATGGAAATACAAGAAGGAGATAAAGAGCCAGAAGCATTTTCTTTTGAAGATTCAATAAATCCAGATATAGAGCAATTACCATGCTATTTAACATATACTAATCAAAAAACTCATGATATTATAAGAGCGAATTTGCACAGATCTCCATTATATGCTGGAGAAATAGAAGGAACAGGACCTAGATATTGCCCATCGATAGAGGATAAAGTAGTAAGATTTGCAGATAAAGAGAGACATCAAATATTTGTAGAACCAGTAGGAAGAGATACAGATGAAATGTATATACAGGGAATGAGTTCTTCTTTGCCAGAAGATGTACAAATAGCAATGTATAGAACTGTTCCAGGACTGGAAAATGCTGAATTTACAAGACCTGCGTATGCAATTGAATATGATTGTATAGATCCATCTGAACTAAAATTATCTTTAGAACATAAAAAAATATCAGGAATGTTTTTTGCTGGTCAAATAAATGGAACTTCTGGATATGAAGAAGCAGCAGTACAAGGGCTGATTGCAGGAATTAATGCCTCTAGAAAATTGCAAAAGAAAGAGCCAATTATATTAGATAGATCTCAGGCATATATAGGTGTTTTAATAGATGATATTGTAACAAAAGGTACAAACGAACCATATAGAATGATGACTTCAAGAGCAGAATATAGGTTACTTTTAAGGCAGGATAATGCAGATTTAAGATTAACAGATATAGGACATGATATAGGGTTAATTTCTGATGCAAGATATGAAAAATTTCTAGACAAAAAGGAAAAAATTAATCAAGAAATTGAAAGAATTAAGAATACAACTATAAAACCTACAGAAAAAGTAAATGAATTTCTAACTAAATATAATACTTCAAATATTTCAAATGGAGTAAAATTAGCAGATTTATTAAAAAGAAGTGAATTGACATATAAAAATCTGGGAGAAATAGATGAAGAAAGGCCGGAATTGTCAGATGAAATTGCTGAAGAGGTTGAAATTCAAGTGAAATATGAAGGTTATATAAAATTACAAGAAGAGCAAGTAGAAAAATTTAAAAAATTAGAACAAAAATTTCTACCATTTGATATAGATTATAGTAAAATTAAAGGACTAAGGTTAGAGGCTAGACAAAAGCTTAATAAGATTAAACCAAATTCTGTAGGACAAGCTTCTAGAATATCAGGAGTTTCACCAGCTGATATATCAGTATTATTGATTTACTTGGAGCAAATGAAAACAGCAAAATAAAATATTAAAAGAAAGGAATATAATTAATGATGGAGTATAAAGAATTTTATAAAGAAATTTCAAATTATGCAAAAGAGCTTGAAATCAATATTACAGATAAAGAAGCAAATGATTTTTATAAATATATGCTATTATTAATAGAGTGGAATAATAAAATGAATCTTACAGCAATCACAGATGAAAAAGATATAATTTTAAAACATTTTATTGATAGTATAAGTGTAAATAAATATATTAAAAATAATAAAAAAATTATGGATATTGGTACTGGAGCTGGATTTCCTGGCATTCCACTTAAAATATTAAATGAAGATATCGAATTTATATTGGTTGATGCACTAAATAAAAGAATAAATTTCTTAGAAGAAGTAAAAAATAAATTAAATATAAATAATTTAATATTGATACATTCCAGAGTAGAGGACTTAGCTCATAATTCAGAATATAGAGAAAAAAGCGATATTGTACTTTCTAGAGCAGTTGCCAATTTGAGTGTTTTAGTAGAATATATGCTTCCATTTGTGAAAAAAGATGGTTATTGCATTTGCATGAAAGGACCAAATATTGATGAGGAAATAAAAAATGCAGAAAAAGCTATTAAAACACTTGGAGGAAAGATTGAAATAATAGATAATATAATTTTACCACAAAATATAGAGAGAAATATAGTAGTTATAAAGAAAATAGAAAATACACATACGAGATATCCTAGAAAAGCTGGAATTCCAAGTAAACAACCACTTTGAAGCATCAATTATTAAAAATTAGGGAGAGATTTCTCCCTGATTTTTTTTTGAAAAAAATATAAAAAACTTTCATGCATTTTATTGACATATGATTAATTATTATATATTATTAATATGTTAATATTTTAGGAGGCAAAAATATGGGAAAAATTGTATCTATTGCAAATCAAAAAGGAGGAGTAGGAAAGACTACGACCTCAATAAATTTAAGTACAATACTTGCAAAAAAAGGAAGAAAAGTTTTAATGATTGATGCAGATCCACAGGGAAATGCTTCTAGTGGGGTTGGAATAGATAGAGATGAAATAGAACTATCTGTTTATGATATTTTAATAAATGATAATACACTAGAAGAAGTTGTCAAAAAGACAAATATAAAAAATTTAGATATATGCCCATCAAACATAAACCTTGCTGGAGCTGAGGTAGAGCTTGTTTCAATGATGTCAAGAGAACATAGATTAAAAGAAAAATTAGATATAATTAAAAATGATTATGATTATATAATAATTGATTGTCCTCCTTCATTGGGATTAATTACTTTAAATGCATTTACTGCTTCAGATAGTGTTTTAATTCCAGTACAATGTGAATATTATGCATTAGAAGGCTTGGGACAACTATTAAATACAATTAGCCTTGTGAAAAAGCATTTAAATAAAGATATAGAAGTAGAAGGTGCGCTTCTTACAATGTATGATATAAGGACAAATTTATCAAATCAGGTAGTAAAAGAAGTAAAAAAATATTTTAATGATAAAGTCTATAAAAATGTTATACCTAGAAACGTTAAGCTTAGTGAAGCACCTAGTTATGGAATGCCTATCAGTATCTATGATCCAAGATCAAAAGGAGCTAAAAGTTATGAAAAATTTGTAAAAGAATTTTTAAAGAATAATGAAAGTGAAATAAAAGGTAAACATTCTTTTTAAATATATTAATTATGGAGGTTAAAAATGAAAAAAACAGGACTTGGAAAAGGATTGGATGCATTATTTAGTGATAATTTATTATCAAACGAAGAAAATATGGATAATGCAACAGAAAAAATTCACAAAATTAAAGTTATAGAAATAGAACCAAATAGAGAACAACCTAGAAAGAATTTTGATGAGGAAGCTTTAGAGGAATTAGCTAATTCGATAAAAATATATGGAGTTTTACAACCAATTATAGTAAATAAAAAAGAAGATTACTATGAAATTGTAGCAGGAGAAAGACGCTGGAGAGCTGCAAAAAAAGCTGGTTTATCAGAAATGCCTTGTATTATTAAGGAAGATATTACAGAAAAATCAAATAAAGAGATTGCTCTTATAGAAAATTTACAAAGGGTTGATTTAAATCCTATAGACAAAGCAAAAGGATTAAAAGAATTAATTGATGATTATGGAATGACTCAAAAAGAATTAGCAGACTCAATAGGAATAAGTAGAAGTAATATTGCAAATTCAGTCAGAATATTAAATCTAGACCCAAGAGTAATAGAACTCGCGCAAGATGGAAAACTTACAGAAGGTCATTGTAGAAATTTAGTTATGATTGAAGATCCTGAAAAACAATATAAAGCAGCATTAAGTATAATAGAAAAAGGAGAATCTGTGAGAGACATTGAAAGAAGAGTGAAAAACAAGAAAGTTGCAGAAAACCATGATCCTAGACTTGAATCAATATATAGAGATATAGAAGATTCTTTTCAAGGCTTTTTTGGTACAAAAGTAAAGCTAGATGCGAATAAAAAATCAGGAAAAATAATTATTCAATATTCTTCTTACGATGATTTAGAAAGAATTTTAGGCCTTATAAAATAATAATCGGAAGGAATGATTTTAATAGTGGATATATTTTTTAATTTTTTAAGATCAGATATTTTTCTTACTATAATGTTTTTTATAATTATTATCTTAGCTATTTTATATATAACTACTGTGATTAACTTAAGAAAGTTAAGAACTAGCTATCAAAAATTTATGAATAAATTAGGCAATGGAAACAATTTAGATGAAATGATGAAAGAATATATGAAAAAAGTTAATTTGGTAGAAGAAAAAAATAATGAAATAATATCTTATTGTAAAGTTTTAGATGATAATATGAAAAAATGTACACAAAAGATTGGTATTGTAAGGTACAACGCATTTAAAGATACGGGAAGTGATTTGAGTTTTTCTTTAGCTATTTTAGATGATTATAATGATGGTGTAGTGTTAAATGGAATATATGCCAGAGATAGTTCAAATATATATGCAAAACCGGTAGAGAATGGAAATTCAAAATATGTTTTATCAGATGAAGAGAAAGAAGCAATTAACAGAGCAATAAATAATATAAAATAATACATATATAAAAAAGAATTAATTATTTTTAATATTTAATTCTTTTTTTGTATTTTAATATACTTTATTTTAAATTAGTTTTAAGTATATTTTTCTTTAATAAATAAATCTATATTCCAAAAAAAAATTAAAGCCTTAAAATTAAAAATAATGAGAGTAAATAAAATATAGTTAAAAAAAGAATATTTCTTTTAATAGAACAAATAAATAAAAAATTAAATTATTAAAAATAAATAATAAAAAATAAAAAAGAATTAAAATATTAAAAAAAAATAATAAATAAATAAAATAAAAAAGAATTAAAATATTAAAAAAAATAATAAATAAATAAAAAAGTTATTAAATATTAAATAATAAATAAATTAAAATAAAAATAAATGTAACAGAAAAATAAAAAAATTACTAAAAGATAAACAATAATTATAAAAAATATTATTATATATAACTGTAAAAGACATTTAAAATAGAAAATAAATAATTATTAATAATTATATTTAATTTAAATAAAAAAATAATAATAAAATAATATAATATTAAAATATATAAAAATATATTAATAAAAAATATATTAATAAAAAATAAATTTAAAATAATAATTAAATTAATTAAATAAAATTTAATAATAAAAAATATATAAAGTATTAAATTCTTTTTAATGAATAAAATAATAATATATTAAATAATAATTTAAATATTATAATATTTAAATTATAAAATTTTTAGTAAAAATTTAATCTGTTATAATAAAAAATAATTTTTATTTTTTTGCCAATGTGAATTATAATCTTTAATGAATATTAAAAAAAATAAGAACTATTTAAGTCAATTTTAAATATTAATAATGATGCTTTATATATATGACATTTTCTATAAATTACTATTGACAAGGAATGTAAAAATGTGTTAATATATATATTGTCATTGTAAAACAATAAAATTTGGAGAGGTGGTCGAGTTGGTTTATGGCACCAGTCTTGAAAATTGGCGTAGGTTTGTAGCCTACCGTGGGTTCGAATCCCACCCTCTCCGCCAAAGTTAATAGAAGTTAGATAACAGTTAGATTTTCTAACTTCTATAATCATATGGAGGCTTACCCAAGTGGTTGAAGGGGACAGTTTGCTAAACTGTTAGGGTTCGTAAGGGCCGCGAGGGTTCAAATCCCTCAGCTTCCGCCAAAAACGATATGATATGTATAATATTCATATCTTTTTTTTATAAAAAATATAATATAAAGTAATTTGACAAATAAAGGCTATTCTGATAATATTATTAATAATTAAATTTATATAGATAAATAATAAATTTATAATAGAACTAAAATATAATAAGATTGTAAGATATATAATTAAAATAAATAAAAAATAATGTTTTTAATTTAAGGGGGAAAAATGGGAGAAATCGATGATTTAGAAAGATTAAAACAATTAAAAGACGATGGAACAATTACAGAGGAAGAGTTTAATAATCAAAAAGAAAAAATCTTAAATGGTACTTCAAAAAATGAGATTAATAATGATTCAAAATCGACGAAAGCAATGACAGGATTTGTTCTTGGTTTAATTTCTATTATAGCTTGGATTATTCCTCTAATAGGATATCCAATAACAATATTAGGTATTATATTTAGTGCATTAGGATTAAATTCTAAAAATAAAGGTAAAGCAATTGCAGGTTTAATTTTATCAATAATATTTTTAATTTTAACTTTTATTAATAGTGCATTAGGAGCTATATTAACTACCGCTTTATATTATTAATTAGAAATAAAAAAATAAATATGAAGAGGGTGTCCTGAAATAGGAGCCCAAGAAACAAAGAATCCAGCTCGATAAG
>CAMMDS010000020.1 GCA_946495655.1 uncultured Clostridium sp.
TCTAAGCATTTTTACCACAACAGTTTTTGTATTTCTTCCCACTTCCACATGGACAAGGGTCATTTCTTCCTACTTTTGGCTCTGTATTTACAATTGGTGTATGTGATTTTTCTTGATTAGGAGTATTTCCTTTTAAAGAAACATTGGTGTTTTCTAAACCTTCTCCTGTAATTCTTACGGATTCTTGTCTGTTTGGTAGGCCTTCCCTCTTTCTAGCATTCATAAGAATTTTAACAACGTTTAATTGTATATCAGCTATCATTTGATCAAACATATCAAATCCTTCAATTCTGTACTGTACAACAGGATCTTTTTGTCCATAAGCGCGAAGCCCAATTCCATCTTTTAATTCATCCATTGCGTCGATATGATCCATCCATCTTTCATCAACTATTTTTAGCATTACAACTCTTTCTAATTCTCTTAAAGTCTTTTCCCCAAAGTCTTTTTCTTTTTCTTCATATTTGTTATGTACTTTTTCTTCTATTTCAGAAATTATCTTATTATTATCTAATTTACTATCATTTAGAGAGTCTATGTTATTAATTCCAAAAGTTGTATTTATATCTTGTACTAAAGCCTCTTTATTTATTCCATCTTCTGTAATATATGCATTAACAGTTTCTGTAACTACATTATTCATCATGTTGAATATATTATCTTTTAAATTCTCACCATCTAGAACTTCTCTTCTTTGTTTATATATAATTTCTCTTTGAGTATTCATAACATCATCATATTGAAGTACATTTTTTCTTATAGTAAAGTTACGTCCTTCAACTCTTTTTTGAGCTCTTTCTACTGTTTTAGATATCATTTTAGACTCTATTGGCATATTTTCATCTGCACCAAGTGTATTATATACATTGGTAATCATATCTCCACCAAATATTTTCATTAAATCATCATCTAAGCCAATGTAAAATCTAGATTCTCCAGGGTCTCCTTGACGACCACTACGTCCTCTTAACTGATTATCAATTCTTCTTGATTCATGTCTTTCTGTACCAATTATTTTTAATCCACCAGCTTCAATAACTTTCTGTTTTTCTTCTTGTATTTCTTTATTATATTTTTCTTCTAATTCTTTGTATTTCTTCCTTGCTTGTATAATTCCTTGGTCATCAGTTTCATTGAAAGCTGTAGATTGTTCTATTTGTTCTGGAGTATATCTTAATTTTTGCATTTCTTGTTTTGCCAAAAACTCACTATTTCCTCCAAGCATAATATCAGTTCCACGTCCTGCCATGTTTGTAGCAATTGTTACAGCACCATACTTACCTGCTTGTGCTACAATTGCTGCTTCTTTCTCATGAAATTTAGCATTTAGTACTTCGTGCTTAATCCCCTCTTTAGAAAGTAATTTGCTTAATTTCTCTGATTTTTCAATTGAAACAGTACCTACTAGAACTGGTTGACCTTTTTCATGACTTTCTTTAATATCTGCTATAACTGCTCTGAATTTAGCATTTTCATTTTTGTATATTATATCATGATGATCTTCTCTAATCATTGGTTTATTTGTTGGTATTTCTATAACATCTAATTTGTATATTTCTTCAAATTCATCTTCTTCTGTCATAGCAGTACCTGTCATACCTGATAATTTCTTATACATTCTGAAATAATTTTGGAATGTAATTGTAGCAAGTGTTTTTGATTCATCAGCTATTTTTACATGCTCTTTTGCTTCTATTGCTTGGTGAAGACCATTATTGTATCTTCTTCCATACATTATACGACCTGTGAATTCATCAACAATTAATACTTCCCCATCTTTTACAATGTAATCTATATCTTTCTTCATAATGCCATGAGCACGTAATGCTTGATTTACATTATGAACTAATTCAGAATTTTCTATATCATTAAAGTTTTCTAATCCAAACTCTTGCTCTGCTTTCCTTATACCTTTTTGAGTAAGTGAAGCAGATTTTGCTTTTAAATCAACTATATAATCATATTTTTCATTATCTTCTGCTTGTTCAAAGTTTTTAACATCTTCTTCTACAATAACTTTTGGAGTTAATCTTCTTACAAAATTATCTGCTTTTTTATAAAGATCAGATGATTGAGCACCTCTACCAGAAATAATAAGTGGTGTACGTGCTTCATCAATTAAAATACTATCAATCTCATCGACAATAGCATAATTTAGTTCTCTTTGAACTAACTGATCTTTGTATATAACCATATTATCTCTTAAATAATCAAATCCAAATTCATTATTTGTACCATATGTTACATCACAAGCATATGCTTTTTGCTTATCCTTTGGATTCATTCCTGCTATTGCTAAGCCTACTGTTAAACCTAAAAATTTATATACTTTACCCATCCATTCACTATCTCTTTTAGCTAGGTAATCATTAACAGTAATTACATGTACTCCTTTTCCTTCTAATGCATTCAAATATACTGGTAATGTTGCAACTAATGTTTTTCCTTCACCAGTTTTCATTTCTGCAATTCTTCCTTGATGTAATATAATTCCACCTATTAATTGAACATCAAAATGTCTCATTCCTAAAACTCTTTTTGAAGCTTCTCTAACAACAGCAAATGCCTCTGGCAATAAATCATCTAATGTTTCACCATTTTTTAATCTTTCCTTAAATTCGTTTGTTTTATTTCTCAATTCACTATCAGACAATTTTTGAATTTCTGGTTCTAAACCATTAATTTTGTCTACTAATGGTCTAACTCTTTTTACTTCTTTTTCGCTATATGTTTTGAATAAACCCATTATATTTCTTCCTTCCTACTGTTTAAAATTATACTATGTTACTATATCACTTTTTGAATAAAATGGCAACCTATTTTACAAGAATAAGCAAAAGAAAGAAGAACTAATAATATAAATCTCATAGAGAAACTTTATTATTAGCCCTTCTAACAGAAAGTATTTTAATTATTTGCCTTGAAAATATGCTGTTGTTCCACCATATCTTCCAAATTGTATAATATAATCTGTACATCCAATAGGAATTTGAGTTAATATTTTTCCAGAACCTGTTTTAGTTTTGATATAATCTCTTGAACCTATTTCTATAGTTGAAGTAATATATGTGATTCCATTATATTTTATAGAAGATCCATCTGGGCCTGTTATATCGGCTTCTACATTTGGACTTGCTCCTAATTCACCAGGAATATATGTATCTGCAAAATCTACATCATATTCTATAACTACCCATTCAAGATATGCTTCTGGCTCTTCGTATTTGTATATGCTATAATCACTAGACATGTATTCTTTTGCCATTTCAGCTGCTTCTTCGCCTCTTATAATGTTAGTTACACTAACATTAACATCTTGATCTGATCTGGTTTCAGTATTATATTTTGATGCTATTCCCCATTCTCCTACTTGTAATGGATTTTCTAATGATGATGCACTTGCTGTTCCATTAGATCCTGTATTTGTAGTTGAATTTGTATCTATTGTATTTGTAGTTGAGTTATTTATATTATTTGCAAAAACATTATCTAATGTATTTAACATACCACTTTGTTCGAATATATTCTCGCCTTGGTCTATTATAGTTGATACTTCATTTACTCCCTCTTCTACAAAATCTTTAACATTTTCTTTTACAAATAAAAAAATGCCTACTCCAATAAGTGCTATTATAATAATAGCTAATATTATTATTGTTACAATTAATCCAGTATTCGATTTTTTAGCTGATTGAGAAGTTTGATTTACTGGTGATTCAGTATTGGTCTCAGCTTTGTTTCCATCATTAGAAATTTGATTGTTTTGGTTTTGCTCTTCATAATTAGTCTCATTATTGTTTTGCTCATCATGATTAATTTTGTTTTCATTTTCATTTTCTTCATTCATAAAAATATCCTCCTTTTTATTTTATAATTATTTTATATACTAGAAAAATATTCTTGTCAATGGAATTATTTATTTTATTTAAAATTTTTTCATATATTTAAATATTAAGGTAAAATGGTCAGCATATAAAAATATAATCATATAATCATATTTTTTGATTCTAATTCATAATAATATATAAAATAATATATAAACGTTATGTTTAAAGGAGTTTAGAATATGTTTGTATTCAATTTTAAAATAAATGGCAATAAAACTGCAAAAATATTTATGGGAATATTATGTGTTATTATTTTAATTATTACTTTATTTATTTGTTATAAAGTAATATTCAATAATTTCTTTAAAACAAATGATAATTATCTTCCTGATGATTCAGTATATACTCTTACTTCACAAAATTATACAAATGTACTTCAGAATGTTCATAATGATGTAGATACATATGTTGGACAGAAAATCAAATTTACAGGCTATGTTTATAGATTGTATGATTTTAATGATGAACAATTTGTATTAGCAAGAGATATGATTGTTTCATCTGATTTTCAAACTGTAGTAGTTGGTTTTCTTTGTCATTCAGAAATAGCTAGTAATTTCGAAAATGGTACTTGGGTAGAAATTGAAGGAACAATCACCAAAGGTAATTATTATGGGGATATGCCAATTATCGAAATAGAAAAAATAAATACAGTTCAAGAACCAACGGATGAATATGTATATCCTCCTGATGATAGTTTTGTAACAACATCCACTGTATTATAAGAAAAGTGGCTTCGCCTCATGTGCATTTCGCTTCGCGAATATGCACAGTCCAAGGAAACTTAACCTTGTTGCTCCGGAAATTTCGCTAGAAATTTCCTATGCAATAAAATGAGAAATTGGGGTCTGTCCCCAATTTCTCATTCGCTGTTTAGTACGTCCATTAAATTCGTAGAAAAAATTTTCTTTTTCAAGTAAATCGTTGAAACCATTGTTATAACAGCTATTGCTATTGTACATATAATTAAGGCTACCCAAGGTACTTGAAAATTATATATTATATAGTTAATATTATTTCTGTAAATTATATATGATATAGCAAGTCCTATAGTTATTCCTAATAATAGTGATAAAAGTCCACAAATTGCATTTTCTATAAATAGCATTTTATTAATTTGTTTTTGTTCCATACCTATTGTTATTAGGCTCACAATTTCTCTTTTACGTACTTCTAAACTGGTGTTAATTGCATTATTCATGTTAAGAAGTCCAATTAAAGTAATAATACCGATAAAACTATATATAAATATATTTCTTAAAAGTTCAGAACTATCTATCTCTTCTTGAGATGTTAATTCGCGATATCCAATCTCATTATCTTTTAGATTATATTTTTCTTGTAGAGATTTCACGAATACGTTAGTTTTTTCGATATCTGTTACTTGTAATGCAATCGTCTTATAACTATTATCTGAATCACTATCTCCGTACATTTGCTCATATAAATTTTGCAACACTTCGTCGTTAGTAATAATAAGCGGCTCATTTTCCACTGAGTACAAATTATTTGGTATTTTATCTGTTATTTTTTTAATTTTCAAATTTCCTGAATATTCTTTTAATTCATCTTCACTCGCATATCCTGGCATACTATTTCTTAATGTTATTTCGTCTCCTTCATTGTAATTTGTAAGATGTATGCCATCATAATATTTTGTTTTCTCAGGTAAATAATCTACTAAAATACATTCATTGTTTTCAAGTTTATCAATTTCAAGTTCTTGTAAGTATTCGTTATATGCATCTTCATTTAAAGTTATAATATTAATACTTAAATAATATGTATCCAAAATCTCATTAATATCATAGTTGTCTGTGGCAAAAATCACATCATAATGTGCAAATAAGTTTTCCTTACCATTATATATTTTTTTACTAAAGTCCTTTTCTATATCGCTAATATTTTGTTTATTTACTAATAACATATAATAGAGTGAATCAACCGAAATAAGTTTTCTTGCTATATTTTCTTCTTGGATATCATCAATTATTTTTTCAGTCAAATTTCCATATTTGCTGTTACTATAATCCAAGGCAATTTCATAATTATAATCTGATCTGTAGGTATTCTCTGTGATGCTTCCAATATAATAATTACTAACTATAATCAATGCAATACTTATTATTAAAGACATAATTATTGCTGAATATCTTGTTTTATATCTTTCCACATTTTTATATGCTAATTTTCTTTCTATATGTTTAGTATTTTTTAATTGTTTTTGAGTTTTCTTAAATTTTTGTTTTTCTTTATTATTTTTTATCATATTAATTGCTTGCAATTTTGAAACTTTTCTAATTGGCATTATCGATGAGAAATATACTGTAAATATAATTATCAGTATAGATATTCCTAATGTACTTATTGGAATAGCGACTTTCATTTCCTCATTTGCTTCAAATAAACTAGAAAAAATACTATATGATGTAGCATATTCAGGTAATAAATTATTTATAATTGTTATCAATACCCAATCTAGCCATATTCCAATTAAAATTCCTAAAGGAATTGTTATTAATAAAATGATTAATAGTTCTATTCTAATACTTCTTTTCATTTGTTTGGTTGTAGTACCTATAGACTTTAATATTCCAAAATAACGTTTTCTCTCAACAATACTAATATTAATAACAGAATAAATAAATGCTACAGAAGCTATTACAATAATTCCTATAAATACACTTTCTACCATATATACATTTTGTTGAAATTGCGATGTATAATCTAAAACATTTGAATATTCCAATAATTGTGTATTATATGTAGTCATATTTCCTAACGAAGAGCCTTTTTCATTTCTATAAGAATCAAGCATATAATATATATCAAAATAATCATCATATATCTGTTTAATATTATTACTAAGTATTGTAATATTAACTCTATCATCACTTGTTAATTCACTTCTGTCAAGTAATGTGATAAATTGATCCGAAGAATATGAAGGAATATTCATTCCATTTATTTTTCCCACTATCGTATATTCTTTGGTTTCACCATTGTCAAGCTTTTGAGTTAGAATTTCACCTATTTTAAAATTTCCTATATTTTCATCACAAACAATTTCTGAAGAATTTTCTGGTAATCTACCTTCTATTACATTATTCTTAACTAAATTTTTTAACGCATTATTATCATAGCCAACAAGTTTCATGCTAATATCAATATTTATATTATTTAAATGAATACTAGACTCAGTTTTAATAACCCCTTTATCATATATAACTGAAATTTCTTTTACATTAGTGTGTTTTTCTAATGTGCAGGCTTCTTCATAAGTAATTCCATTATACCCCACTTCCCAATTAGCTTTTTTTCTTATAGATGATATTTGACATTCTCTATAACTATCTATTAACAATAACATTGTCGTTATTAGAATAGTGGAAATGAGTATACAAGCAGACAGAATATATGTTCTTTTTTTATTATTTTTTAAATAATTTAAAGCTAATTTCCATGATACTCCCATTTAAACTCTCTCCTTTTAATTTCTTTTTTATTCAATTAATGTATTTCAATTTTTTTCATCTTTTACAATTTTTCCATCTCGTAATTCTATTATTCTGTCAGCTTGCAAAGCAATATTTTCATCATGTGTAACTAATAGCAGAGTTTGTTTAAATGTTTTATTATAATACTTAAAAATTTCTATAATCTCTTTTGAAGCTTTACTATCTAAATTTCCAGTTGGTTCATCAGCTAAAATTATACTTGGGTCATTCATTAATGCTCTACCAATTGAAACTCTTTGTTGTTCACCACCAGAAAGTTCAGAAGGCATTGCTTTTCTTCTATTTTCTAATCCAAGTAAATTAATTATTTGATTTAATTTTTTTTGATCAACTTTTTTGCTATCTAATAATACTGGCAAAATGATATTATCTTCAACATTTAATGTTGGTATAAGATTATAGAACTGATAAATGATACCTATGTTTCTTCTTCTAAAAATAGTCATTTTATCAGGTTTTAATAAAGAAATATCAGTATCTTCAATATATACTTTTCCAGAACTAGGTTTATCTATACCGCCTATAATATGAAGAAGAGTAGATTTACCACTACCACTTGGACCGACAATTGCTACAAATTCTCCTTGCTTTATTGTTAAAGATATTCCATCCAAAGCTTTTAATTTCTTTTCTCCATTTGCATATTCTTTCACAATATTCTCAATTTTTAATATTTCCATAACACTCTCCTCCTTGTTTCAACTTTATTATATAACTACAAAGTGACTTTTAAATGACTTTTAAAAATATTTTACAATAAATAATGGTCCTATTTTGTTTAAAGTATTTAAAAGTAATTTAGTTTACATTTAAATAAAGCACAAAATAAAACCATCATATCTGATTTATTTAATTTCATAGATTTTTATAATAAAAGTACTTCCTTCGTTTTCTTTACTTTTAACCTGAATATCTCCATTTTGACTTTCTATTATGCTTTTAGCAAGAGATAAACCAATTCCAAAACTATTGTTACTAGAACCCTTTCCTTTATAAAATTTATTAAAAATTTTCGGTAAATCCTCTTCGGAGATTCCCTTTCCATTATCGTGAATAGTTATTTCTGTAAATAAAGGATTTTTAATACACATTATCTCTATTCTCGAATTTTCTTTAGAATACTCTATACAATTTTTAACAATATTTTCTAATGCCTGGGTCATCCACTTTTTATCTATATAGATGAATATATCTTCATTTATATTAACATCTAAAGTTTGATTCTTTTGCTCCAAAAATATATTCATATTATCTTTAATAGAATTAATCAGACCTTTTACACTTACTGATTCTTTATTCATCTCAACAGTTTTTGTATCTAATTGAGCCATTTTTAGTAAATTATTTACTAACCAATTTATTTGATTTATCTGATTTGAGATTTTGTATATGAATTTACGTGTATCATTATCTAAGTTCTCTTCATTTTCTATTATAGCATCTGTCATTGCAGTTATAGCCATCAACGGTGTTCTAAGCTGATGAGAAATATCAGCTAAATAATTTGAAAGAGTTTCTCTATCATTTGCTAAGTTTTCAGATTTTTCTTTTAATTCTATAACAATTTTATATATTTCCTCTTTTAGATTACTCATTTCACTTTCTGAAATATTATTTAAATCAAATGTATAATTTTTATTAGCCATTTCTTTTAAATAATTTCTCATGCTTTTTACTTCAATCTCATTTTTATTTAAGGCAATCAGAAAAAATATTATATTTATTAAAAACATTATTCCGATTGCAGCAATCAATATGTAAATAGAAATATATATCTGATTATCTAGTTCTTCTAATGCTAAATTTTCTTCTAAACTGTTTATATTATATTTTTCTAAAATCAGTGATTTATTGTTATCATACATTAATATAATCCCGACGAAAAGTATAATACTTAGTAATACTATTATAAATATAGATGATATTAAGTATCTTTTTACATTTTTATTTTTTAAACTATTTAATATTTGCATTTTCTATTTTATACCCTATTCCCTTTATTGTTTTTATTATTCTTGGATTATTTATATCGTCTTCTAGTTTTTCACGAATCCTTTTTATATATACAGTAAGAGAATTATCATTTATGAAATTTCCTCTTAAATCACAAGCAAGATTTAATAACTTTTCTCTAGTAACTATATTACCTCTAGAATTTAATAATGTATTTAATATTCTCCATTCTAAATTTGTAAGAATAATTTCATTATCATTTTTATATATGCTCATTTTTTCTGTATCTATCGTTACATCTTCTATTTTAATTATATTCTCATCTTTTTTGTATTTTCTAAGTGCATTATTTATTCTAGCAACTAGCTCGCCGATTCTAAAAGGCTTTACAATATAATCATCTGCTCCAACATTTAAGCCTTTTACAATATCACCTTCTGAATCCTTTGCAGTTAAAAATATAACAGGTATATCAAGATTTGCTTTAATATTTTTACAAAGTTCAATTCCGTCTCCATCTGGTAGCATTATATCTAGTATAATTAAATTATATATATTCTTTAAAATTTCTTGTTTTGCTTCTTTTATATTTTTAGCTATTATTACACTAAAATTCTCATGTTCAAGTGAAAATTTTAGTCCTTCATAAATTGCTTCATTATCCTCTACAATCAATATTTTCATATAATTAATCACCACGATTATTATAATCTATATTCAAATCTATTGCAAGCTTGAACTTTAGGGACACTCCTTTTTGTTTAAAATCTTGAACAAAAAGGAGTGTCCCTAAAGTTTAAGATATCATCTTTCTAAAATTGATTTAACTACTCCTTTATCGATAACAGTTCCATATATATTTTTTAGAATTATTAAAATGATTGGTCCAAGTAATAATCCCCATACTCCAATAAATTTAAATCCTGTATACATTGCAATCAAGGTGAAAATTGGGTGAATTCCAATTTGTCCACTAACTATTCTAGGTTCTATTAATTGTCTTACCACACTCATGATACACCATAAAACAAAAACACCTATTGCTAACTTAATATCACCAGAAAAAGCTAAGATTGCTGCCCAAGGTATCATTACTGTTCCAGAGCCAAATATAGGAAGTGCATCAACAAAAGCTATTCCTAGAGCTATAATTAAAGGAAATTCTATATTCCATCCTAAAAAATAAAAAATATATAATCCAATTAGAGAAATAAAGAAAGAAATTACAACTAATATAAGTTCAGCTTTTAAATATCCTCCTAGAGATTTTATTAAGGATTTAAGATGAACTCCTATTCTTTTAACCCATGTTTCTGGTAAATGATGCTCCAATTGATCTATCATATATATCTTATCTACACACATAAAGTAAAGAGCAATTAAAGAAATCCCACAATATATTCCCAGCGTTGGAACAGAAGTAATAAATTCAATTACTTTAGTCAAAGCTCCTTTAGCCCATTCAGTTATAGTATCTAAAAACTCCATTCCAGAATTTTGAAGAATATTCATCACTTCTTCTGGTATGTTGAATTTAGTTAAATCGAATTTTGATATAATATTTTGAAATATATTATATCCGGTATCAATGTAAGAATTTAGATTGTTTAACAGATTTGAAGCCTCTGTTATTAAAGTAGTTATTATCCATATTAGTAAACCTACTATTATCGCTATTGCGATTATAAATACTATAATGGAACTTGTCCTTCTAGTAAATCTCGTTTTTTTCATTATAAATCTTATAATAGGTTCTAACATTAATGATATAACGAATGCAACCAAAAAAGGTATGTAAAAAATTGCTAATTTAAAAGCTAGATAAACAGCAATAATACTTACTAGTAAAATAAATATATTTTTTATTACTTTATGCCAATAATTCATATCTATTACCATATGTATTTTCTCCTTCATACTTGTCCTCTAATTATTTTATGCGTATATACTTTTTTTATTCACAGAATAAAGGAATAATTTTAGATAGTAAAATTTTTGAATTTTCCTTTAGATAAAAAAATCGGACCCACATTTACTGCATAACATGGCATTATATAAAGTAGTAAACGTGTGTCCCTTTGTTTCATTTTTGAGACAAATTGTGCGTCCCCTTGTTCCATTTAATTATTCTGCATTCTTTTTATCACAGCCGCAAATATTTTCTAAAGTTAAACATACTCCTTCAGTATTTACTTCTTTGTTTTTAGCTAAATCTCCTAATGTTAAAATACCAACAATTTTGTTGTTTTCCATTACTGGAATTCTTCTGATTTGATTTTGAGCCATTACTTTTTCAGCATCTTTTACATCAGTTTCTGGAGAACAACAATCTACTTTACATGTCATTACATCACTTATTGGAGTGTTTTTAATTTCTTTTCCACATCCAACTGTTCTTAATAATATATCTCTATCAGTTACTAATCCTACAACTTTTTTAGAATCATCACAAACAGGGATACAACCTATATGATTTTCACACATTAATTTTGCACATTCTTCAGTATCACAATCTGGCTTTACAAATACCACTTCATGACACATACAATCTTTTACTTTCATAAATACCTCCTATAACTTATTTTAATTTTATAAAAAATAGTATAAAATCTTTATATGAAGATATACTAATATAGAAAATATTTTTTAATACTTTCTATATTTTATTATCTACAAAAAAAATAAAGATATGCAATTTAAAATTACATATCTTAGAAAAATTTTACATTTTTATAATTTTTATTAATACTAAATCTAGAATTTATTTATATTTTTTGACATAACTATCTGATAAAATTAGTTTTAATACTATTTTCATATTTAGGTTTTGGGAGATTATTTTTTTCCATACATTTTAATATATATGCCATGTTCTTTCCAAGATTTCGCATTGTTTGTAATCCTTCTAAATCTTGTTTTGCTTCTTCTTTATTGTTTCCATGGATTTGATTCCAATATGAACTACCTACTACATACATATTACTTATTAACGGATATTTGTTTAATTGATCAAATGTAGCAGTTGCTCCTCCCCTTCTACAACTTACAACACAGCTACATACTTTTCCTGCAAATAAATTTCCTCTTCCATAAAATACTCTATCTAAAAATGATGTTATACTGCCTGAAGCTGATGCAAAGTGTACTGGAGTACCAAATACAAATCCATCTGCTTCTTCTACTTTATCTAAAAACTCATTTACTTTATCGTTATCAAAACATCTATTATTGGTTTTTAGGCATTTATTGCACCCAATACATCCTCTAATAGGTTCTATTCCAAGCCAAAAATTCTCAGTTTGAATCCCCTCTTTTTCTAATTCTTTTTTTACCTCTTCTAGTGCTAAATTAGTACATCCATCTTTATGTGGACTTCCATTTACTAATATTACTTTCATAAATACCTCCATTGTTATATAAAATTAGTTATATCAGTTATATTAAATTATTATTGTTCATATCTCTTGGCATTATTGGAGGGCGTGGGTTCTGACCAGGTCCTCCTGGAAATGGTGGTCTTGGATTAGGTCCAGGACCTCCCGGAAAAGGTGGACGTGGTGGATTAGGTCTTGGTGGTCTATGAGGTGGACGTCCTCTACCTAATAATTGATTTAATATAAGAATCTTAATTAAATCTCTTAATGTGTTATTTCTTCTACGAATTTGTCTGTTCTCTCTATTTTGTGAAAGGCTTTTGTCGCTTACAGGCTCTTCTACCCTATTATTGTTTCTATTTTCTTGTCTATTATCTCTAATTCTTCTAGAAGTACTATTATTTGTATTTTGAGAATTCTTTTGGCTTTGCCTATTTTCATTTGATTCTAGTTTAGCTTGTGGAAGATTTACTCTAACATTTATTACTTCATCTTCAATAGTAGTATCGCTTTCAATATTTAAATAGATTTCATCAGTCATTTGCTCTACTAGTTCTCTTGTAATAGGTTTGGAATTAGCTTCACAAATTTTGCAAACCATCGGATTTATTATTTTGTATATTTCTGGATATAAATCTAAAATCTCATTACTATATCTAGGTACATTTGTTAAATACTCATATCTAATATCTGTATTATTATATGTATCGTTATAGTTAATATTATTCTGAATAGGATAACCTAATATACTTCTCATATAATCTTCATAATTTTGATAATACATATTTTACCTCCTTAAAGCTTTGTATATAATATGTATTATTGAAAAATATGTGATTTATTTTAAAGAATTAACAGCAGATTTAAATTTTTCTCCTCTTTCTGCAAAATTTTTAAACATATCAAAACTTGCACTTGCTGGTGAAAATAATATAATTTCTCCTGGTTTTGCTACTTTTCTTGCTCTTTCAACAGCCTCTTCTAATGTATCACACCTATAAATTGGAAATACTATATCTGGATCTTTAGATAATTCTTTCATTACAGCATTATATATTTTAGATGAAGTTCTACCCATTAATATTAGTTTTGTTACTTTTTCTAATATTGGCTTTGCAAGAGGTGAATAATCTAAATTTTTATCATATCCTCCTGCAATTAAAACTATTTTTTCATCAAATGAATTTAATCCAGCAATTGTTCTAGATGGACTAGTTCCAATAGAGTCATTGTACCATTTTACTCCATCTAATTCTCTTACAAATTCTAATCTATGTTCAACTCCTTTAAAGTCTTTAATTGCTTTAATTTGTACTTCTGAATCGACCAAGTCTATTGTAGCAGCAATTGCAGCACAAATGTTTTCGTAATTATGTACCCCTCTCAAATGCAAATCTTTAACATTTAATAAGTGCTTTCTAACACCATCTTTGCATTCTTTAATAATTCCGTCTTCATAAATAATACCATCTGATAATTTCTCTTTACTACTAAAGAATATTACTTTTCCATCAGCTTCTTTTGCACATCCTCTAGTAATATCATTATCATAGTTTAATACTACTTTTCCATCTTCATCTTGAAAAGCAAATATATTCTTTTTTGCTTCTATGTATTCTTCATAAGAACTATGTTTATCTAAATGATTTGGTGAGATATTAGTTATAACTGAAATATCAGGACTAATTTCCATTCCCATTAATTGAAAACTGCTTAGCTCTAGAATTACAATATCATCTTCTTTAAAATTTTTAACTTCAGTAAATAGAGGTATTCCAATATTTCCTCCTAAATGGCAGTTGTATCCACCTGCTTTTAAAATTTCATATATTAGTGAAGTTGTAGTTGTTTTTCCATCACTTCCAGTTACACCAATTATTTTACATGGGCATATATTCATAAGCATTTCTATTTCAGAAGTTACAATTGCTCCTCTTTTTTGTTCAGAAATAAGTTGTAAAGTATTTGGCAAGCAACTTGGCGATCTGAATATTATATTAAAACCTCTTAAAAAGTGTAAAGCATTTTTTCCTGTTACTAAATCAAAATTATATGATTTAATTTTCTCTACAGTTTCTTGATCTAATTTATCTATTTCTCTTTCATCAAAAACAGTTACTTTTGCCATTAATTTATACAGATAATCTATTAAAGGTATATTACTAACTCCTAAACCTATAACAGCTACTCTTTTTCCTTTTACGTTATTCTCAAATGCTTTTAATTTTTGATTTTCCATTTATCTTCATTCCCTTCATCATCTATTATTCTAATATTTAATATGCTTAAGGACTTCTTTTGTTGATTCTTCAACTGATTTACAATTTGTTACATCTATTTTTATTGTTTTGTCATATATTTTGTAATAGCCAGCTTTCTCTTGCAATTCATCTCTTTTAATAATATTTGACTTTATTTCGTTATAATTTGAAGAATTTCCGTATTGTATCATTTTTCTTTTTACTCTTTCATCTAAATCTGCAGTAATAAATAAATGATAATCAATATTTGGATATATATTCATTAAATCTCTTCCTGATAATATTATATTGTAATTTTCTTTGTATGTATCAATCAATTTTCTTGCAAAGCTATAAAATTTTGTATTATCTGCTACCCCACCAGCTATTGAAACAGCCATTGAGTTATCAGTAGATTGTAACTTTTCTTCTTCAATCTTTTTTCCATCAATATAAAATACAGTTTCACTATTTTCTATTTTAAATTCTACTTTTAATT
The DNA here is from genome assembly GCA_946495655.1 of uncultured Clostridium sp. GTDB lineage: Bacteria > Bacillota > Clostridia > TANB77 > CAG-508 > CALXVA01. The sequence continues at coordinate 15,472 of CAMMDS010000020.1, forward strand.
TATTCATTAATTCTTTAATATCAATATGCTGAATATTTTCTTTTAAATTATTTAAATCTATATTTTTTGATGAATTTAATAATGCATAAATAATTACTCTGTAAAAATTTCCTCCATGTAGTATTATACTGTTTGGAATAAATTTTAACAATTCTTTACAAATAGAAGTTTTTCCACTTCCTACTAGTCCTTCTATTCCTATAACTATATTATTCATTTAACTTACCTCTTTTATATTTATAATTTCGTATAATCCCATAAATTATATCATAAACTTAAAAAATTACAAGATTTTTTTAATTTATATATGTTACAACATTTTTATCATTGTAATTTATTTTATTATTATTAAATAAAAAGCCTTAAAAATTATTTTAAAATAAATCGTATAATTGTATAATATTTATTTTTTTGTACATAATTTTAATAAGATTGGAGGTGCTTCAATATGGCAGAAAATACAAATTCAAAGAAAAACAATAAAAAAGGAAATAATAACAAAAAAAGTGAAAATAATTCTAATCAATAGAATTAATAATAGTGTCGCCATTTAATGATGTTTGGCGACACTTATTTTTTTCTTATATGTATTTGATAAAATCTTTTTATGTTTTATCTTTCCAAATATTTTTTCAAGAATTTTCCTGTATAACTCCTGTCATTTTTTATTATTTGTTCTGGAGATCCTACTGCAACAATCTCTCCTCCACCGTCTCCGCCTTCTGGTCCTAAATCAATAATATAATCTGCAGTTTTAATTAAATCTAGATTATGCTCAATTACTATAATACTATTACCTGTGTCTACAAGTCTTTGTAATATATCTACTAACCTATGAACATCCGCAATATGTAGTCCAGTAGTTGGCTCATCTAATATATATAAAGTTTTACCAGTTGCTCTTTTTGAAAGTTCTGTGGCAAGTTTAATACGTTGAGCTTCTCCTCCTGATAATGTTGTTGATGGTTGTCCAAGTTTGATATATCCTAATCCTACATCATACAAAGTTTGAATTTTATCTTTAATTCTAGGAATATTTTTAAAAAATTCTAAAGCTTCTTCCACAGTCATATCTAATACATCAGATATTGTTTTACATTTATATTTAACTTCCAAAGTTTCTTTGTTATATCTTTTTCCTTTACATACTTCACATGGAACATAGATATCTGGTAAAAAATGCATCTCTATTTTAAGAATACCATCTCCATTACATGCTTCACATCTTCCACCTGAAACATTAAAGCTAAATCTTCCTTTCTCATATCCTCTCATCTTAGCTTCGTTTGTATTTGCAAATATATCTCTGATAAAATCAAATACGCCTGTATATGTTGCAGGATTTGATCGTGGTGTTCTTCCAATTGGTGATTGATCTATATTTATAATTTTGTCTATATTCTCTAAACCTTTAACTTCTTTACATTTTCCTGGCTTTTCATTTGAACCATTCAAATCCCTAGCTATTGTTTTATATAATATTTCATTAACTAAAGTACTTTTTCCTGAACCTGAAACGCCTGTTACACAAATAAATTGTCCCAAAGGAAATTTTACATTGATGTTTTTTAGATTATGTTCTGTAGCACCTTTTACTTCAATTGATTTTCCATTAGATTTTCTACGTTTTTTTGGAACTAGTATTTGTTTTCTACCACTTAAATATTGACCAGTAATTGATTCCGGAACAAGTTTAACTTCTTCAGCAGTTCCTTGAGCCATAACATTACCACCATGTACTCCCGCACCTGGACCAATATCTATAATCTGATCTGCTGCATACATTGTATCTTCATCATGCTCAACAACTAAAACTGTATTTCCTAAATCTCTTAAATGCTTTAAAGTTGCTAAAAGCTTATCATTATCCCTTTGATGCAATCCAATACTTGGTTCATCTAATATATATAATACTCCTGTAAGTCCAGATCCGATTTGTGTTGCTAATCTAATACGTTGAGCTTCTCCTCCTGAAAGAGTTCCAGCACTTCTTGAAAGTGTTAAATATTCCAAACCAACATCTATTAAGAATTGTAATCTTTTATTTAGTTCCTTAAATATTTGGTCTGCAATCATTCTGTCTGTATTATTTAATTCTAAAGAGTTTAAATAATCTTTAATTTTATTTATAGACATATCTGTAAGTTCATTTATATTTTTATCTCCTACTTTTACAGATAAACTTTCTTTTTTTAATCTTGCACCATGACATTCTGGACAAGGAGAATCACTCATATACATTTCATAAAAAGCTCGCATTCCTTGTGATTTTGTTTCATTATGTCGTCTTTCTAATGTTGGTATAACTCCTTCAAATGGAGATGTAAATTTTCTCACTCCTGCAGCTGATGTATATTCAAAATCTATTTCTTCATCTCCAGTTCCATATAATATTTTGTCCAAAAAATCTCTTGGTAACTTCTTTATAGGTACATCTTTTATTTTTACTCTATAATGTCTAGCAATACTTTCAAAATACATTTTAGCCATTGTATCTCCACGTTTCATTACACTAGATCCAAAAGCTTTTACTCCATCATAAAGTGTTTTATTTTTATCTGGAATAATTAAATCTTCATCCATTTTCATTAAATATCCAATACCTGTACAACTTGGACAAGCTCCAAAAGGATTATTAAATGAAAACATTCTAGGTGTTAATTCTTCAAAACTAATACCACAATCAGGACAAGCATAATTTTGGCTGAATAGCATTTCTTTTTTATCTGTAGCATTATCAATAATGACTATATTGTTTGCATGTTTTAATGCTACTTCGACTGATTCAGTAAGTCTACTTCTTATATCATCTTTGATAACTAATCTATCTACAATTAATTCTATATTATGTTTTTTCTTCCTATCTATTTGTAAATCGTCTGAAAGTTCAACTGTTTCTCCATCAACTCTTGCTCTTACAAATCCTTCTTTTTGAAATTCTTCTAGAAGCTTTGTAAACTCACCTTTTCTTCCTCTTACAACTGGAGATAAAACTTGAATTCTTGTTCCTTCTTCTAGTTCCATTATATTATCAATTATTTGATCAATTGTTTGTTTTTCTATTTTTTTTCCACATTTAGGACAATATGGTACTCCTATTCTTGCGTATAAAAGACGAATATAATCATATATTTCTGTAACAGTTCCAACTGTAGAACGTGGATTTTTAGATGTGGTTTTTTGATCTATCGAAATTGCAGGTGAAAGTCCATCTATTGATTCTACATCAGGTTTTTCCATTAATCCTAAAAATTGTCTTGCATAAGCAGATAAACTTTCGACATATCTTCTTTGTCCTTCTGCATATAAAGTATCAAAAGCAAGTGATGATTTACCAGAACCAGAAAGTCCAGTTATAACAACTAATTTATCTCTTGGTATTTCAATATTTATATTTTTAAGGTTATGTTCTTTTGCACCTTTTATTACTATTTTATCATTCATCATTTAGCCCCCTATAATACATTTCTTTTAAGCATTACTATTATACAACATAACTTAATAAAAAACAATAGTTTGTATAAACAAGAGAGCATTATGAATGAAGCACTTTAGTACTTATTTTTAAAATATTAAGTATAAGAATAAACCATATAAAAAATATAAAAATATGGAATGGAAAGTGATTTGAATATACAACTTCTTAAAAAATTTTATTAGGGAATCTCGCATTCTTGTGAGGGCGCTGATAAAATTTCTTTTAGAAGTTGTATGAAAAGCAGCTTGACCGACATATTTGAAATATTTTTTATATGGTTTATTCTTATACTTAAATTTAAGCTAATTTGTTTACTTTATGTAAAATAAATGATATAATCTTTATTATAGATGTTTTTTAAGGCTTTGAATTCAAAGTCAAATCATCTTTTAAGTATTTTAAATCACTTCATTTTAAGGAGGTACAACTATGTTGGAAAGATTGACAATTCAAGATCGGCTAGAGATGTTTGCAGAGGCTGGAGAAACTTCTGCTCCTCTCAAACTTTGGAAACCAACTATTTCCAAGCTTGAAAGAGGAGGATTTCTTGTAGAAATCATTGCTCCTTCGCAGCGTGAAGGAGAATATTACTGCAACATTGATTGGAAGAACCCAAGAGGTTCTGCAGCTCGGGATATGCTAAGGCTTAGCATTCAAGCACTTGAATCGAACTCATAATTTCAATTTTAAGATTTAGATGCTTAAAAACCCCTTCCGTTTTTCGGAAGGGGTTCTATAATATAAGTTTAATTAAATATTTTTAATCTTTATTGCTTTTATATATTATAATTGCTCTCTATATATTACGTCTTTATTATCTTTTGTAAAACTTACTATTGGTTGTGAATGCTCTTTTACGCCATTTATATATTGATCTACATTTAGAGCATTAAGTTCATTTGGTTTAACTTGTTTAATAAAATTATCTGTTACATCAAATATTCCCATTTCCAATCTCCTCCATATATATAAATTATATTTATAGTTTATTTTAAATCTTTTTTCAATAAATATACAAACTATAAAAAAATATATGATTTATTAAATTCAACTATACTTATTATAACATATTTTACATGTAATTGTGTAGTATTATCAGGAAAAAACATTATTTTATTTTTTAGAAGCATACTGTGGATTTGCAATTCTAATATAATCTTTATATTCTTTTTTTAATCATCAATTATTTTGTTATATTATTTGATATTTCACTTATAGTTCCATTCTTATATGCTGCCAATAATTTTTCTAAATCTTTTATTTGAAACATTAGCTCTTTTCCTTTATCTGTATCTTTGATTCTTTTTCTTTCAACTTTTTCTACAATCTGTATCTCAGAATGTAAATCTGTTTCATCTTTTATAGCATTTTCTCGTGAAGTAAAAGGTTCATGAGCAACTATTGTTAAACCATATGAACTATATCTAAGTGTATAACCTGCGATTCCAGTAGTTTTTTGATATGATTTAGATAAACCACCATCTATTATAAACAATTTTCCATTTGCTTTTATTGGACTTTCTCCAGTTTTAAATTTAACAGGAATATGACCACATATTATATGCCCCTTCTTAGGATCAATATTAAAATCCAATAAAATTTTTTCTGAAATTCTCTCATCATTCTCGAAATTGTAGAATGGATTTTTTATTTCTTCCCAAGTTTCTTTCTCTGATAAATAATATCTTTCAAAAGTTTTCATTTTATCTTTGCAAAATATTGGAGAATCTTTTCCACACCATAAATACCATAAAAAGTCTTTTCCATATTCCCTCTCTTTCGACCCTTCTGGTTCAAAGAAACCTTCTCTTGCAACTTGTTCAACATAATCTAAATATGTTTTACCTTTCAACTCTCGACCATGAACATTTACAGATATAAATTCTCCAAATAAGCTCATTGGAACACAACCATGCATTAAAAGATTATCATTATATATTTTATATATATTACCTTTTGAATATAGAAATTGAACATGCTTTTGAAGTTTTTCACTATTTTTAAAAGATTTTGTAATTTTCTTTACAACTTCTAATTCTTTTTCACTTAGCTTATACGGATCAGTTGGATCTATTGTAGGAAAATAATTATCTAATAATTGATATTCTTTACCATTTAAAACAATAGTACCTTTCTCATAATTAATTTTATCTAATAGTAATCTATCTTCCATATAGAATTCAGGATGGTTCTTAATAATTTGTCCTTCTAATTTTAATTGTATTATGGCTGCTGCTTGTTGTGTTTTTGCCATTACCATTTGATCAAATTTACTATCTCTCATTTCATCAACATTTTTAGGAAAAAATGAACTTAATGATTCTTTTTCATATTCTTTCATTGCAAATTCTGTAATAGTTCTAATATTTATTCCATAACCTTCTTCTAATATATCTAAATTATTATATCTAGCACAGATTCTAATAACATTAAATATACATGCTTCACTACCTGCTGCTGCTCCCATCCAAATAATATCATGATTTCCCCATTGTATATCTATCGAATGATATTTCATAAGTTCATCAATTATTATATGAGGTCCTGGTCCTCTATCATATATATCTCCTATAATATGTAAGTGATCTACAGCCAATTGTTGAATTAAATTTGATATAGCAATTATGAAAGCATCAGCTCTTCCAAGTGAGATAATATTATCTATTATATTGTCATAATAAATGTCTTTATCATAACTATTTTGATTTGCATGTAAAAGTTCATCTATAATGTATTGATATTCTTTTGGAATGGCTTTTCTAACTTTGGATCTACTATATTTAGAGCCTACTATTCTACATAGTTTAATTAATCTATATAAAGTAATTCTATAATATTCTTCAATATTATTAGTTTCTTTTTTTATTAATTCTAATTTTTCTTTTGGATAATATATTAAAGTGGCTAATTTCCTTCTTTCTTCTTTGGTCATACTATTTTTAAAAATTTCGTCTATTTTAGTTTTTATTGCACCTGATGCATTTTTTAAAATATGTAAGAATGATTCATATTCTCCATGCAAATCACTTAAAAAATGTTCTGTGCCTTTAGGTAAATTTAAAATTGCCTCTAAATTTATGATTTCTGTGCATACACTTTGAATTGTTGGGAATTTTTCAGATAAAATATTTAAATATTTTATCTCTTCATTACTATAATTATCCATATTAATTCTCCTATATTCTATAAGCTATTTTCCAATTCCTTGATTTGATCTCTTAATTCTGCAGCTTTTTCAAATTCCATGTTAGCTGCAAATTTTAACATTTCATCTGTTAACTTATTAATTACATCTTCTATGCTTTCATCTTTGCTAATATTATATTTACTCTCCGCTTCTTCTATGATACTTGCTTTAATCGAATCTCTAACAGATTTCTGAATTGTTTTTGGAGTAATACCATGTTCTTTATTATACTCTTGTTGTATTTTTCTTCTTCTATTTGTTTCAGATATAGCTTTTTCCATCGATTCTGTAAGCTCGTCCGCATACATTATAACTTTTCCATCTGTGTTTCTAGCAGCACGTCCAATTGTTTGTATTAACGAACGCTCTGAACGTAAAAATCCTTCTTTATCTGCATCAAGTATAGCCACTAACGAAACTTCTGGTATGTCCAATCCCTCTCTTAAAAGATTTATACCAACTAATACATCAAATTCTCCGAGCCTTAAAGAACGAATTATTTCCATTCTCTCCAATGCTTTTATATCTGAATGCATATATCTAACTTTAATATCAATTCCAGCAAGATATGCAGTTAAATCCTCTGCCATTTTTTTAGTAAGAGTAGTTACTAAAACTCTTTCATTCTTTTCAACTCTTTCTCTTATCTGCTCAATTAAATCATCTATTTGATTTTCTACAGGTTTTACTTCAATTTTCGGATCTAATAATCCTGTTGGACGAATTATTTGTTCAACTACATTTTCCTTTGAATGTTCTTTTTCATATTCAGCTGGAGTAGCACTAACAAATACTACTTGATTAATTCTTTCTTCAAATTCATTAAATTTTAAAGGTCTATTATCAAATGCTGAAGGAAGTCTAAAACCATATTTAACTAATGATTCTTTTCTTGCTCTATCACCATTATACATAGCTCGTACTTGTGGTATTGTTGCATGCGATTCGTCTATAAGTAATAGAAAATCTTTTGGAAAATAATCAAAAAGTGTAAAAGGAGCGCTTCCTGGTTCTCTTCCGCTGATATGTCTTGAATAGTTTTCTATTCCTTGACAAAATCCAGTCTCTTTCATCATCTCTATATCAAAATTAGTTCTTTCTTCTATCCTTTGTGCTTCAATTAATTTTCCATTATCTTTAAAATATTTAACTCTTTCTTGTAATTCCGCTTCTATTGTTCCAATTGCTCTTTCCATTTTATCTGATGTTGTAACATAGTGGGAATTAGGAAATATCATAACATGATTTCTACTAGCTATTACTTTTCCTGTTAATGGATTTATCTCGGAAATTTTTTCTATTTCATCTCCCCAAAATTCCACTCTAATAGCACTTTCACTTTCATCAGATGGATATATTTCTAATATATCTCCTTTAGCTCTAAATGTACCTCTTTTAAAATCCAATTCGTTTCTACTATATTGCATTGTAACTAATCTTTTCATTATTTCATTTCTTTCTTTTTGCATTCCTGGTCTCAATGAAACAATCATGTGTTCGTAATCAATTGGATCTCCCAAACCATATATACAAGAAACAGAAGCAACAATAATTACATCTCTTGTTTCGAATAAAGCTGCTGTAGCTGAATGACGTAGTTTGTCTATCTCGTCGTTTATAGAGGCATCCTTTTCTATATATGTATCTGATGATGCTATATATGCTTCTGGTTGGTAATAATCATAATAAGAAACAAAGTATTCAACGTTGTTCTCTGGAAAGAATTCTTTAAACTCTGAATACAATTGTCCAGCAAGTGTTTTATTATGCGCTAACACTAATGTTGGTTTCTGAACGTTTTGTATTATATTTGCCATAGTAAAAGTTTTTCCAGAACCTGTAACACCAAGTAATGTCTGGAACTTTTTGCCTTCTTTTATTCCATTAGATAAATATTCTATTGCCTTGGGTTGATCGCCTGTTGGCTTGTATTCTGATACTAATTTAAACATATTTTGCCCCCTATAACCAGCCTATCTTATGCAACTTTTTCTGTATAATTAATTACCGTAATTTCAGTAATTGCATTTTTTACTGAATTTACTAATTTTTCTAATTGTTTTGCTACTTCATTACTATAAGAAACTTCCCCACATTGTTTACATACTTGTGATGGTACATTCTTAATAATAATAATACAATTATTTAATTCAACCATAAAAGTTGTGTTTTTATCTTCTAAATCTCCTTTACACATAAAACAATTCATA
>CAMMDS010000021.1 GCA_946495655.1 uncultured Clostridium sp.
ATTGTGCCGAAGATATTTGTGGGTTACCCTGCTGAGAAAATAGGTTGTCGCCAGTTTTTTTATGTATTTTATTATATTTTATATAAATTTTTTAATAAATTAGACAAAAAACAGATTAATATGTTATAATAAAATTGTTATTTAAGAATAAATTGAATAATTTATTTTTTAATAACAATTTTATCAGTTAAAGGAGAAATTATATGGGGTCTTTAAATTCAGATAAACCGGATAAATCAGATAATTTAGAAAAAAAGAGGGTAGAAGGATTAATTACTTTTTTTCTACAGACATATTTTGGAGAAAGAAATGCACTTAATGGCAAAAGATTAGAGGAAATGCATAAACTTTTTATGCATTTACTTCAAACAGAGAAAAGCACATTGTCTGAAGAAAATTATAAAAAACTTGAAAAGATAATAACATATACTGATGAGTTAATGAATAATCCTAAGACAATAGAATTAATACAATCAGGTACTATCACAAAACAAGAATTTGTAGATAGATATAGAAGAAAACTTTTAGGAAAAGAGAGAAATAAATATGATATGTCTGATTTATATAGTTCAGGTTTGATTGCAACAGATAAAAGAAATGGTATAACGAAAAATGAAAAACTCAAATTAGATAAAGATAGAATGCCACATATATATGAAAACGACGAGGGAAGGAAATTTATTATAACTGCTCAAGGACTGTTAATGTATGAGGAATGGAATGGAATAGATTCATATGTGGATATGTATAGAATACAACAAGAAATTGAACCAGGAACAGATCAATATTGGGATGATATAGTTTATACTAATATTTTAATAAATGAAATGTCAGATGAGCATTATAAAGAATTAGTTTTAAATGAATTATTGGACAGAGACAATATTAAAGGTGCTAAATGTGGCGGATATATAGGAGAAATTATTAAGCAAAAAGCTGTAGACAAAGATGATACAATACATTCTGAAAGACAATCAAGAAATGGATATTTATATAGAATTGATGATGACTATGTATTAAAATATGATGCTACTGATGTTACAGCTTCTATGAATATGCCAATTCCTAAAATTCAGCTAAGTGTAACGAACAAATCTAATCACAAAGAAGATAAACGTGAAAACATGGAAAGGTAGGAAATTGAGTATGAGCAAAAAAATAAATGATAAAATATTTTGGGTAGGTAAAACAGATTGGGAATTAAAAAAATTCCATGGAGATGAGTTTACTACTACTAAAGGCTCATCATATAATTCTTATTTAATAAAAGATGAGAAAACAGTATTAATAGATACTGTTTGGTTACCATATGATAGAGAATTTGTAAAAGATTTAAAAAAAGAAATAGATTTAAATAAAATTGACTATATAATTATACAACATGGGGAAGTTGATCATAGTGGTGCATTAGTTGAACTCATGAGCGAAATTCCTGATACTCCAATATATTGTACTGCAAATGCTATAAAATCTATTAAAGGACAATATCATAAAGACTGGAATTTTATACCTGTAAAAACAGGAGACAAGCTAAATATAGGAGAAAATACATTAACTTTTATTGAAGCACCAATGCTTCATTGGCCAGATACTATGTTCACATATATGGATAAAGAAGAAATACTTTTTAGTAATGATGGATTTGGACAGCATTTAGCATCAGAATATTTGTATGCAGATGAAGTAGACCAAGCAGATTTATATAATCAGGCACTTATATATTATGCAAATATTTTGGCACCATTTGGAATGATGGTAAAAAATAAAATAAATGAAATATTAAAAATGAATTTACCTATAAAAATGATTTGTCCAAGCCATGGATTGATTTGGAGAAAAGGTCCAACACAAATAGTGAATAAGTATCTTGAATGGGCTGATAATTATCAAGAAAATCAGATAACAATTGTATATGATACTATGTGGAATAGCACTAGAAAAATGGCCGAAGCAATAGCAAAAGGTATAAAGAATGTAGATGATACAGTACAAGTAAAGCTAATGAATACATCAAAAGATGACAAAACTGATGTACTAACAGAAGTGTTTAAATCAAAGATAATATTAGTTGGTTCTCCTACTGTAAATAATGGATACTTGCATTCAATAGCTGGGATTTTAGAAATGATAAGAGGGATGAAATTAAAATCAAAAAAAGCAGCAGCTTTTGGAAGCTATGGATGGAGTGGAGAATCTATAAAGCTAATTACAGAAGAGTTAAAAAAGTCTGGATTTGAGATTTTGAATGATGGAATTAGAGTAGAGTGGACACCTGGAAAAGAAATGGAAAATAATTGTATTCAATTTGGAGAAAATATAGCTAAATAGTTGACATTATAAAGAAAATATGGTAAAATAATCAAGCGTATGTAGATACATACGCTTATAAAAATCGCAAAAATATTAAGCATAAATGAAATCTGGAGGTGTATAAAATGGCTGCAAAAGGAGCAAGAGAACCAATAACTTTAGAATGTACAGAATGTAAAAGAAGAAATTACATGACTGAAAAGAATAAGAAAAACAATACAGAAAGATTAGAAGTTGTTAAATATTGCAAATATTGTAAAAAACGTACTACACATAAAGAAACAAAGTAGTTTAAAACCTTTAAGGGGGAATAAATAATGCCTAAAAAAGCAAACAATAAGCTAGATAGTAAAAAGCAAGACAACAAAAAACAAGATAGCAAAAATAAAAAGCATTTTATGAAAGATTTTAAGGCAGAGCTTAAAAGAGTAATTTGGCCAACACCAAAGCAATTATTTAATAATACGGTTGCTGTAATAACAGTTGTATTAATAACAGCTGCTATTGTATTTGTGTTAGATTTTGTTTTTGAAAGTATGAACACATATGGTATTAATAAATTAAAAGAAGTAGTTGAAACAACAAATTCTGAGATTACTGATAATACAACAGATGTTAATGAAGTAGATGATTCTGAATCTACAAATGAAACAGCTGAAGAAGATGTAAATCAAACAGAAAATACAGTATCTGAAGATGCTAATAGTGTAGAATAAATAAAGGAGGCCAAATAATGTCTCAAGAAGAAAAAGAATTAGTGCCAAGATGGTATGTTATACACACTTATTCAGGTTATGAGAATAAAGTAAAAACTGACCTTGAAAAAACAATAAAAAATAGAGAGTTAGAAGATTATTTCTTTAATATAATTGTACCTATGGAGGAACAAATAGAAATTAAAGATGGAAAAAGAAAAACTAACTTAAAGAAAGTTTTTCCAGGTTATGTATTAATAAAAATGATAGTAACTGAAAAAACATGGTATATTGTAAGAAATACAAGAGGTGTTACTGGTTTTGTTGGTTCAGGTACAGATCCAATTCCTCTTACTGAAGATGAAATAAGAGCAATGGGATTTGAAATAACTGAAGTAAATGTGGACTATGATGTTAATGACTCAGTTAAAGTTTTAGATGGACCTCTTACAGATTTTATTGGAACTGTAACAGAAATTAATAAAGAAAAACATAAAGTAAAAGTTTTAGTTTCAATGTTTGGAAGAGAAACACCAGTAGAACTTGATTTTTCGCAAGTACAAAAAATTAGTTAATAATCTATTTTAGATTAATATACATATTTTATTTTTAAGGAGGTGCTATAGGAAATGGCAGAGAAAGAAATAGGAAATGTCATAAAATTACAAATACCAGCAGGAAAGGCTTCACCAGCTCCACCAGTTGGACCAGCTTTAGGTGCTAGTGGTGTAAATATTATGCAATTCGTAAAAGAATTCAATGACAGAACAGCAAATCTTAATGGAATGATAGTTCCAGTTGTAATTACTGTATATAAAGACAAATCATTTGAGTTCATTACAAAAGAACCACCAATGGCTGTTTTAATTAAGAAAGCTGCTAAAATAGAAAAAGCTTCAGGAAAGCCTAATAAAGAAAAAGTAGCTAAATTAACTAAAGCACAAGTTGAAGAAATTGCAAAACAAAAAATGCCAGACTTAAATGCAGCTTCATTAGAAGCAGCTATGAGTATGGTAGCAGGAACTGCAAGATCTATGGGTGTATTAGTAGAAGAATAATTTTAATAATGGGAGAACAAATAATATTTGTTCGTTAAAACCAAAGGAGGTAAAAAATGAAAAGAGGAAAGAGATATCAAGAAGCAGAAAAGCTTGTTGATAAAACAAAACTATATAGTGCTAAAGAAGCATTAGATTTAGTTCAAAAAATGCCAAAACCAAAATTTGATGAAACAGTTGAATTACACGTAAAATTAGGCGTTGATTCAAAACAAGCTGATCAACAAGTTAGAGGTACAACAGTACTTCCAAATGGTACAGGTAAAACTTTAAGAGTATTAGTATTTGCTAAAGGACCAAAGGCAGAAGAAGCTAAAAAAGCAGGAGCTGACTTTGTTGGAGCAGAAGAGCTAATACCAAAAATCCAAAACGAAAACTGGTTTGAATATGACGTTATAGTAGCTACTCCAGACATGATGGGTGTAGTAGGAAGACTTGGTAAAGTATTAGGACCAAAAGGATTAATGCCAAACCCAAAATCTGGTACAGTAACTATGGATGTTACAAAAGCTATTAACGATATTAAATCTGGTAAAGTAGAATACAGATTAGACAAAAACAACATTATTCACCTAGGATTTGGAAAAGTTTCATTTGGTGTAGACAAATTATTAGAAAACTATGATACAGTTATGAATGCTATAATAAAAGCAAAACCAGCTGCAGCAAAGGGACAATATATAAAGAGCGTAGCTATATCATCTAGCATGGGACCAAGCATGTATATAGACCAAAAATAATATATAATTTAAGCCATAGACAGTAAGCAAGAAATAAGTCTTACCGAGGCATATTTAAGATCGGAAAATAAACCAATCTTTTATGCCTGTGGCGTAAAGATTGGTTTTAATTTTTTTAATATAGATAAATTAAGAAAGAGGTGAAAAAATGGCTAGCGAAAAAATAATTGCACAAAAGGAAGCTGCTATAAAAGAATTAGCAGAACAATTTAAGACAGATAAACTTATTCTTTTAGTAGATTACAGAGGAATTAATGTAGAACAAGTAACAAAATTAAGAAGTGATTTAAGAAATGCAAATGCTTCTTACAAAGTTATAAAAAATAACATTGTAAAAAGAGCATTAAACTTAAATGGAGAAAATGGACTAGATAGTTTACTTGAAGGACCAACAGCAGTTGTAACAAGCAAAGAAGATTATTTAGAGGCATCTAAAATAATCTATAAATTTAGCAAAGATAATGATTTCTACAAAATTAAAGGTGGAATTATAGACGGTCAAGTAATGACAGCAGAAGAAATTATTACACTTGCAAAACTTCCATCAAGACAAGAATTACTTGCAAAACTTGCTGGAGCATTGCTTGGAAATATTACAAAACTTGCAGTTGCTTTGGATCAAGTAAAAGTACAAAAAGAAAATGCCTAGTACTGCTCGCTTTTGAATAAAATTATAATAAGTAAAATATCTTTAAAATTTTACAAAAATGAAATTAAAAATTGAATAATTAAAATTTTAAGAAATTAAAAATTAAAAAGTTAAAAATTGTAAATCTAAAAATTAAAAATTAAAAAAATAAGAAGGAGGTCATTTTAAAATGGCAAAAATTGATGAATTATTAGAAACAATCGACAGCTTAACAGTTGTTGAATTATCAGAATTAGTAAAAGGAATAGAAGAAAAATATGGAGTTTCTGCAGCAGCTGTTGCAGCACCAGCAGCTGGTGGAGCAGCAGCAGGAGCAGCTGAAGAAAAATCTGAATTTAACGTAGTATTAAAAGAAGCTGGAGCAAATAAAATCCAAGTTATAAAAGTAGTTAGAGATGCTACAGGATTAGGATTAAAAGAAGCTAAAGATTTAGTTGATGGAGCTCCAAAAACAATAAAAGAAAATGTAAAGAAAGAAGAAGCTGAAGAATTAAAAGCTAAATTTACAGAAGTAGGAGCAGTTGTTGAACTTGCTTAGTTAAAAACATATTAAATAGGAACAAGGGGATGTACCTCTCGTTCCTATTTTTATATATTTTGACAGATGTGTAATAATAATTTTTCAAATAATTTTATGTCAGTTCTTTTGTTCAATCTATGGAACAAATTGCACGTTAACTCATTCCAAAAATAAAGCAACTGCTTTTATACAGTTGCTTTTGAAAATAAAAGGGGATGTTTTACTTATATATAGTTGATAATGGAGTAATATTCTTATCAACTATGAGCTTATTATACAGGGGAAATTTGAACATTGTGTGAACTCAATGTGATTATATTGAAAATAAATACTTTTTTTATTAATATTTTATATTTGGTAACATGATGATTTTTAGTTTTATAAGAAAAGTGGCTTCGCCACATGTGCATTTCGCTTCGCGAATATGCACGGCCCAAGGAAACTTAACCTTGTTGTATAGCAAAAATCGTTAAAAATACTGAAATATCAACAAAAAAGTCGATTTTTCCTATACAATAAAAAAGAATTACTATAAAGTATTTTAAATATTATTTATTATAGTAATTCTTTTTTATTATTTATACTATTCTATTAAGGTTGTTCCTGTAGAGTTACTTCAATGTCTTGAGTTTTACCATTTCTCCAAATAGTTAAAGTCATTTTATCTCCAATTTCTTTCTTATTCTTGATTTCATTCAATTCGTCCATTGTTTCTACATCTTGACCGTCAGCTTTTATAATTACATCTCCTACTTTGATTCCAGCTTTTTCTGCGGCTGAGAAGTTTTCTAATGTTTTAACATATATACCAACAGTTAGATTATTTGCTCTTGCGGTTTCTTCATCTACTTCAATACCACCAATTCCAAGGTAAGGTCTTTTTACTTTATTATATTGTATTAACTGTTCATATATATCCTTAGTAGAATTAATTGGAATTGCAAATCCAACTCCTTCAACACCATCACCAGAAATTTTTAATGTATTTATTCCGATTACTTGACCTTGGCTATTAACTAAAGCTCCACCACTATTTCCGGAATTTATAGCTGCGTTAGTTTGAATTGCTGTATAAGAATTACCTTCTTCATCAGTAACTTCTCTATTAACAGCACTTATAATTCCATCTGTAACAGTGCTACCTAAACCTAAAGGATTACCAATTGCCATACAGAATTCTCCTACTTGAACGGAATCTGAATCTCCAAGTTCTGCAGCAGTTAAACCGTCTTTATCAATTTTAATAACTGCTAAATCAGTTTGTTCATCTGTTCCTACTATTTCTGCTTCGTATTCTGTATCGTCATTATACAATTTAACTGTTATTTTACTTGCATTTCCTAATTCATAGAATGATGAACTAGAAGAGCTTGAATTAACCACATGGTTATTAGTTAGAATATATCCATCTTCACTAATTATGACTCCAGATCCCTTAGCTGTAGCTGTTCCTTGACTATTATAGAAAATTGAATTAACAGAATATGTTACATCTATACCTACAATAGATGGTAATACTTTTTGAGCAACGCCAACAGCTGTGTCTGAATAATCTAATAATGAAATTTGTTGAGTATTCAAAGAAACTGCTGAATCAGATTCATCCGTTGCCGAAGCGGTCATACCTAAAATATTGTTTCTAATGCTAGGAACTCCAAAACATGTACCAACTACGATTCCAGCACCAAGTATACCACATGTAAATGGTAAAATAACACTTTTTACAAAACCATTTCCGTTATTATTATTCTTCTTTTTGTTCTTATTATCTCCGAATGAACTATATGAAGTATTGGTATTCATCGGAACACTTTTAAATGAATTGTCAGTATTTAAATTATTCTGATTATTATTTTCATCCATTCTATTTACCTCCTAAAATCTACATATATATGATAACCTAAAGTAATTATATAATACAATAGGTTTGTGAACAAAATGTGAAAAAAATGTTTCATTTTTAAGAATATTCAATTATAATATTAACTGTAATATGTTGAAAAATAAATGATATCAATATATAATATGTAATGTAATTAATAAATATTTGAGAGGGATAATAATGAAAAATAGAAAAAGTTTACTTGCAACATATATAAAAATAATATTAGTGATAGCTGTTATTGCAGTTGCAATATATGGAATAATTAAGATGGTAAATGATGGATATAATAAAGAAGAGTTTGCAACCATAAAAACTAATATGCTATTAATACAAGGGAAAACAGAAATTATAGCACAAAAAGTAGATATAAAAGAAAAAGGTGCAAAATATATTGGAACTGAAATTAAAGAAAAAGAAAATGATACTAAAATACAAAATTTAATAAATAATAATGTAATAGATATAAATTCCAAAAATAGTAATTATTATTGTTTAGATAATAATAATTTAAAAGAATTGGAATTAGACATAAATGTTGATGACTATTACATAGTAGACTATAAAAAGAATGATGTAATATATGTAAATGGAATCCAAGACCAAAATGGGAATATGGTATATAAATTATCTGATATGGAATAAAAGATAAAAAAAGAATATCGTTATAAAGAATCAATAAATTTAAGAAAATTAAATAAAGAGAGAATTGTAAAGAAAGAAGTAGTAAAATGAAAGAAAAAGAATTTGAGAGGTTAAAAGAGATTAAGAAAATAGAAGAAGAATTGTATGTTCAAGGAATAAAAAGTATAGCAGGAATAGACGAAGCAGGCCGTGGACCACTAGCAGGTCCAGTGGTAGTAGCATGTGCAATAATGCCACGTGATTCTATGATAGAAGGTGTGAATGATTCTAAAAAAGTATCTGAAAAAAAGAGAGAAAAGCTATATGATCAAATAGTTGAAGAATCTATTGCATATGGTGTAGGAATAATATCACAAGAAGAAATAGATAGAATAAATATTTTAAATGCTACAAAAGAAGGATTGACTATGGCAATAAAGGAAATGGAAAAAAATTTATACGAAAGAAATAGAGGTTTTACTAAACCAGAGATTATTTTAGTAGATGCATTAACTAAAATAGATACTGACCATATTCCATACAGATCAATAATAAAAGGAGATAGCAAAAGTTATTCTATTGCAGCAGCTTCAATAATCGCTAAGGTTACAAGGGATAGAATTATGAGACAATGGGCGGAAGTATATCCAATGTATGGATTTGAGAAGCACAAAGGATATGGAACTGCAGCTCATATTACAGCTATAAAAGAGTATGGACTTTGTCCACTTCATAGGAGAAGTTTTGTGAAAAATATAGTTTAAGTCAAAAGAAAATTAGAATTAAAAAGAAAGAAGGAATTGAGATTGAATATCCAAAATATAATTGCTAAAAAAAGAGATAAACAAAAATTAAATAAAGAAGAGATAGATTTTTTTATAACAGAATATACAAAGGGTAATATTGCAGATTATCAAGCATCTGCATTAATAATGGCAATATATTTAAATGGAATGGATGAAGAAGAAACGACAAATCTTACTTTAGCAATGGCTAATTCAGGGGATATATTAGATTTATCAGAGTTAGGAAATGTGGTAGATAAACATAGTACTGGTGGAGTAGGAGATAAAGTAACACTTATACTTGCTCCAATTATTGCATCTTTAGGAATACCAGTAGCTAAAATGTCTGGAAGAGGTTTGGGATACACAGGTGGAACAATTGATAAATTAGAATCTATTCCTGGATACAAAACAGATATATCTGAAAAAGAATTTATACTAAATGTAAAGAAAATTGGAATTAGTTTAATCGGACAAACTTTAAATTTAGCTCCAGCTGATAAAAAAATATATGCTTTGAGAGATGCTACTAGCACAACAGAAAGTATTCCACTAATAGCATCTAGTATCATGAGTAAGAAAATTGCAGCAGGTGCAAATAAAATTGTATTAGATGTAACATATGGAAGAGGTGCTTTTATGAAAACAAAAGAGAGAGCACAAGAACTTGCAGATACAATGATAAGAATAGGAAAATTAGCAGGTAGAGAAACTGTTGCAGTGATTACACCAATGGAAGAGCCTTTAGGAAAAAATGTAGGTAATTCATTAGAAGTAATAGAAGCGGTTGAAGCGTTAAAAGGAAATATGCAAGAAGATGTAAAAAATGTAGTTTTAGAACTTGGAAGTAATATGATTAAACTAGCAGGAAAAGGAAATAATTTAGAAGAAAATAAATTGAAAATGATGGAAAATATACAAAATGGTAGAGCATTAGCAAAATTTAAAGAACTTGTACAAAATCAAGGAGGAGATGTATCATATATAGAAGATACAAATAAATTCAAAAAAGCAAAATATATACTTCCTGTAAAACTTGAAAAAGAAGGAATAATAAAAGAAATAGATGCAGAAAAAATAGGAAAAATATCGGTAGATCTTGGAGCTGGTAGAATAAGAAAAGAGGATAGAATAGAACAAGAAACAGGTATTGCATTAAACAAAAAAATAAATGATAAAGTTGAAAAAGAAGACATAGTGGCATATATTCATGCTAATGATGAAGAAAAAGCGAAAGAAGCGGTAGAAAAATTAAAAGAAATATATGTTTTACAATAAAATAAAAAACTTGAAATAAAAGAGAAAGCAACTTTTAATTTCAAGTTTTTTTATTATTTACAAATTTATATTTGGCTTATAATCTACAAAAGTATCATTAGAGAAATATCTATTCAAATTTTTAACGCTAATTC
This sequence comes from uncultured Clostridium sp., assembly GCA_946495655.1. Lineage (GTDB taxonomy): Bacteria > Bacillota > Clostridia > TANB77 > CAG-508 > CALXVA01. Next base: position 10,676 of record CAMMDS010000021.1, read on the forward strand.
CTGTATTATATGATATATTTTCTATTGAGCAATTCATGCTAGAATCTTCTAAAAATTTTTTTAATTTATTCATTTCAACATTATCCTTTGGCTTGCAATTAGGACAAACGTCTCCAGAATTTGTAAAGAAACAACCACATCTACTACATTTATTAAATTGCATATAATTCACCCTTTCAAATACAATTTTTTTCATGCTGATATTTTATCACAAAAAATTGCAAAAAGAAACAAAAAATGAAAAAATATATAAAACTAAGAATTAAATGCTGGAATTTACTTTCTTATAAAAAAGGATGAAAAAATCTTCTGAAACACTTGAAATTTATGGCAATGCATGATATAATAATATACGTTAAAAATACACACACAAGCTAGTTTAAAGAGGAGTGCTTGTTTTATATAATAAAGCAAGTCTTTTTAAATGTTTTATGCTTAGTGGAGGTAAAACAAAAAGGAGGAATTTGAAATGGCAGTAGTTGCAATGAAACAATTACTAGAAGCAGGTGTTCATTTTGGACATCAAACAAGAAGATGGGATCCTAAAATGGCTGAATACATATTTCAAGCTAGAAATGGAATTCACATCATCGATTTACAAAAAACATCTAAAAAATTAGATGAAGCGTACGCTTTTCTAAAAGAGCAAGCAGAAGAAGGAAAAACAGTTCTTTTTGTAGGAACTAAAAAACAAGCACAAGATTGTGTTAAAGAAGCAGCTGAAAAATGTGGTATGTACTATGTAAATCAAAGATGGTTAGGTGGTACTTTAACAAACTTTGGTACAATCAGAAAAAGAATTGAAAGATTAGCAGAATTAGAAAGAATGCAAGAAGATGGAACATTTGATGTTCTACCTAAAAAAGAAGTTATCTTATTAAAGAAAGAAATGGAGAAACTAGAAAAAAATCTTGGTGGTATCAAAGAAATGAAAGAACTTCCAGGAGTTATGTTTATAGTTGATCCTAAAAAAGAAAGAATAGGAATTTTAGAAGCTAGAAAACTTGGAATTCCAGTTATAGGATTAGTTGATACAAACTGTAATCCAGAAGATGTAGATTATGCTATACCAGGAAATGACGATGCAATAAGAGCAGTTGCTTTAATTGCAGATTGCATGGCAAATGCAGTTATCGAAGGTAGACAAGGTGAATCTATGGAAGAAGCCCAAACTGAAATGATAGAAGAAGTTGAAGAATCAGCTCCAGAAAGCATAGAAGAAGTAGTTGCTTCAGAAGAAGAAAGCAAAGAAGAATAATAATTTTTCTAAAATTAGATAATATTATATTAAATTAAAAATATAAAAAAGATAAAAAGGAGGAGAGCTTTTATCTGCTCTATCTCCTTTTATTACATAGGTTATTAAAAAATTAAAAGGAGGATATTTAAATGATTACAGCAAGTCAAGTTAAAGAATTAAGAGAAAAAACAGGTGCCGGAATGATGGACTGCAAAAAAGTTTTAACAGAAACTAATGGTGATGAGGAAAAAGCAATAGAACTTTTACGTGAAAGAGGAATTGCAAAAGCCGCAAAAAAATCAGGAAGAATTGCAGCTGAAGGATTAGTTGAAACATATATTTCAGAAGACGGAAAAGTTGGAGTTGTTGTTGAAGTTAATGCAGAAACAGACTTTGTTGCTAAAAACGAAGAATTTAGAAATTTTGTAGCAGATATTGCTAAACAAGTAGCTAAAGAAAATCCAGCAGATGTTGATACTCTATTAAAACAAAAATCATTAGCAGAACCTGATAAAACAGTAGAAGAAGTCTTAACAAATAAAATAGCTACAATAGGTGAAAATATGTCAATAAGAAGATTTGAAAGATTTGAGACAAATAACCTATTAGAAAGTTATATTCATGGAGACGGAAAAATAGCTGTTTTAGTTGAAATTGAAAATGGAACACATGAACTTGCAAAAGATGTTTGTATGCAAATAGCTGCTGCAAGACCTGAATATTTAGACAGAGAATCAGTTCCAGCAGAAAGACTAGAAAAAGAAATGGAAATACTTAAAGCACAAGCTATGAATGAAGGAAAGCCAGAAGCTATAGCAGAAAAAATAGTTCAAGGAAGACTTGGCAAATTCTATAGTGAAATATGCTTAATAGAGCAAGAATTTGTAAAAGATCCAGATACAAAAGTAGGTAAGTTAGTTGCTGATAAAGGTGCAAAAATTGTTAGATTTGCAAGATTTGAAAAAGGTGAAGGATTAGAAAAGAAAGAAGAAAACTTTGCTGAAGAAGTTGCAAAACAAATTAAAGGATAATTTTATAAAATTATAAAAAGGGCTTTATTTAAAAGCCCTTTTTTGATATAATAGCAAAAAATTAAATTTGGGAGATGATGGAATGTTAATTAAAATTATTACATTCAACATTGCTCATGGAAAAGGATTAGACGGAGTTGTCGATATTGAAAGACAAGCAGAATTAATTAATTCATATAAACCAGATATTGTATTTTTACAAGAAATAGATATGTATACGAAAAGAGCAGGAGAAAGAAACCAAATAAGAGAATTTGCTAAAAAAATATATTTACCATATTGCTCGATGGAAAGTAATATTACTTTAGAAGATGGATATTATGGGGATGGAATAATTAGTAGATTTCCAATATCGTTTTCAGTAAATTATTTGATGCCCCTTACAGATTTAAATCATGAACAAAGAGGAATATTGTGCAATAGAATATCTTTTCGGAACAGCTAAAATAAATCTATTTTCCGTACATTTATCTACATATAGAGATGAAAGAATTCTTGCATGTAAAGAATTAAACAGAATTATAGGAAAGATTGATAAAAATGAAATAATTATCGTTGGTGGAGATTTTAATGTAGGAGTTACTAGACAAGGAAAAGGTAAGTATACCTTTGAAAAAGAGGAACAATATGAAGAATATGAAATACTTGGTAAGAAATTAAAACGCTTACCAAATGATGAAGATACATGGTTTTCAAAACTTGGACAAGGTTGTATAGATACAATATTCTATTCAGATAATATACAATTACTAACATATAAAACTATAGATTCAGAGAACAAATCTGACCATAGCGCTATTTATGCAGAATATAACATATAAATTAAAAGAGAGGAAAAATAACATGGATAAAAAAACAAAAATTAAATTTAATATACTTGCAATTTTTATTATAATTATTTTTAGTTTTGCACTAACACCAAAAACGTTGCAAAATGATACATATTATACTATAGCCATAGGAGAGCATATTTTAGAAAATGGAATAGATATGCAAGATCCGTTTTCATGGCACGAAGATTTGCCATATACATATCCTCATTGGGCTTATGATGTAGGGACATATCTTGTATTTCAATTAGGAGAAAACATAGGAATTGGCGGTTTTACGGCCATATATATTGCCACTGTTATATTATCAATTATTCTAGGAATAACAGTGTATTATGCATTAAATAAAGTCTGCAAAAATCAGCTAGTAGCTTTTTTTATAACATTAGGGGTAATGTATTTATTAAAGAATTTTATATGTGCAAGGGCACAGCTTGTTACATACATTTTATTTGCACTTACAATTTTATTTATAGAAAAATTTATAGAGACAAAGAAAATAAGATATGCTGTAGGTTTAGTAATAATACCTATTATTATAGCTAATGTGCATTTAGCAGTATGGCCATTTTATTTTGTATTATATTTACCATATATTGTAGAGTATATAATAGCGTCATTAGGAGATTCAGATTTTCAAAGAAAAATAGTAATCAAATTTAATAAAAATAAGCTTAAAAGATTAACTGTGAAAAATGGAAAACAAGAAGATATTGAAAAACTAACAAGTAAAATAGATAAATTGCAGAGCGAGTTAGAAGAGGCTAAACTAAAACGTGAAAATAGAAGAAAAGAGCCTTATAAAATAGTTTTGAAAAAAGAAAAAAATGTAAAATATCTAATTATCATTATGGTTATTTGTATATTTACAGGTCTATTAACTCCTCTTGGAGATACACCATATACATATCTTCCAAAAACAATACAAGGCAATACGATGAGTAATATAAGTGAGCATTTACCTCTAACACTTATAGATGATTTTAAAACTTTAACCGTTATTGTATTATTCTTATTAATTTTAATATTTACAGATACAAAAATAAAATTAAGAGATTTATTTATGCTAGCAGGATTAATCCTTATGGCACTTATGTCAAGAAGACAGGTTTCGATGTTTGTACTAATAGGAGGATTTATATTAGCTAAATTGTTAGTAGCTTTAATAGACAAATATGATAAGGGCGGAACAGAGCAAACAATTAAAGCAATGACAACTATATGGGGAAAAATTATTACAATTCTTTTAGGAATTTTAGTAAGCTTTATGTTATATAGAGGAAAAATTAATAATCCTATAGTAAATGAAAGCTCATATCCAGTACAAGCTTGTGATTACATTCTAGATAATTTGGATATATCTAATATGAGATTATTTAATGAATATAATTATGGAAGCTATATTTTATATAGAGGAATACCGGTATTTATAGATTCAAGAGCTGATCTATATACACCAGAATTTAATGGAACTAAAAATGAAGATGGAAAATATGTAGGAAGAGATATATTTACAGATTATTTAAATGTATCAAATATTTCAACATATTACGAAAATAAATTTAATCAATATGATATTACACATGTATTAATAAGAGATAATTCAAAATTAAATATGTTCTTATCAAGAGATGATGAACATTATAAAGAACTTTATTCAGATGATAATTTTGTATTATATGAAAGAGTAGACTAAATGAGAAATTGGGGACAGACCCCAATTTCTCATAAAGGAGTATAAATTGTGGAAAGAATAGTAGTAGATACTGAAAATGTGCGTTTAGATGCATTTATATCAGGGAAAAATGATAAACTGTCAAGAACTATGATTCAAAGATTAATTGAAGATGGAGAAATATTAGTAAATGGCAATAAGAAAAAAATGGCATATAAAGTTCAAATAGGAGATGTCATTGAGATAAATATTCCAGCACCTAAAGAGACTGATATTAAAGCACAAAATATACCTTTAAAAATTGTTTATGAAGATAATGATATTATAGTTGTAAACAAACCAAAAGGAATGGTTGTTCATCCTGCTAATGGAAATCCAGATGGGACATTAGTAAATGCAGTTATGGCTTTATGCAAAGGAAGCTTATCTGGAATTGGTGGCGAAATTAGACCTGGTATAGTTCATAGACTTGATAAAGATACATCAGGTTTAATAATAGTTGCTAAAAATGATTTGGCACATATTAATATGAGTAAACAGATTAAAGATAGACAAGTAAAAAAAATATATGTTGCTTTAGTTAAAGGAAATATTAGTGAAGATGAAGCAACAATAAATATGCCGATAGGTAGAAGTACAAAAGATAGAAAGAAAATGGCAGTTAGAAAAGATGGAAAAGAAGCTTTAACTCATTTTAAAGTGTTAAAGAGATACGAAAAATATACATTATTAGAAATAAAGATAGATACGGGAAGAACCCATCAAATAAGAGTACATATGGCAGAGATTGGACATCCTGTAGTAGGAGATATTGTTTATTCAAATGGTAAAAATGAATTTGGTATAGAAGGTCAAATGCTACATGCAGGAAGTTTAGATTTTAAACATCCAATAACAGGAAAACAGATGCATTTAGAGGCAGAATTACCGCAATATTTTAAAGATGTATTAAAAAAGTTAGATAGTAGAGAATAATTTTATATTTATAAGAAAGGTGTGCGTTAACGAAAGCAAAGCTTTCGACGCACAAATGTGCAAGAAAAGCTTTGCTTTTCATTGCACAGCCCAAGGAAACCTAACCTTGTTGTATAGGAAAAATGGATGAAAGTGCTGAAATGTCAAAGAAAAAGTCGATTTTTTCCTATACAATTAGAAAGTTTTAATTGAAAAATAAAGGAGAAAAATGGAAGAAGTTAGATTACAAAAATTTTTGGCAAATCAAGGTGTATGTTCTAGAAGAAAAGCTGAAGAATACATAGGCCAGGGTTTGGTAAAAGTAAATGGAGTTGTTGTTACAGAACTAGGAACAAAAATCAATCCTGAAACAGATGAAGTAATATTCAAAGGTAGAAAAATAGGGAAAACTGATAAAAAAGTATATATATTACTTAATAAACCAATAGGATATGTTACTACTACTAAAGATCAATTCGGTAGAGATACTGTATTAGATTTAATAAAAGTAGAAGAAAAAGTATTGCCTGTTGGAAGATTAGACATGTACACATCAGGAGCTCTAATTCTTACTAATGATGGTGAATTTATATATAAAGTTACTCATCCTAAATATGAAATAGAGAAAACATATAATGTAACACTGAAAGGAGCAATTACAAAAGAAGAAATATCAAAATTAGAAGATGGAGTAGAAATAGAAAATTATATATCAGGAAAAGCAAAAGTAAAGATACTAAAAATAGATAAAGAAAAAGATATTTCTAGAATAGAAATTACTATACACGAAGGAAAGAACAGAGAAGTAAGGAAAATGTGTGCTGCAATAGGGAGAAAGGTATTAGCACTACATAGAAGCAAAATACAAAATATTAATGTAAAAGATTTAAAATTGGGAGAATGGAGATATTTGAACAATAAAGAAGTAAGTAAACTTTTAAAGAAATAATGTATAGCAAAATTAAAGACAGTTTGTAAAATTAGCGACGAATAGTGATTAGCCAATAATTTTGCTAGAATAAGTTGTACTATCTAGAAAAAAGTGGTAAAATAAAAGAGTAAAAACTAAATTAAAAATGTATTTCATTTTTATTATTTAGAGTATACCAAAAAGAGGAGAGAGGAATATGGTAGAAGATAATGAAATAAAGGCGGTAGTATCACCTTTTGCAGTTAGAGAAGGAGAAATAAAAACATTTGATGGAAAAGATGGATATGTTTCTATGAATCAAATTATTCATAAAATCAACATAGGGCATATTAATGATTTACATTTTAAAATATTAGAACTTGTTAATGAATTTGAATTTATCACATCAAGGCAATTATATCAAATGTTACAATGGAAGAATATAGAGATTGCTTCTCAAGATAAATTAAATAATAAATTGGATCAATTGATAAAATCTAAAATCCTCACTAGATACTATTTTAAAGGTGAGGATGGAAAAGGCATATACAGAATTTATTGCTTAGAAAAAATGGGAAAATATTTACTAAATTCTAGAGGAATAGAATGTAAATGGCAACCTACAGATAATACAAAACCAGTTCCTATGATAAAAAAGAGATTAGCAGGTAATCAAACTATTATTGCATATTTAAGAAAAGTAAAAGCTTTTGATTCATATACAGTAAAACCTGCAATTACTGCTAAACAAACAGGAAAAACATTCAAGGCAACAGGTGGAAGTGTAAAATTAACTAAAAATAATAAATCAATAGAATTTTTATTTGAGGTTATCAGAAGAGAAGAAGAATGGGAAAAGAAACTAATAGATAGAATGAGATTATATAATGATTTCTATGATAATTTTATTCCAGGAGATTCAGGATTTAGCTCAATGCCACAATTAATATTTATATGTGAAGACGAGAAACATATGGCAGAGACTTTTAAAACAATAGTAGTAAATAAGCTTGAAATAAGCAAAATCAAATTATATTTTTCAACTGATTTAAGACAAAATGAAGAATCATTAGATAAAACATTAGTAGAATTTAAACTTGAAGATGGAAAATATAAAATGGAGAATGTAGAAGTTAAGTTGTTGGGAATTTAAGAAAATAATTTAAAAAATTGAAATCCACGAGAAGGCTCTCGTGGATTTCAATTGTATATACTAAGTTATGTATTGTCATTTTTCTTTTTATTTAAATCAAATATAATAGCATCATCATTATCTAGAAAATATTTTGAATCTGTACTATCTGTTTGAATTGGATCTACTTCTGTTTCGAATGTAGAACTATCTGGGTTATTATCAGATGTAGCAGCTGCAAAATTTCCTCTAAATCTTGTACTTAGTGGTTTCCTTTTTATATTATCAGAAATACCATTTGTAAATCTTTCAAAGTTATATTCTTTAGGATGTTTAGGTTCTTTATATTTTGCTTCTAAGTAATCTAGTTTACCTTTATGAACATAGCTTTTTCCTTTACTATCTTTTATTTTAAATAGTATTTGCTTATCCTTAAGAGACATTATTTTACCTGCAGCATAGTTAGGTCCCCACTTAAATTGGATATCGCCAAGTTTTGAGTCATAACCAGGTTGGCCTTTACTGTCGTCAGTTTCATAATTGCTTTTCCATTTCCATTCTCTTTTTTGTTCTAATTCTGTTTCCCACCATTGTACATCCTCAGGCAGTGCATTTCCAAATATTGCTTTATTTACACAGTTAGCAAGAATTTCATCTTTGAAATTACCTTTTTCCTCCCCATTTAATTGTGAAAGAGTTTGAGCACATAAAACATTACCTACTTTGTATTTTCTATAAACAGTAAATACAGGTTCTATAGCTTTACACAAGAATTCTGGAAAATCATCAATGTATAAGAAGTGTGGAATTCTTGTACTATCATTTCCAGGTCTTGATAAAACAGATTGTTGCATTAATAGTAAGAAGAATATACCAAATGCTTTATGAGCATTTGCTCCTAAATCACCTCTTCTAGTACATACAAATGTAACTTCACCATTTGCTAAGGCTTTATCAAATTCTAAGTTATTATTTCTATTGCATAGAATATTTTTTACTCCAGGATATCTTAACAAATTATCTAGCTCAGCTGAAGCAGTAAATATAGAAGTTTGAGTTTGCACCAAGTTATTTCCATCTGCATAGAAGTTATTTTCAAAATATTTTATAAGTATTTTATATTTCTCCTCTAGTTCTGGAATTTCTTTCATCTGATTACACATTTCTTCAACTAAAGAAAAATCATTCATCATATTAAGCATATCTTCTAGATTTGGTAAATCTCCTTCATGTAATCTAGGATACATTTCTTTAAGTAATATTGATAAATTTTCAATAATTTGAATTGCTGCATTTTCTCTAAAAGCCATTTGCAAATCAGGTCTACTAGTTGCATATAATCCTTTTAGAACAGATGAAATTGCAATACCTGTTTTTATTGGATCTGCATATACGAATGGGTTCATACCAGGTGAATCTGCACTATTTGGATCAATTAAATTTACTTTTATTTTGTAATTTTTAGCAACTCCAAGCATTGTTGAAATTGAATCATAGTCAGCAGATAAGTATGTTAAGCCAAAATCTCTATAAATATATTTTCCATTGGCTGAGCTAATAATCATCTTTTTCATGTATGCATTATATAAATCAATTTTTTCAGGATTAGGTGTTAACATATTTAATGTAAAGTTTTCATTTATATAATTATTATCATATGGACAGTTTAATGTTGCAATTCCTGTTTTTAAAGCAGTAAATCCCATCTCCTTTGATATTTCTCTAAAAAAGTATTTTCTATCTAGGTCTCTGGCCATTAATGGTTCATATATCATGGTTGTTTTACCTGACCCAGAAACACCAACTACTAGGAATGATTCTAATCTTTTACTTTCTGGAATAATTACTTCTTCACCAGATTCAGAGTCATTACATAGAAAAACCTCACATGAATATTTTCCAGTATCTTTAGGCTTCCCAGCTAAGCTTAAACCACCATAATCGAATATAGAATCTTTAATATCCTTTGTATCATTAATTGTAAATGTAAGCCATTTGAAGACTTTATAGAATGTTACTATTGGTATATATAATGAGATTGCGGTAAATGCAGGCCTAAATAGATTTGCATACTCACTAACTATTTCTGTATAATTTGGAACAGATAGTATTAATGTCCAAGCTAGGGAGTTTAAACCTTGTACTACAAAGGATACAGTTAATACATACAAACAAATAACATATGTATTAAAAAATCTAAGTTTATCAACATCAGCTTTTACAAATTTAGAACCAAATGAAAAATAGAATGCAAAAACAACTGCAGCAAAAGCTAAAGTATATTCAATTGGTCCCCAATACGAATACGAAACTCCTGTAAATATCATAAACATTAATTCTATAAGTCTGTCAATAATGATGTATGCTGAAATCAATGTTAAAATATATGTTACAAAAGTGTTTCTATCTGTTTTTAAAAATTTCAGAAATTTATCTATATATTTCAATAATTTCACCACTTTCAAAAAATAAAATAATACATATATATTATCTAATAAAATTGGAAAAAATACAATACTTTTTGTAAAAAAAATAACGAAAAAGTAACTATTTAATAGCTTTTGATCATAAAGCATAGCATATTTACAAACAAAACTTATTTTGTAATAAAATTTGATTAAAATTATAATACATTTGAATAAAACACATAAATTGGAATAATATTAGATATGAGTAAAATTATTAATGAAGAAAATAGAAAATTAAAAAAGACTAGTTTCTTAAAAAACATAGTTATACTTCTTGTGGCTCATGTGTTCATAAAAATATTAGGAGTAATAAATAAAATATATTTAACGAACAGAGAAGGATTTGGTGATGAAGGAAATGCTATTTATTCTAGTGCATTTCAGATTTATACTCTATTTCTTACTATTTCATCAATAGGAATACCGAATGCTGTTTCTAAATTAGTCTCTGAAAGATTAGCAATAGGTGATAGCAAAGGAGCACACAAAATTTTTAAAATAGCTATTATTTCATTTGGCTTTGTTGGATTTGTATCTTCTATATTTGTTTTTATATCTGCACATACAATAGCATGTAATTGGATTCAAATTCCAGAGGCAGAATTAAGTTTACTTGCATTATCTCCATCAATATTTTTTGTATCAATTACATCTGTGATAAAAGGGTATTTTAATGGAAGAGAAAATTTAAATATTGGTGCTAATTCTCAAACGATAGAGCAGATATTTAGAACAATTATTACAATATCACTTATAGAGTTCATAGCACAAACTACAGGATTAGATACTAAGGTGATGGCAGCAGGGGCTGCAGTAGCAAGCACAATTTCAGAAATTATATGTTTTACATATTTATTTAGATATTATAAAAGCGTAAAAAAGGAAATAGCAAACGAAATTAAAAGAAGTGTAAACTACAAATATAAAGGAATTAGAAAGACTTTAAAAGAAATTTTATTTGTGTCTATTCCAATGTCTATTGCTCCTATTATAGGAGGAATAAATAAAAATATAGATTCTATGACAATTGTAAGAGGCTTAAAGAACTTTATGTCAGAAACTGATGCAAAATTGCAATATGGTATATTGAGTGGAAAAGTAGATACTCTAGTATCATTTCCATTATCATTTAATTCTGCATTCACAAGCACACTAATTCCTGTAGTTTCCTCTGCAAAAGCAAGCGGAAATTATGAAAATGCAATAAGAAAAGTAGATTTTTCAATGTTAATTGCTTTATTAATAGGATTACCAAGCAGTATAGGGATGATAATTCTTGCAAATCCTATATTGGAATTACTATTTCCAAATCAATCATCAGGAGCATTTTTATTACAGATTAGTGCAATTTCTATAACATTTATTATGCTAAACCAAAATATAAGTGCTGTATTACATGGTCTAGGAAAAACAATAATTCCAGCGGTATCGTTAGTAATTAGCTCAATAATTAAATTGATATTGAACACTGTATTAGTCAAGATAAATCCTGGAACATTTGTACTTGGAGGAACCGCAGGAGCAGCATTTGCAACTGTTATAAGTCATATTTTCTCATTTTTAATTTCTTTATATATACTAAGAAAGAGTATAAAGATAAACTTTGGAATAAAAAGTATGATTAAACCTATGGTGGCTACAATAATGATGACAATATGTATGATTTTTACATATAATAATTTATTACGAATAGTTTCAGAAAAAATGTGTATAATATTAACAATATTTTCTGCAATAATAATATATATAGTACTAATATTAATTTTGCGAGTATTTTCAGAGAAAGAAATAAAAATGTTACCATTTGGAGAGAAGTTGTATTGTATTCTACAAATGTTAAAAATATATAGATAGAATAAAAAAATGTAGGAATATGCAAAATTTAAGAAAAAAAAGAAGGATTTTATTGAAGTTTGGAGAATATTGATAATAGTAGATAGCGTTTCAGTCTACATATGAAAATCTTATAGGAGGTAATGAAAATGAACAAATCAGAATTAATCGCAGCTATCGCAGCTAAAACAGGAGAAACAAAAAAAGATGCAGAAGCAACATTAAATGCTTTTATAGATGTTGTAACAGAAGCATTAGTAAAAGGAGATAAAGTTCAATTAGTTGGATTTGGATCTTTTGAAGTAAGAAAAAGAGCTGCTAGAAAAGGTAGAAACCCACAAACTAAAGAAGAAATAAAAATACCAGCATCTAAAGCACCTGTATTCAAAGCAGGAAAAGCATTAAAAGAATTAGTAAATAAAAAATAATTTGTAATTTATATAAAAATATGAATTCATAGGGGATATAGGAGTAAATTTTCCTATATCTTTTTATTAAATATTGAATATTTTATATAAAAATTGAGAAGATAAAATTAATGGAGGTAAAGATTATGGATAAATATAAATGTGTAGCATGTGGATATATATATGATGATGCTGTAGAAGAAGTTAAATTTGCAGATTTACCGGAAGACTGGGTTTGTCCATTATGTGGTGTACCAAAAAGTAGTTTTGTAAAAGTAGAAGAATAAATGTAAGAGCTCCTTTATTTAATTATATATCAATAAAGGAGTTTTAAATTTTAATTAGTTATATAAAGTATATTTATTCAAATTACAATTGAAATTTGATTTTTTTTAGAAATGGTAAAATTAAATTACCGGTTTTGAAAAATAAAAAAGACACATAA
>CAMMDS010000022.1 GCA_946495655.1 uncultured Clostridium sp.
TGAGAATAGTAGAGGTAGTAGATAACACACCACCAACAATCTCATTAGAAAAAGACTACATGGAAGTAGAAATAAATACAAAATTCAAAGAGCCTGAAATAAAAGTAGAAGATAATTCTAATGGAAAAATAACAATAAATAGAGTAACAGTATATTACTCAGAAACAGGAAAAGACGGAACATGGGATACTGTAGAAGATAAAGAAATAAATACATCAAAATTAGGATACTATAATATAAATTATACAGCAACAGATGAAGCAGGAAATACTAGTGGAAGTGTAAGATTACAAGTAAAAATCGTAGAATAGTATAATAAATAAGTGAAAAAAGGTGAGATTATAAAATTTCACCTTTTTTTCTTGCTAAAAAAAATAAACTGTAATATAATGTAGAAGAAAATAAAAATCTTGGAGGGAAAAAGTGAATATACAAAAGAAACTAACAAGATTAGGGATAGAAAAAATAGAAGAATTAGATAAAAAAGATGTAAATTATTTGGCTCATTACATGGCAAATCGTATGACAAAAACATTTCCTATTTTACAAGATTATTATAACGAAATATTATCAAAACTTTTAAATTGTAAAATGTATTATGCTAAAATTGCAGAAAATTTAGCTAAAGTTGATTATATCTATGAAGATGATTGCATATATATTGATGAAAATGTAAATATATATGAACCAAATGAACAGCTTTTTCATGAGCTCATACACTATTTACAAGTTGTGAAGACAAATAATGGAAAACTTAAACAAATTGGTTTATGTGATTTTGGAGATTTCTCAGTAAATGGACTAGGACTAAATGAAGCTGTAGTTCAATATATGGCTGCAAGTCTTATACAAAGAGAAAAGCAGAAAGCTTCAATTTATGGTTTAGAGGTTAAAACTATCAGCCCAGTAATATATCCAACTTTAACTAATTTAATGGAACAGCTAATTTATTTATTAGGAGAAGATTCAATCATATCTCCAGCTTTAAATATAGAGAATAATTTTGAAGATTTATTCTATAACACATTTGAGGAAAAAGGTAATCATATAATAAAAAGTTTTGATAAAATTTTGGATTTGAAAAATAAATTATTGGAATCAAAACAGGGAGTATATAAAAAAGAATCTAAAGGAATACTTGAAGAGTGCATTAGATATGTATATTTAGAAACTCAAAATTTAATGATGGTAAAGTATTTTGATAAAATGGTAACAATGCTAACTTCAATAGAAGAAATAGATTTCTATATAGAAAAGTTTTTGAACTACCAAAAAGTATTAGGATTAATAGAAAGTAATAGATTTGAAGTATTGGATTTTTATGAAGAATATAAAGAAAAAATTATGACTAAATTTGATAAACAGCTTATGAAAATTAGTAGAGAAAAAGGAAAAAATACATTGTCGTTATATAATAGTAGTTTAGGAAATTTTTTGAGAAAAATAATATCTCGCTTTTGGATTAATAATTAAAAGCAAGACGTTAGAAAAATAGTTTTAAGACATTTAATATGAAAGTAGAAAGAGCAACTTTCCAAGACATTCTTAAAGTAGTAAAAATGCCATTTTTTACGATAGATAAATTATAATTTTTACGTACAGTCAAAGCTAAGCAATTAGTTTCGGCTGTTTCTTTTGGTTCGGCTGTGTTAGTTTGTTCAGTTAATTCAATAGGCTCACAAAGGTCAGTTTGGTTTGTAGATTTTGCAAGCTCATCTGATTCAAAACAATCTTTAATAGGGTCAACAAAAGAATCATCAAGAGTAATTGTACTATTAGCTAATCCGTTATCAGAAAATACACTTGATTTTTCATCTTTTACATTTTCGATTGAAATTTCAGATTTTTCATTACTATTCAAATCAAAATTTTTTTCTAGCCCATTATTTATTTCGAAATCTTCAGTATTTGTTAATTTAACATCTTGTGTATTTTGATTTTCAGTAATTAATCCATTCTCATTAATTACCATAAAATTCTTTTCCTTTCATATAATTATTTAAAGTATATCATTAAATTTTTATTAAGTAAACAAAAAAATATAAAATTGTGGTAAAAAGTAGATTTATGATATATAATATCAAAAAAGGAGGAGCATATGCCAAATATATTTGATTATATAAAGTGGAGAGGGGACCTTGATTTAAAAAAGTCAGAATTTAATAATGTAGATAATCTTATTTTATCAAGATTTGCATATTTTCCATTAGATACGCTACTTAAAACTAAAAGTGAAATAATAACAATTAGAGAAGCTTATGTGAGATGGATAAATAGTGTTATTGAAGAAGAAAAAATACTCCAAAAAGAAGATAAAGATTTGTTTCCAGAATTGGCAAATAGTGAAAGATTTGGAAACTTAAAAATAACTGGATATGTTAATCATGTAAATCAAGAGGAAGAAAAACAATTTTCAGCTGTAACAATCTTACTACCAGACGATACTATGTACATATCATACAGAGGTACTGATAATACAGTAGTGGGATGGAAAGAAGATTTTAATATAAGTCTTGATATAGACATACCATCACAGAAAGAAGCAGTAAGATATTTAGAGGAAATGTTTGCTGGTTTAAATAAAAAAATGAGAATAGGAGGGCATTCTAAAGGTGGAAACTTAGCAATGTATGCCGGCATATTTTGTGATGAAAAAATAAAACCATATATTATTGAGATATATAATAATGATGGACCTGGACTAAGCAAAGAAATTACAGAAAAGGAAGAGTATAAGGAAGCTCTTAATAAAATTATCTCTTTTATTCCTCAAACATCTATAATAGGAAAATTAATGTATCATGAAGAAAAGTATTATATAATAAAAAGTACTCAAAAAGGAATAATGCAACATGATTTATATACTTGGCAAGTGGAGGGAAGAGATTTTGTACATCTAAAAGAAGTTACTAATGAAAGTGAATTTGTTGATGCTGTTATAAAAGAATGGACTACTAGATTTAATGCGAAACAGAGAAGTGAGTTTATAAATATAGTGTATGCGATAATAAGAGAAACAAATTCAGATACTTTATATGAAATGTCAAAAAACAGATTTAAAACAGTAGCAACAATAATTAAAACGTATCAAAAAACTAATAAGAAAAATAAACAAATAATTACGCAGACTTTGTCAGAATTGTTTGAAGTAACAAAAAATAAAGTGTTTGTAGATATGAAAAATAAGTTGAATAAAAAAGAGAAAAAAGTTTAATTCTGGAACAAGGGGACGCACGATTTGTTTCAAATTTGAAACAAATCGTGCGTCCCCTTGTTCCAATTTCAATTTACCATAAATTAATGATGCAATGTAGTGCTTTTTCATCCATACTTTTAATGGTAACTAAATGTTTTCCATTTTCATGGGTATATAGACATTTTGATGTATCGCCCAGTATAATTGCTGTTTTATACATTATCTCAATATTGTTAAAATCATTATTAAAATAAACATCTTCTGGTAAAGCTTCATATGCTAAATCTAAATAATTTAAATTATGCATATGTTTGTTAACATCAATGTCTCTTCTTTGAGTTGTATATACATATTCATTAGAAAATTCCTTAGGTTCTTCTAATCTTTTAAATTCGAAATCAGGTAATACTGTTCCATTCTCAGGATTATATTTATTTATAATATCATCTGTGATTTTGGTGATAGATTGAGTATCTGTACTAATTAATGTCCAACGTGTAGTTGCAATGCAAGCAGTTTTACCATTTTCATCTATTACTTCAAAATCACGAAGGGTGCTTACTTTTGATGCTGTTCTTGCCCAAGTTCTTATAGTAACAGTTTCTCCATAATTTAACCTTCTAAATATTTTAACTTTCCAATTAAGCTGAATCCATGATAGATGAGTGTTTGGAATATCTTTGATTCCATAACCTGCTGTATCTGAATGCATACAAGCTGTATTTTCTAAAAGTTCAAGCATTCCTTTGTTAGTAATTAAAGCATTACTATTTACTTTATTTATATCTACTCTAGTTTTATTTTCAAATATTGCCATATTCGTATTCCTCCTAGAACTAATTGTTTTCTTGGTCTGACATCATTTTTTCCATTGTTTTATATATCTCTGGAAATAATTTTTTAGTATTAATTGGTTTCATGTCTTTATTAACTATTGCATGAACTGTATATCCTGTATTTATAGGTTTTTCTGAGTCTTTTCTGAAAACTTCATAATAGAATACTATTCTTGCAGGGGTAAGTTTGCTTACAGTGGCAGTTACAGTAAGCTCGTCGTCATAGTATGCTGGACTATAATATTTGCAATTAAGTTCTACCAAAGGAGTCATAAGACCTTCCTCTTCCATTTTAGAATATGGGAATCCGGCTTGTTTTGAAAGATCAGTTCTAGCAAGTTCATACCAAATAGGATAAACTGAATGATGTACTATTCCCATTTTATCTGTTTCTGCATATCTAACATTTACTATACTTTTTGATACCATATTAACCTCCTAAAAATCAATCAAAGAATATTATATCATAATCAAAGTTTAAAATAAAGAAAATCAAAGAAAAAATATAAAGAACGGTTGCTATTTACAATTTTTTTCTATTGTAAAATAAAATAAACTATGATAAAATTTCCATAGATTTTATAGGAGAGGAGAGAACTAAAGATTATGCCAAGCGATAATATAGAAAAACTATATAAAATACTAGATGTACTAGAACAAGCTGGAAAAGACAAAAATGAGATAGAAGAGATTAGAAATCTAATAGACCTGGGAAAACTAGAAGAAGCATTGAATAGAATAAGAGACCTTAATAATTCTGAAGTGAAAAAAGAACCTGTAAAAGAAAAGAAAAAAACAAAAAAAGAAGATAGTGAAATTGAAGAAAAAATGCCGGAAAAACAAGATGAAGAAAGTGAGAATATTTATGATGAAGAAACAGAAGAAAATGATGAAATGATAGAAGATAATCAAAATTATGAAAATGATGAAATCGAATTAAATGGTTGGAATAGTAATGAAGAACCAAAAGAAGAAAAGATAAAATACAAAGAAGAAGTAAAAAAACAAGAATCTATTTATCCAGCAAAATTAAGAGCAGAAGAGTTAGAAAGAGCATATATAGGATTATTATTAAATAATCCAAAATTAATTGTTAAGTATTATCTAGTATTTGAAGAATGCTATTTTGATGATCAAAGTTTATTAAATATATATAAGAGCATCTTATTTACAGAAGGAGGAAAATATACTCCTGAAGTTGCAAAAAAAGGTTTTAATTTTTCTGTAGATAATAACGAAACATATAAATTAAAACAAAAGTTAAAGAATGAAATTTCAGAAAAAAATTGTAATCCGGAGAAAATATATTCAGAACTCAGAAAACTATGTATTATAAGGAAAAGTTATTTAGAAGAGCCGAGAGAGGATATACAGGAGCAAATCGTTAATATAAGAGATTATGAACTTTATGATAAAATGTCAGCTGATGAGATAAAAGCTGCAATTGTTCAAGTCAGTGTTACGCAAAAATTTAAGCAAGCAGTTTTAAGTGAGGATTTGACAGAATTTCTAGAAAAAGGAGAAAACAACTTGACAAATGGATTAGAATTACCATTTCCAATACTTTCAAGTGTTTTTAAAGGAATACGTAAAGGGGAAACTATGGCATTTGCTATGCCATCAAACTCAGGTAAAAGTAGATTTACAATAAATATTGCAGCATATACAGCATTTGTGCACAAAAAGAAAGTTCTCATAATTTCAAATGAAATGTCAGAAGAAAAAATGAAGTTATGTTTAATTACAACAATCTTAAATAATCCGGAAATACAAAAACTACATGGACAAAAAATATCAAAAACAGAAGGAGAATTATTAGAGTTTAAGTTCAAACCTAACAAAGGAGCTAAAGTAAATTTAGATGAAGATGGATATATACTTCAAGAACCAAAAGAAACTAGAAGAGAATTTGTAGAGAGATTAACAAAAGTTTCTGATGATTTTAACAAAACAATTGCTGTAACTGATTGGATAAATGGAGAAATAAATAATTCTATATATTTCATAAATATTACAGACCATACAAATGACGAATTACAAAAAGTTATCATGAATTATTATTATAAAGAGAAAATAGAATATGTATTTTATGATACATTAAAAACGGATACTGCAAATATAGGAAATGGAGAAGAAATAAAAAGAACGGCAACAATACTTTCAAATTTAGCACAAAATTTTAATATGTTTATATTTGCAACACTACAATTAGCAGAGAGTACAACACTTCCTGTAAATTTAACTGTAAATGATTTAGCTGTAAGTAGAACAGTAAAAGAAGTACTGGACACACTATGTTTAATAAAACAAATCATAAGAGAAGATTGGGATAAATACCAATATTCATTAGAAGAAGTAGATACTAAATTCTTTGAATTAGAAAAATATAAAGATCCAGATGAAAGATATTATGCATGTGTAGTAGATAAGAATAGAGCTGGTGCAAAACCAAAGTTGTTATTTAATCTGAATTTGGCATATAACAGATGGGTCGAACTTGGACATTTGCGTTTGAAAAATGAGGAATGAGTGTCACATTGGGGACAGGCCGTTTTGTGACAATTATGTTACAAGAGGGGGGCAGGTATAGTAGTATATTTAATTAATTTTATACTTAATATTAATTATCGAAAAATAAAATATGAGAGCTTATTTATGGCGTAAAAAATCAGGAGCATAAAATGAAAAAATTAGAAAAGTGTGAAATTTGTCCTCATAGATGCAAAGTAAATAGGAAACAAGGACAAACTGGAAGATGTAAATGTGATGATAAAATAAAAATAGCGCTTGCATCAGTGCATAATTATGAAGAACCATGCATTAGTGGAAAAAATGGATCTGGAACTGTGTTTTTTACCAATTGTAATTTGAGTTGCTTGTATTGTCAGAATTATGAGATAAGTCAATTAGGCAAGGGAAAAGAAATATCTGTAGAAGAGCTTTCTGATATATTTATTGAACAACAAAAAAAGAGCGTGAACAATATCAATTTAGTAACTCCTACAATGTATGCTTATCAAATAATTGAAGCAATAAAGATAGCAAAGAAGAAGCGGACTTAGAATACCGATTATATATAATACAAATGGTTATGAAAATGTGGAAACAATAAAAGCGTTAAATGGATATGTAGATGTATATTTACCAGATTTAAAATACTATTCGGATGATTTATCAAAAAAATATTCTAAAGTTGATAAATACTTTCAAATTGCAACTAAAGCTATAAAGGAAATGTATAAACAAGTTGGAACAGCGAAGTTTGATGAAAATGGTATAATACAAAAAGGAGTAATAATTCGTCATTTGGTTTTACCAAATCATCTGCAGAATAGTAAACATATTCTTAAATGGATAAAAGAAAATATGCCAGATGATATATATGTAAGTGTTATGGCACAATATTTTCCAACATATAAAGCTAAGCAAGATGAGTATATCAATAGAAAGTTAACCAAAAAAGAATATAAAGAAATAGAAAAATTTTTATCTACACTAGACTTGAAAAATGGATATATGCAAGAATTAGGAGAACACGAAGAGGAATATGTACCGAAGTGGGATTTTTAGTAGAATTATAAAAAATATATCAAAAAGAGTAAAAAATAAATTTTAATTAAGGATTGGCCCAAAAACGACAAGTGTGTCGTTTTAAGGCCTGTCCCTATAACGACAAAAAAGGAGGAATAGATATGACTGAGGCAGATAGACATTTTATTGAAACATGTAAAAAAATAATTAAAGTGGGGTTTTCATCAGAAGGTACTAATGTAAGAACTAGATGGCAGGATGGAACAGAAGCTAACTATATTTCAATAGTTGGTGTTAGTAATGTGTATGATGTAGGAAAAGAGTTTCCTATGATTACACTAAGAAATAATAGTAAAACTGTATTAAGAGCTATTGATGAGATTTTATGGATATGGCAAAAGAAGTCTAACAATGTAAAAGATTTAAATTCACATATTTGGGACCAATGGGTTGATGAAAATGGAACTATAGGGAAGGCTTATGGATATCAGCTAGGTAAAAAATATGAATTTAAAACTAAAGATGGAATAAAGAAGATGGACCAAGTTGATTATGTATTATATTTATTACAAAATGATCCATCAAGTAGAAGAATTATGACTAATATATTTAATCATGAGGAATTAAAAGATATGAGATTAGAGCCTTGTGCATATGGTACACAATGGTTGGTAAAAGGTGGAAAGCTTCACTTAATATTGAATCAACGTTCACAAGATATGCTTGCAGCTAATGGATGGAATACTATGCAATATGCAGCGCTTTTATGCATGTTTGCTCAAGTTTCAGGATTAGAAGTAGGAACACTTACTCATAATATTGGAGATTGTCATATTTACGATAGACATATTCCAATAATAGAGAAGCTAATAGAAGCAGAACCTATGGATGTTCATCCAAAACTTCTAATCAACAATCCAACTAAGAATTTTTATGATTTTAAAGTAGAAGATTTTGAAATTCAAGATTATGATTATAACAAAGATGTTCAGATTGGAAAAATACCTGTTGCAATATAGGGAGAGATGTTTTGTAAAGTGGTAGAAAAAATGAGTAGATAATTGGAGGATAAAATGTTAAGTATAATTGTAGCAGTAGCTAAGAATAATGTAATTGGAAAAGATAACAAATTAATATGGCATTTACCAGAAGATTTAAAAAGATTTAAAAGATTAACTACAGGACATAATATAATAATGGGAAGGAAAACATTTGAATCTTTAGGAAGAGTACTTCCAAATAGAAAACATATTATACTTTGTAATGATGCAGAACTTAATATAGAAGATGAAAATGTTGAAGTATTAGATGATGTAAGTAAGTTAGAAAAATATATAAATTCAGATGAAGAAAATTTTGTGATAGGTGGAGCTAGTATATATAAATTGCTTCTTCCAAAAGCAGAAAAACTGTATATTACTGAAATAAATCAAGAGTTTGAAGGTGATGTATATTTCCCTAAAATAAAAGAGGAAGACTGGAAGGTAGTAGAAAGAGAACAAGGTTTAAAAGATGAGAAAAACCCATATGATTATGAGTATGTTACATATGTAAAGAAGTAATAGTTGTATTTGAAAGTAAAAAATCTAGAAAATAAGTATTGATTAAAATTAATTAAAATAGGAAGGGTTTGGATATGGATAATAATGTTTTTAGAGATATTTCTTATGGATTATATATAATATCTACAAAATACAATGAACGAAATGTTGGCTGTGTGATAAATACAGTATCTCAAGTTACATCAGAAAATCCAATAATTTCATTTAGTTTAAATAAGGAAAATTATACAAATGAAGCTATTAAAAATACTAAGAAATTTGCTATATCAATAATAAGTGAGACAATAAATAATGACATCATCTATAAATTTGGATACTATTCATCAAAAGACACAGATAAATTTGAAGAATATAAATATGAGTTGTGTGATGATATTCCAGTTATAACAGAAGGAATATGTAGTTATCTAATATGTGAACTGATTCAAACTATAGATTGCGAAACACATGATTTGTTTATATCAAGAGTGATAGATACAAAGAAGCTAAGTAGTGAAAAAGAGATGACATATAGATATTATCATGAGGTAGTTAAAGGTTCTGCACCCAAAAATGCACCTACATATATAGAAGTAAATCAAGAGGAAGAACAGAATCATAAAAATGAGGGAAACTTAGCAAATAAAGAATTTAATAAATATAAGTGTATAATATGTGGATATATCTATGATGAAGAGGTAGAAAAAGTAAAGTTTGAAGACTTACCAGATGATTGGAAATGTCCAAGATGTGGAGTGGGTAAAGAAAATTTTATTAAAATTCCATAAAACTAATAAAAAAATCCTTAAAACACTTGACAAATCACCAAAAATAGTGTAAAGTATATTAGCATTACAAATTAATGCTAATATATTTTGTCTAAAATTAGGAAGTGAAAATATGGAAAAGAAAGTTGAAGTAAGCATTTTGTGCCAGATATATGGAAAGCTTTTAACTGAAAAACAATTTGAGTTTATAGATGATTACTATAATAATGATTTATCACTTTCTGAGATAGCTGAAAATAATAATATTACAAGACAAGCAGTAAGAGACGTAATAAAAAAGGGGGAAAGTAAACTTTTCGAGTTTGAAGAAAAGCTTTTAATTATGAAAAAGATGCAGAAACAGGAGAAACAAATACAAGAAATAATTGAAGAACTAAATAAGATATCAGAGACTTTATCAGACAAGAAAATAGAAAAAATCTTAAATAACATAAGAAGAGAACTAATTTGTTTAAACTAATTAACATCGATTAAAATAATAATCGTTTAAAGGAGGAAAAAAGTATGGCATTTGAAGGATTATCTGCTAAGTTACAAGAAGTAACAAGAAAACTAAGAGGAAAAACAAGAATTACTGAATCAGATTTAAAAGAAATGTTAAGGGAGGTAAAGCTTGCACTTTTAGAAGCAGATGTTAACTATGCAATAGTTAAAGAATTCATAAATACCATACAAGAGAAAGCGCTTGGTCAGGATGTTCTAAAATCTCTAACTCCTGGACAACAAGTTATAAAAATAGTTAAAGATGAATTAGTAAAACTTCTTGGAGGAACAGAAAGTAAAATAAACTTTACTCCAAATCCACCAACAATTATAATGCTTGTTGGACTTCAAGGTTCTGGTAAAACTACTACAGCAGGAAAACTTGCGAATTTACTTAGAAAACAGGGGAAAAAGCCATTATTAGTTGCATGTGATGTATATAGACCAGCAGCTATAAAACAACTTCAAGTTGTAGGAGGACAGCTAAATATACCTGTATATGCAAATGAAAATTCAAAAGATGTTGTAAAAATTGCAAGACAAGCGATAGATGTAGCAATTTCTAAATTAAATGATGTAGTAATATTAGATACTGCAGGACGTTTACATATAGATGAAGAACTTATGAATGAGCTTAAGAATGTAAAAGCAAATGTAAAACCACATGAAATTTTACTTGTAGTTGATTCAATGACAGGTCAAGATGCAGTAAATGTTGCAAAAGCATTTAATGAAGCTTTAGGAATTGATGGAGTAGTTCTTACAAAGCTTGACGGTGATACCCGTGGTGGTGCTGCAATATCTGTTAAGAAGATTACAGGAAGACCAATAAAATTTGCAGCAACAGGTGAAAAATTAAGTGATATAGAAGTATTTTATCCAGATAGAATGGCATCAAGAATTTTGGGAATGGGTGATGTACTTTCAATAATAGAAAAAGCAGAAGAAGCAATAGACTTAGAAGAAGCTGAGAAATTAGAAAAACAGCTTAAAAAGAAAAAAGATTTAGACTTAGATGATTATCTAACACAGCTAAGGCAAATCAAAAAAATGGGTTCTTTTTCATCATTGCTAAAAATGATACCTGGAATGAATCAGTTAAAAGATGTAAAAGTAGATGATAAAGAATTTATAAGAATTGAAGCAATGATTTCTTCTATGACAAAAGAAGAAAGACGAAATCCAAAACTTTTAAATGGAAATAGAAGAGTTAGAATTGCAAAAGGAAGCGGAACTTCAGTTCAAGAAATAAACAAGTTCATGAAATCTTTTGAAATGACACAAAAAATGATGAGGCAAATGAAAGATAGCAAAAACATGAGAAAGATGATGAAAGGCATGAATCCAGCAGATTTGAAAAACATGCTAAAAGGATAGATATTAAAAAACTATCTAATATTAATATGGAACATACATACTTAATTAATTTGATTTTAATTTTTAAAATATATATTTAAGAATTATTAAATACCATTGTTAATAATTCTTGTGAAAATTTTCAGGAGGTGAATTTTAATGGTAAAAATAAGATTACAAAGACAAGGCGCAAAAAAAGCTCCATTCTATCACATAGTTGTAGCTGATTCTAGAAGCCCAAGAGATGGAAAAATAATTGAAAAAATAGGAACATATAATCCTATGACAGAACCATCTACAATAGTTCTAGACAAAGAAAAAGTTGAAAAATGGATCAAAAATGGTGCAAAACCAACAGATACAGTTAAGCAATTGATTGAAAAAGCTAACTAAAAATTCAAAATAATCGCCATTTGGCGTTGTTGCATTTCATTTTAAATTCAATTTAGCGTAGCAAAAAGCACGCCTCATGAATTTAAAACTCATGCGCCTAGCCAAACAACAATTCTTTTGAATTTTGAATTATTAATGTCATGACCAAAAAAGAAAGGAAGACACTATGAAACAAGTTTTAGAAGCAATTGTTAAAAACATTGTAGAAAATCAAGATGCTGTTTCTATAAATGAAAAAGAAGAAGCAGATAAAATAATTTTTGAAGTTAAAGTTCAAGATAGTGATATGGGAAGAATAATTGGTAAGCAAGGAAAAGTTGCAAATTCAATTCGTACACTTATGAAAGCTTTAGGTTCAAAAGAAAAGAAGAAGGTAGTAATAGAATTTTTAGACTAATTAAAGGAGCTAAAAATGAAGCAAGAATATTTTGAAATAGGTCAAATTGTAAATACATTTGGAATCAAGGGGTTTGTTAAAGTAAATCCATTTACTGATGATATGCATAGATTTGAAGAATTAAAAAGTGTTTTAGTTGTAAAAAACAAAGAAACAATTGAAATGCATATTGAAGAAGTAAAGTTACATAAAAATGTAGTACTAATTAAATTTAAAGGTATAGAAGACATTAATATGGCTGAAAAATATAAAGGCTGCTATATTAAAATAAAAAGAGAAGATGCAAGAAAGCTTCCAAAAGACACATATTTTATAGCTGATTTAATTGGAATTAAAGTATATGATGATAATGGTAATTTACTTGGCAAAGTAGATGATATATATAATAACAAAGTACATGATGTATATGTAATAAAAAATGATCTAGGGAAACAAATATTGTTACCTTCAATAAAAGAAGTAATTAAGCAGATTGATATTGATAATGATATGATTGTAGTTCATTTAATTGATGGTTTAATTTAGAAAATAATCATCATTTGGCGTTGTTACTGCTCATTTTAAATTCAATCAACGTACAAAGAGTACGCCTCATGAATTTAAAATTCGCGTGCCTAGCCAAATAATAATTCTTTTCTAAATTTTAGAAGGAAATTGATAAAACTTGGAGGAAAAATGAAATTTGATGTGCTTACACTTTTTCCAGAAATGTTTCAAAGCTTAAATGAAAGCATAATTGGAAGAGCAAAGGAAAAAGAACTAATAGAAATTAATTTAATAAATATTAGAGATTTTTCAAAGGATAAACACAAAAAAGTAGATGATACTCCATATGGTGGAGGAGCAGGTATGGTACTTATGCCTGATGTTGTATATGATGCATATTCTTCGGTAAAAGATGAAAATGCAAAAGTAATATATTTATCTCCGCAAGGAAAAGTTTTAAATCAAGCAAAAGTAAAAGAACTATCAAAAGAAAATCACTTAATATTACTTTGTGGACATTATGAGGGAATAGACCAAAGAGTTCTTGATGAAATTGTAGATGAGGAAATCTCTATTGGAGATTATGTATTAACAGGAGGAGAGCTACCTTCAATGGTACTCATAGATTCTGTTAGTAGATATGTTGGAGGGGTTTTGAATGAAGATTCAATTAAAGAAGAATCATTTAGTAACAACCTTTTGGAATATCCTCAGTATACAAGACCAGAAGAATTTAGAGGGAAAAAGGTGCCTGAAGTTCTAATTTCAGGACATCATGAAAATATAAAAAAATGGCGAGAAAAAAAATCGCTAGAAGTTACAAAATTAAAAAGACCAGATTTATTAGAAAAATAATAAAAAAATAAGGAAGGAGGATATCAAATGGATATCATAAAATCAATAGAACATGAACAATTGAAAAATAAGATTCCAGAACTTAAAATTGGTGATACAGTAAAAGTACATCAAAGAATTAAGGAAGGAAATAGAGAGAGAATCCAAGTATTTGAAGGAATTATTATTAAGAAACAAGGTGGAGGAGTAAATGCAACATTTACAGTAAGAAAAATAGCTTACGGTGTTGGTGTTGAAAAAACATTTTTAGTACATTCTCCAATGGTAGAAAAAGTAGAATTAGTTAGAGTAGGTAAAGCAAGACGTGCTAAATTATATTACCTAAGAGATAGAGTAGGTAAAGCTGCTAAAACTAAGGAAAATACAGGTGCTAGAATAGAAAACAGAGAAATTACAATAAAAGCAGAAGCTCAAGAAGAAACACCTGTAGAAGCTGCTCCAGAAGAAGCTCCAGCAGTTGAAACTGAAGCACCAGTTGTAGAAGAAGTTGTTGATACAGTAAAAGAAGAAACTGTAGAAACAGTTAAAGATGAAAAATAAATGAAACATTGCAAAAACTGAAACAAAGGGACGCACAATTTGTTCCAATTTTGGAACAAATTGTGCGTCCCTTTGTTTCAGTTATTTTTCCTTGCTTACTTTTGCATATTTTTTCAACTTTTCATAAACAAGTGCATTAATGCTTCCAGCAGGGAAGTTTCCATTTTCATCTCTACTACCAGCAGGAACTCCAGTTAAGAGTTCGATTCCTTCATCAATTGTAGATATTGCATAAATATGAAATTGACCATTTTTTACAGCTTCAACAACTTCTTCAGAAAGATTTAGGTTTCGTACATTCTGTTTTGGAATTATAACACTATGAGAACCATCTAATCCTCTCATTTTACATACTTGGAAGAAGCCCTCTATTTTATCATTTACTCCTCCAATTGGTTGTATTTCGCCTTTTTGGTTTACAGAACCTGTAACTGCAAAAGATTGATTTATTGGAATATCAGCTAAACTTGAAAGAATAGCATATAATTCTGTACTTGAAGCACTATCACCATCTACACCACTATATAATTGTTCGAAACAAATACTTGCAGTAAGAGATAAAGGCATATCTTGTGCAAACATCTCACCTAAATAACCACTTAAGATTAATATTCCTTTAGAATGAGATGAACCAGAAAGTTCAACTTCTCTTTCGATATTTATAATTCCATTTTTTCCAGTATAAGTATTAGCAGTAATTTTTACAGGTTTTCCGAAAGTATAGTCTCCAACATTCATGATAGTAAGGCCATTAATTTGTCCTACTTCAGAACCAGATGTGCTAATAAGAAGAG
Organism: uncultured Clostridium sp.; assembly: GCA_946495655.1. GTDB lineage: Bacteria > Bacillota > Clostridia > TANB77 > CAG-508 > CALXVA01. The sequence goes on from CAMMDS010000022.1 coordinate 15,197, forward strand.
TATTATCTTTTATCATTTCCATGTATTTATCATCATATTTTTTTACTCTGTCTGTTTTTTCTGCTAGTGCTTTAGTTATAAATTCTTCAGTTATAACTTTTGATTTTGCCATTCTAGCCCAAGTAGATGCTTCACCAACTATTACTGATAAATCTGTAAAACGAGTTGATAATTTGTCTTGATTATCAGCAAGTTTTGAAGCATATTCTATTAGCTTTGCCATAGCTTTACTATCTAACCCTGGTAAGCCTTCATGATCACAGTAACCTTTTACAAATCTAGCAAGTTTTATCATATTATCTTTATTTAAAGGTGCATCATCTGCAAATTCTACTTTAATTTTAAATAACTTTCTAAAATCTGGATCCATTGCAAGTAAAGTTTGATAAATATTCTCATCACCAATTAATATTACTTTTAAATCTAGTGGAATAGGTTCTGGTTTTAAAGAAATCATTACCATTGAAGAGCGAGGGTCTGCAGCATTTTCTATTCCTAGAGTTTTACTTCTTAAAACTTTTTTTAAAGCATCATAGCATAAAGAATTTGTTAATAAGTCATTTGCTTGAAATACTAAATAACCACCATTTGCTATATGAAGAAGACCAGGTTTTAGCATAGTGTAGTCAGTTTTTAAAGTACCATAATAATTTTCGTATTCAAGTTTTCCAAAAATATTATGGTAAGAATAGTTTGTATCAGCTACAACAGGAGCTCCTTCTAAATTGCTATTATCTATAAATAAATTTACTCTATAATTTAGCCAAGGTTTAATAACTTCAGGGTGAGCAGCTTGTGGACCTTGTAATTTGCTTTCCAAAGCTTTTTCGTCAGCTGTAAAAAGATTTATATTTTTTAATATATCTTTTTTGACTGAATCTAAAAAATTATTGATTTTTTTATTTCTTTTATATTTATTTTTTATTAAATTAATATGAGCATTGATAGTAAGAAGAGCAACATTTGATTGCCATTCTTGTACTTTGTTTTCTGATTCTCTTTCAATAGATTTTATTTCACTTATGGCAGCCATTATATGTTGTTGAACAATAGTTGATTTATCTTCAAATTCTTTTTTTACAGCTTCATCTAATTTATTAAATTCCTCTTCTGCAATAGTTTTACCATTTACAATAGGCATCATATATATACCATTTTGTGCAGATTTAACTGTAAAACCATATTCAGCAGATTTTTTATTTAATTTTTCCATAAGTAGATTACGTTTGGCTTCATATTCTTGTTTAATTAAATTTCTCTCTTTTTCAAAATCCTCATTATTAAAAGTATTTTTAATATCTACTTTAATTTCGTTAATAAAAGAATTCATATTGTCTCTAAATTCTTTTCCTTGTCCTGCAGGGAGAGAGACTGCTACTGGTTCATTAGGATTATCAAAATTATATAAATAACACCAATCATTAGGAACTTTTTTCTTTTTAGAAATAACACCTAAATAATTTTTTACATAAGCAGTTTTTCCAACTCCATATGGACCTTCTACATATACGTTATATCCATTTATATCTACATTTAGACCAAATTCTAATGCTTTAATTCCACGTTCTTGTCCAATTCCTGTGCTTATTGGTTCTAGTTCATCAGTTGTACCAAAATTAAATACTTTAGGATCACAAGTTACTTTCAAATCTTTGTATCCAAGTTCATTTTTTCTTTTCATTCGTATTCCTCCTATTATTTTAAAAATAAAGTCATAATTATTGCATCATCCGTATTATTATAATACTTTTTTCTTAAACCTATTCGTTTAAAATTAAATTTTTCATATAAATTTATTGCTGGATGGTTATTGATATTAACTTCAAGTGTAATACTTTTTAAGCCTTGATTCTTTGATATTGTAATAAGTGTATCAAGCAATTTTGCACCGATACCAAGATGCCTCTTATCTACTTTTGTAACTATATTCATAATATTTGCTTCATCACATATTTTTAATATTCCGGCAAATCCTACTATTTCATCATCTAATTTAGCAATAAAATATGATGAATTTGGGTTATTAAAATCATTTTCTAAATTAGTTATATTCCAAAATCTATCAAAATCAGATTCGAAATTTGGTTTAATCAATTTAATATCATCTAAAGTCATTGGCAAAATCTTGATTTTTTCTTCTAATGCTCTTTCTGCTTGAGATTTTCTAAGATAAATAGGGGAGATAGAAGAAGAATTGCCATATTCACCTAATAAATATTTATCTAATCCTGCTAATCCAATACTTATTCCATTTTGAAGATTTTTGTCATCAGATGCAAATAAAGCATTTTTAAAAACTGAAGATAGTTTTTCTTTATATATTATAGAGCCATCTCCAACAAATATAATTTGATTAAAATCGTTAGAGGCAATTGTTTCATTTAATTTCTCTATAGTAGTATCGATATCTTCAGCTAAAATAGAAATTAATTTGCAACTATCATTATGCTCACAATTATTATCTGAATATTTTTTTATGAATTGATATAATCCACAATACACATTATTGTTTTTAGCATCAATTAAAGAACAAACTAGGCTTGATTCTTTAGCAATATCTCTAACGTTATATGCTAAACTTTCTAAAGATGTAATTCCTATAACTGGAATATTCTTTACATCTGCAAAAGCTTTGATTGTTGCTATACCAATTCTGACACCTGTAAATGAGCCAGGACCAATACAACATGCCAAAAGTTCTATATCATCCAAAGAAAGCTTAGTATCACTAAATGCTTTATCTACCATCGGCATTAATTTTACTGAATGAGTTTTTTCATCATCATTACTTAAATTCATTAGAATTTTCTCGTTTTCTAAAATTGTAACACTACATATTTTAGAAGAGGTATCAATTGCAAGTATTTTCATTTTTACCACCTGTTTTATTGTTTGTATAATTTTATAAAAGTACAATTATTAGTTTATTATTGTTACATCAAGATTTCTAATTTCTTCATTATTTTCGTCTTTGCTAAAAACAATTTTGGTGTATGGTTTTGGTAAAATATCTTCGATTATTTCACCCCACTCGATAAGGCAAATACCTTTAGAAAAATATTCGTCTCCGCCCATGGCATAAAATTCATCTGAATCTTCTAATCTATACACATCAAAATGATAAATATTCATTTTATCAGACAAATATTCATTTACTATTGTAAAAGTAGGACTAGAAATCTCATCTTCCAAATTAAAGTATTTTAGTATTCCTTCTACAAATTTAGTTTTACCAGAACCAAGTTCTCCAGTAAGAACAATTATATCTCCTACTTTTAAATCTTTGGCAAAATCTTTGGCAAAATTTATAGTATCTTGTTCACTTTTTGAAATATATGTACTCATATGCTTAACCTTTCAATTTATATCTACATTATTGTATATTAAAGTACAATTTTTGTAAAGAAAATATTGAATAAAAAGATAAAAAATTGTGTTGACGCGAAAAAAGATTAATGATATACTGTACGTGAAAAAAATGTCGATAAAACGAATGAGGAGGAGCTTTAAAATATGAATAATAAATTAATAAAATGTATTAGCATATTATTAATTATAATTTTTATGATAGTGATATTTATTAATTTGTTCCTAGTAAACGAGGTAGAGGCAGGAGAGCAAAATACAAAAGATTATAAGAAAGGAAGCAATATATTAGATAAATATCCAGGTTATTCAAGCCTTATAGATGATTTATTGGAAGAACATCCAAATTGGACTTTTACTATTTTATTTACAGGGCTTAACTGGAATACTGTTATAAAAAATGAAACAACAGCAGCTCATGGAAGAAACTTGGTTCAAGGAAAATCAGGAGAATGGATATGCTCTGTATGTGGAGATAAAGCTTATGATAATGGAAGTTGGAGATGTGCATCTACAGCAACAGTTTCATATTATATGGACCCAAGAAACTCTTTATTTGAAGATTATATATTCCAATTTGAAAATTTAAAATGGGTAGATGGAAAATACACGATATCTGGAATAAAGCAAATATTAGATGGTTGTGATTATTTATTAACTGATAAGATTACTTATACAAATACAAGTGGTAAAACAGCAACTATAAATAAAACATATGCAGAAGTCATAATGGAGGCTGCAGAAGCTGCAGGAATTAGTCCATATCATTTAGCTTCAAGAATAAGACAGGAGCAAGGAACAGGAAGTAAAGCATCAGCAACTGCAACAGGTACATATTCTGGTTATAAAGGATATTATAACTTTTTAAATGTTAATGCGTCAGGAAGTGGAAGTACTGCAATAATTAAAAGCGCGTTAGAATATGCTAAAAAACAAAAATGGACAGACCCAGAGAAATCAATTAAAGGTGGAGCAGAGTTTTTAGCAAAGGAATATATTCAATATGGTCAAAATACATTGTATTTACAGAAATTTGATGTAGATGATAGTGATGGAGATTTATATTGGCATCAATATCAGCAAAATGTTGCTGCAGCAAGAACAGAAAGTACAAGTATAATGCAAACATATAAAGATATAGATAGTGATTTGGATATGCCATTTAACTTTGTTATACCTGTTTTTGAAAATATGCCAGATACTAGATGTGCAATGCCAGGAACACAATCAATAGTAACACAAAACATACAAGTTACAGATGCATCATTAGTAGTATATAAATCAAAAAGCAAAACTTCAACAAAGCTAGATACACTAAAAAAAGGTGAAAAAATATTAAGAATAGAAATTGGTTCGGAAAAAGAAAATGGCTATGTATGGGATAAAGTCGTGTTGAGTAATGGTACTAAAGGATATGTTATCTCAGATGGATTTAAAGTTATAGATGATGTCACTAACTGTGAAATAACAGCAGTAGCTATAGAACCTGGAAATGTAAGAAATGGACCAGGAACTTCAGGAACAACAACTTTAACAACATTGACAGTAGGTCAAAGAGTTACAATCATACAAAAAGGTGTATATAAGAATGTAGATGGTTATGATTGGTCAAGAATTATTTTAGCTGATGGTACACAAGGCTTTATAGTTGCAAGGTATTTAGAGGAAGTTAATAATAATGGTTCAACGGAAACAGGAAAAGATATAGTTAAAGTTGTATGTAATGGTGGATTAACTATAAGAAAATCACCAGGAACAAGTTCTACTATATTAGGTTATGCTGATAAAGGAGACTACTTAACAAGAATAGAAAAAGAAGTATCTAACGCTAATGGTTATATATGGGATAAGATAGTAACGGATTCAGGAACAACAGGTTATGTGGCAAGAGGAGATAGTAATGGAAACTACATAGAACCTGTAAATGGTACGGGTTCATCAGCAATAAAAGGAGATGGATTCAAAACAACAGGTTCGAAACTGATGTGTGAGCCAGATATAACAATAAGTAATATAGCCAGCAAAGCACCAGGAGCGGTTATAAAAAATGCAAGTGGTAAAACTGTAACATCAGGAAGTCTTGGAACTGGTTACACAATAAAATATAATGGAACAACATATACGGTAGTTAAATTAGGTGATACAACAGGTAATGCAGTTGTTGATTCTGCTGATTTGCTTGCTATTCAAAGACACTTATTAGGTAAAAAACTAATTACAAGCTCTTATCAAAAGAATGCTGCAGATGCGACACAAAATGGAAAAATAGACTCTGCTGACTTGTTAGCATTACAAAGAGATTTACTCGGAAAGAAAAAAATAACATTATAGGTAACTATTAATAGAAGAATTAGGAGGAAATATGAAAATAAAACGACTATTAAAAACTATTTGTTTAGTAATTATTATATGGGCAATTTATTCAGTAACAGTCAAAGCAGCATCAACATCTTTAAAAGCAAGTTCAACAACTGTTACTGTGGGAACAAAAGTTACAGTAACTGCTAGTGGAAATGCAGCAGCATGGGATTTGTCTTTGAGCGGGGATGGAATAAGCAGTACACCTATAGTAGGCTTTACAAATGATGCAGAAAATGGTAATTTTTCGAAAAGTGTTTCGTTTACTCCAAGTAGAGCCGGTACATATACTATTACATTGACAGGAAATGTAACAGATGAAGATTCTAATGAAGCTTCTTCTGTTAATAGAAGTGTTACAGTAACAGTAACAGCTAAATCATCTGGAAACAGTTCTGGAAGCGGAAGTGGTTCAAGTAGCTCTGGCAACTCAGGAAGTTCTGGAAGTAATAATCAACCTACTGCACCAAGTTTCTCATCTAGGAATGAAAAAGTATATGCAACTAGTAGTGTAAACGTAAGAGCTAGTTATAGTACAAGTAGTAGCGTAATTGGTTCACTAGATGCAGGAGATAGTGTTACAAGAACAGGAGTAGCAACAACATCTGTTAATGGAATAACATGGAGTAGAGTTACATATAATGGACAAACAGCATATATAAGTAGTAGTTATTTAACAACAGAAGAACCAGAAGAAGAAAAATCAAATAATAAAAATCTAAAATCTCTAGCAGTAGATGGATATGAAATCACTCCAGATTTTAGTAGCGATGTAACTGAATATAATTTAACAGTTGATGAAAATGTAGATGCATTAACTGTTAATGCAGTTGCAGAAGATGAAAAGGCTAAAGTAGAAATTACGGGAAATGATAATCTTTTAATAGGAGAAAATACTATTGAAATAAAGGTAACTGCAGAAGACGAAACTGTAAGAACTTATAAAATAAATGTAACAAAAGGAGAAATAGTAGGAATACAATTATCTGAGCTTAATGTAGAAGGATATACATTAGATCCAGAATTTAATAGTGATATTTATGAGTATACTTTAAATATTAATGATACTAGTATAACAAGTATAAATATAGATGCAAAATCAAATACAGAAAATGCTGTAATAGAGATTGCAGGAAATAATGAACTAAAATTAGGAGAAAATCTTGTAACAATACTTGTAAAATCAGAAGATGAACAAGACATAGCTACTTATCAAATAATTGTTAATATACAAGAAAAGCCACAAGAACAAATTATAGCTGGAATAGATAATAACGATTTATATTTGTATGGAGGAATAGGTCTTGGAGTTTTGGTTATAATAATAATCATTATAATTGTTATTGTAAAACGAAGACATAAGGATGATGATGACTTTAGTACATATTATGGTGGATTTAATTCTTTAGATGATGAGAATACTGATAAAAAAGATAATTCAGAATCTAAATTAGATAATGGAGATATCGAAAAAATATCTGAAAAAAAAGATGAGATGAAAAGTCGTAAAAAGGATATAATAGAAGAAAACTTTGGAACAGATATAAGTAGTCAAGAATTTACTGAGGATGATAAGTCAAAGAGAAGAAGAGGAAAACATTTTTAGAATTAATTCTATTATATGAAATTAATAAATTTAAAGACAAAAGGTGCTGAATATAAAGTACTTTTTGTCTTTGAAATTTGTTAAAACATTATGCCAATATAGCTCAGTTGGTAGAGCAACGGATTCGTAACCCGTAGGTCAGCAGTTCGATTCTGCTTATTGGCTCCAAATTATAACAACTTACGAACTATAAGGTTTGTAGGTTGTTTTTTTATA
>CAMMDS010000023.1 GCA_946495655.1 uncultured Clostridium sp.
GTAAAAATATATTACATAAAGAACTTACGCCCCGGTAGCTCAGCTGGATAGAGCAACTGCCTTCTAAGCAGTAGGTCATGCGTTCGAATCGCATCCGGGGTATTTTTTGAGACAAGAGTCAAAATTTATGAAATAAGAGAAAGGTAAGTTATAGTCATAGCTTACCTTTCTGCCTTCTAACTTGCAGTTCGATAGTAAGTAATTTAATAATTTTCTCTGTTCGGTAGAAGTTTGCTGTTTATACAGGGTATAAGCGTTTTTCAGCGTTTCTATAATTCTCACGCCTTCTTCATAATATTTTTTCTCCGCATTATGAAGTGCTTCGAGTTTTATCATGACATCATCTAAATCTTTGTTCCATTGTAATCTCTTATCGTTATAGAACTTAGCGTCGACTAAATCATCGTAGTATTCGTTAGTGATTTTATCAATTCTGTGCCTAATCCTGCTGGCTTCTGCTTCAAGGTTACTCCTCATTTGTTCGGAAAATTCTTTTTTATCCGCCAAACTTTCTTTTAGTCCTTGTTTTATGTAATCTATATGTTTTTGTGCAAGGCTAACAGCTTTAACAGCTTCGTCAAACTGTGGCATTAAGTCCAGTTCATTAATGTAAATTTTCTTCTGCTCACATTTTCCCTTACCACCAGTACAGTGGTAATAGACATACTTACCCTTCTTAATTTCAGCAGTAATAGCACAACCGCATTTTGCACAGGTCATCATGCCGGCAAGTGCAAAATTATGGTCATCTCTGTATAGAGGTTTGTTATCCTTTCTAAATGATAACTGTGCTTTATCAAATAACTCTTGGGATATGATAGGTGGATGTTGTCCTGCATATATATTATCCTTAAACTTTAAAACTCCAAGATAATTGACGTTCTGAAGCATTTTTCCAAGCTGACCTTTTGAAATCTTTTTGTGTGCAGATTGATAAGTAAACCCTTCTTCATACAACTGCTCTTTCACTCTTTCTAAAGATATACCTGTTGCATACAACTCAAAAGCACGCCTTACAAAAGGAGCTTTTTCTTCATCTATAACAGTTGTTCGAGGGTCTAATTTTTTATATCCATAAGGAACTTGACCGATAAAGTACCCCTCACTTGCTTTCTTTAGCCGACCTTTTTGCGTTTCTTCTCTAAGGTTATCAATAAAGTTTTTGGATAATAATACTTTTAATCCATGAACAAGTTTTTCATGTGAAGTTGATAAAGGGCTTAATACGACCCCTTCTTTAACCAGATAAACCGTATAACCGGTTGTATCAACATCTAAATCTACATAATCTGTAAAGTTTCTGTATAAGCGGTCTGTTTTTTCACAAAGAACAGTTTTTACATCCTTACTCTTTTTTAGAAATTTCAACATCTCATTAAATTGATGTCGTCCTGCTTGTTTAGCAGTTTCAGCTTCCTCAAATTCCCTTACAACATCAATGTTATGTTGTTTAGCAAATGAACGCAACAAATCAAGTTGAGCAGGGATTGAAAAACCTTCTTTCTTTTGTTCTTCTGAACTTACACGAGCATAGATAACAGCTTTAATTCTTTGTTCCATAGGTTAATTATAGCATCAATTTCCAGAAATGGACGGAACTATGTATTATACTGTCAATAAATCACTGAAAATATATCTATATATAATAGCATTAATAAAATCCCCTTATATTGCCAAACTCCCTTGGTGCTTGGCAATATATAATGTGTCTAGCCAGTTGTAGAGAGGTTAGCATGCTAAATTCTTTCATGTAATTTAGCAAGGATAAGAACATGAAAGAGAGTACATTTATTAATCTTGGTGCAACAAACCATGCGAGAGGAATTAGGGAAGAAAACGACTACTACGCAACAGACCCCATAGCAGGAAAGTTACTTCTTGAAGTTGAACCGGATTTAGATAATATCTGGGAATGTGCATGCGGTGCAGGACATCTAGCTAAAGTATTTGATGAAGCAGGAAAATTAGGTAAAGCAACAGACCTTGTTGATAGAGATTATGGGGCTGTTGAAGATTTCTTGTTAAATGCCGAACCTTATCATCACGGAGATATCGTAACTAATCCACCATACAAATACGCTCAAGAATTTGTGGAATATGCATTAAACAAAGTCGATGAAGGCAGAAAGGTTTGTATGTTCTTGAAAGTCCTGTTTCTAGAAAGTCAGAGTCGGAAGGAACTATTTACACAACATCCGCCTCGTACAATCTATATATCAAGCTCACGTATAAATTGTGCTAAGAATGGAGATTTTAAGACATACAATAGCAGTGCAATTGCTTATGCTTGGTTTGTATGGGTTAAGGGGTATGAAGGCGAAACGATTATTAAATGGATAAATTAACTCCATTAAAATCGTTATGGTGCAAAAGTCCCAAATAGGCTTAACCCTCTGTATATTAGATATTTAAGACTTTGGTTTGTTATCTTTATGCCCCTCTATCGAGTTTTTAGGAACAAATTTTATTTCATAGTCAAATAATTCTGCTATGTCCATTAATTCAGATATTTTAAATGTTGCTCTGGATAGCTTATTTAAGATATTAGATACAGAACCCGAACGCCCATATCTTTCATTAAGCATTTTAGCAAGTTTATATACTGATATATTCTGTTCTTTTAAAAAATCCTTTACAAGGTTTCTAATACGTTCTTTTTGTTCTTCTGATACTTTATATACTTCTGTCATTATATCACCTCATTATTTATTATAACACTATTTTGGAATATATCACTCTTTTGTAAATATTTGTGTCGTAAATGGAATTGAACTATTGACTTTCATGAAATAGTGATACATCATGAAAGAGTGATATAATAAAAGAAAGGATGAAAACGATGACAGCACAAGTAATTACAACTAATGTAAATCTAGAAGATAACGCAAGAGTTATCAAATCTATTGAAGCAAAAATTGCAGAACTGAAAGAACTTAGGGATGAAAAAGTTGCGGAAGTTAAAGAGATTATGAACAAGGCTAATATTATGGAACTTCAAGCCGGTGCATTTACTTTTAAGCTAACGGAAATCACACGTAACAACGTAGATACAAAGACTTTGAAAACAAAGTATGCAGAGTTATACAAAGCTCTTTTAAAGGTAAGCAGTTACATGAAATTCGATATCGTGTAGGGGATACCCCCTGCACGATAAATAAAGCAGGTAGAGAGGTAAAACATGGAACAACATGAAATAAAGGAATTAACTGAAACAACATACGGACTTATGGTTGTTTTAAAAGATACCATTTGGAAGTTTGAAGGAATCGGCAAAGATAATCAGCGAAAATTTACAGGAATACTTGCGTTAGTAGATACACTTGAACAAAATATCTATAACATAAAGGTTTCTTTAGAATGTCTGTAAAGGAAGGTAAATTGAGTATGGGTAAAATATTCGCATATATCAGAGTGTCAACAAGGGAACAAAAGGAAGATAGACAAATAGACAGCCTCAGAGGACTTAAAGTTGATGAAATTATCATTGAAAAGGCTTCTGGGAAAAATTTTGTGGGTCGTGAAAAGTATCAGCAGATGAAGGCTAAATTAAGAGCCGGAGACCTTGTTATTGTACACTCTATTGATAGGTTTGGCAGAAATTATAAACAGATATGTAATGAATGGGAAGCCCTTATTAATATGGGTGTAGACATTCAAGTTTTAGATATGCCGGTACTCAATACAAGAGATAATCAAAATGGACTTACTGGAAGATTGATTACTGATATTATTCTTAAATTACTTGGCTATGTTGCTGAACGTGAAAGACTGAATATTAAAACAAGGCAATCAGAAGGTATTGCATCCGCAAAACAAAGAGGGGTTAAGTTCGGTCGTCCTAAAGCAGAAATCCCGAAAGATTTTATTAGAGCTTATGAACTTTATCAAAATGGATTGATTAAGGTTAAAGACGTTATGTCCATGTGCAATATTGCTAAAAGTACGTTTTATAAGTATTCAGAGTCCATAAAAAGTTAAGTGTGTTTTGTGTACCCTTTTGACTGAAAATACCTTACGAAAAATTAATGATTTAAGCAGAATAAAAACAGTCCATGAAAAGTGTACATTTTATAGAAAGATAAATGAGGTGAAAAATGATTAACTATAATACAGTACAGCAGATATATAACAGGAATTACGGCAGTATGCAGTTATTTAAACGACCATTCTTCAACCAACTTGCGTACACAGAAGGCGTTATGGATTTTCAGCAAACTTTAAATGCCTATTGGGTCGTTGATAATGTTATCAGCTATATACCTGAAATCCTTAAATGCTTTGAAGAAACCGAAGATACGTTTTATGTAGTGGAAATCTGCTTAAATACAGAACGTAAAGGATACATGGAAGTATTCCATGAAGGCTACATTGGTAATGATTATCACGAACATATAACCGTTATAAAACAGGATATTCCGTATATTGATTTGCCTGTTAAAGCAGATGAAGAGATAACCACATACAAGTTTTATCTAACTTTAAGTAATTATGAGCCTGTACAGTTTACGTTATTATTGCCATCAGAGTATTGATTAAATATCCGATGTATAATTATTATGGAATGGTAAATTATGTTAAATGATGAGCAGACAAAGAAATATATAGACTTGTTAATAAATTATGAAGGCAATCCAAACTGGTTGAATAATTTTCATCAATACAGAAAGAGTTTGATACCTAACAAAATATACCGTTATAGAACAATTAGTTCCTATAATTTAAAAGCATTGAAAAGAAATTATATATGGTTAAATTCCCCTGAAAAATTTAATGATGTTTATGATTGCATTCTTAATATAGATTCTCGAGTCTTATTATTATACAACATACTTAACAATCATTTATATAAAGACACCCCCTTTAATAAGCAAGAAATAGAAATGCTATTGCAAGCAGAAGGTCAAATTAAAACAGGAAAAATGACCGTTGAAGGATTTATATCTTATTTAAAACAAGATGACAATCATATTTTGCATGAAAAATTAACGACATCACCAGTATTTAAATCCTATAAAGATATATATGACTGTTTGAAACAATTTGATTTAGTATCAGAACCATATTCAAGAATTTTTGTCAAGTGTAAACTAGCCTGCTTTTCTGAAACTTATGATAATATTCTGATGTGGTCACATTATGCGAAATATAATAAAGGTTTTTGCATTGAATATGATACATCTAAATGCCGTGAAGTTACTAAAAACTTATATCCAGTTTTGTATGTTTCTGAACCTACTTTTTGTCCTAAATTAATGAATGATTATGCAGACGGTAAAGCTGATATTAGTATTTCTCAAACACTATTTTCAACAATTAAATTTAAGGACTGGCAATACGAAAAAGAGTGGAGGCTCTTTGGTGGTGAACAATCAATAAAAATGCCTGCATTACCTACTTGCATTTATTTAGGAGCTAATATTAAGCAGTATGACCAGAAAAAGTTGTGTAAAATTGCTGACAAATTAGACATTCCTGTAAAGAAAATGAAAGTTATCGAAGGTCAGTATAAATTAGTTGCCGATAATATTTCATAATCAGATATCAATCCTTCTGCCCATGCCGGTTCGTTCTTTATGTTGATTGATTGCAGGTTCTTTGATTGGTTCATTAGCCTTGTTTAACTCTCTTTGTTGTGCGTTATTCCCCATAATGATTATGTCATTGAGGTTTAAGACCTTAAAATTAGGTTTATTTTGTACAAATCTAGCCCCCATATCAGTTATACCAGAGGAAGCTACTAAAATTACTTCATCAGCATTAAAATCATCTTTACAGCCCCATAATGCTCTTATTGGTTCAGGGGGAACAGGGCTTTGATAATGTTTGCACTGTACAATAGAAGTTCTGCCGTCTTTTCTAAGAATTATATCAACACCGCCATCACCAGAGCCTTTAGTAACTTTTGCATTGTAACCATTCATTCTAAATACATTTGCAACTTCCTGTTCAAACTGCCAGCCGTCCAGAGTCCACCACCATTGGCGTTCTTTCCACAATGCAGCGTTTAAACGGGTGCTTTTGTAGGAAAACTTATATCCCCAGAAAATACAGTATGCAATGAATGTTACAAGTAATGTAATAAGGAAAATGTCACCGTTACCGAGGTTATAAGCTATATAGTTACTACCTGCAAGGACAGCAGTTGCAATGAAAAATTCTTTCCATAATCTTAGTCTATTAACCTCTGCAAGAAACTTAAAAATAGCTGTAATGATTGCAATTACAGTTGTTATAAAAATGATTATATCTCTAACGCTTACTGCCGTCTTTTGCCGTGCCATATTTCTCCTTAAATGCTTATTGTAATCAATATTGAGTTATCTTCTAAAATTTCTTCATTTTCAATGTTCATTGTCTTACTTTCTTCAATATTCTTCTTTATACGGTTACAAATTTTATTCTGAATATCTGCGTTATACTGTTGCGATATTTGTTTGAATACCTCATAAGTATTCTTTTTACTTATGTAGCCAGTATATTCATTGGGGATATCGAAGCAAGTCCGTCCTGTAACTTCTTCTAATTTATCCATAAACTTAACAATATCAATTTCCTTTACATCAATGTGTATGTGCGCATATATTTGTCCATCTTCTATAACCCACCAGATACAATCATAATCATTTTTATTTAGGTGGGTTTTAAGATAGATACTTTGCCCTGTATTGATTTCTATAAAATCATAACCAGCTTTGTTTAAGACTTGTCTTAAAATACTTAGTGTATCTATATTGCAAGCAAATACCTTAAACTTACTTTCAAGCCATTTGTAATAATTTTCTTCACCCATTTCTTTCATTCGTTCTTTTTCAAGTTCTTCTAAATCTATTAAATCTTGCTTTACAGACATGTTGTTTCTCCTTTAGTCATCTAGCTACCAATCTATTTTTCTACCAATCTTGTTCTGAGGTTTTGCATGAAAGATTATCCGATTTTCTAAAGTAACTATTTCATGAGGCATTAATTCTAAATCACGAGAAAATGTTGCAAAGTCATAATATTTCTTCCCATTATTACGTCTTTCCATGAATTTATTAACTTTTTCTTCATTAAGCCCTGTAAATTTTGCAAAACGTTCTTTTGAGCAAGTGGCTAAGTTTAAGAACTCATTTTGCTTTATCATAGAGTCAAGTGTAGTTTGATACTTCTCATTGTCATTCGATAGTGAAATTGCATACAATAAATCTTCTTTGGCATTGTCAAAATCATCTAATGCGTTCAAGGTTAAAGCCCTATAATAAAAATATTCTGCATTATCTTCATTAATATCAATAGCATTGTCAAAATCTTCTAAGGCACTCTCTAAATCATTATTTTCATATAGCAGTTTACCTCTAAGATAATAATGATAATCTTCATGGTTTTTGTCATCCCTTAATACTTTAGTAATGATTTCAATAGCAACTTCCGGAGTTCCACTTTGATTAAATTGCAATACAACGTATTCTAAGTTTTCTGTACTAAGATGTAAGGCTAAAGTCCGTAAATCAATATTATTTAAATATTTCGGGAATTTATTATTGACCCTAAATTGGTCGAAAATTTTGTTCAGATATTCTTTATTATGATTTAGTGTACTAAATGAGTATTCAGCTTTGGCAAAATTCTTGATAGTGCATTCATAATCCTTCAAATAATAAGAACACAGCCCCATTTTTTCAAAAAATATTTCCTTTGAAAAGGGTTCAGAACTAGCTTTTTTATAAATATTGTAGGCTTTTTGATAGTCTTTTTCTTCAAAATATATATCGCCTTTTAATTCGTTGGAAGTTATTTGCGAGAAGAAATCTGAGAAGGTGTCATCTTGCAGGTTATCTAACTTATTTATTGCTTGTTCTACTCCGATGTATTTGTAATCAAGCCTAATTTTTAAGCAATTAGCACGGTAATCTCGGGGATTATATTTAAGAATCAAGTCTAAGTATTGATTAATTTTATCAAAATCATTTTCTCTATATAATCTTTCCACTTCTAAAAATAGATAGTAAGTAAAACGGTCGATTATAATAGATAGGGTATCAAATGGGTCATCGTTTTTAGGGCTTCCTTTGTACTTAACAAAAATATCTAATATTGAGTATGCCTCTGTTAGTAATACTATATCTTTAAAAGCATTTTCGGCTTTATCATGGTATATTGAACCAAGAGGGTGTTCAATACGAGTTCTTTCTGAACACTTTTTCCTGTTTTTAGTAGCAACTTCAAATTCCGGATTAATTTCAAGTGCTATGTCATACATTAAATGTGCATGAAAGTAATAATCTTTTGAAAAGTAAATGTTTCCAATATTGTTGTATGCAACTACATCATCAGGTTTTAGCTTTATAATTTTAATGTAATCATCAATTGCACCTTGTGTATCACCAGATAGCTTTTTGGCTTTGGCTTGTTTATGGTAAATCTCTATTATCTCATGATTATCTGTAGAATCTTTCACTCTTACTACCTTCGATTGTGTTATACATTGATTGTGATTACAACGGAGTTATCTTCCAAGATTTCTTCATTCTCGATTTTCATTGAAGGATTTTTAGAAACTTTTTCTCTGATGTTATTGCATATCTGCTTCTGTAATTGCCTTTCATATTCTGCACCTAGCTTGTTATAAAAATTCTGTACAGGTGTTAGATTTCCATCTCCTATTATTCTAAATTCATAGTTGCTATCTGGGGTTTTACAGATAGTTATGTCACTGTTCCCGATTTTGCAAATAAATTTCCTGTTCTGCTCTGTGTAGGTGGTATTAGTATTTCTTAGTGAAGTTCTTAGAAGTTCATCATCTGTAAATTTTGTCTGGAAAACACTTTCTTTCGGTGCTTTGCTTACCTGTTTCCTTTCGGCTGCTTGTTGTTCTTTTAGCTTTCTTTTTCTCCTGTAATGTTCTTCTACATCAGCCTGTGTCCAGAGTATCTGGTCTCCTCTGCCGGTTAGTACCATGAATAATGTTTCCAATGGTGATAATTCTATTAATACAGACATATTTTGCCTCCTTTATACCTCAACTCTCCTGCCTAGCTTTGATTTAGGCTTGGCAGGAAAAATTAGTTTATCTTGTAATTCAACCATTTCATGCGGTTGAAACTCAAAATATTCACAAAAAGAGTACAAATCATACCAACACATGCCGTTCTCACGGTCTCTGATAAATTTATCGATTTTATCTTCAGTAAATTCATCTATAGACATTAATTCTTCTTTTGTGCAACTAGCAATATTTATTGGTTTATCTTCTTTTTCTCCCTTGTTCTTATCTCCAATGTCATCCGCATTAATATTTGAAACATTGCCTCTATTTACGTTTTGCTTTGCCTTATTTACTAAAGTAAACTCAATATCTTTTGATAACTTATTACATACAGTTTCGTTATATCCTAATTTAATAGCTGTATTAACATCTTGTTTAGCTTCTATGAAATTATCTGCTTTATAATAAATTTTAGCTCTTGTATAATATCTAGCTCCGAGTTGATAATCTAATACTTCTGGATTTGTATAAAGCCATTTAGTTGATTTAATTGATTTATTGAAATCTGCAATAGAAATATTCATATCTTTTAATGCATTTACATAATCTCCCAGTTTATAATAAGCATTTGCACGAATATAGTAACAATATTCAGCAAATGCTTTATTATGAGAAAGATAAATTGTGCATTCATCTACAACCTTTTGCCAGTTACCTTGTGAAAGGTTATCTCCTATTTGTTTAGCCATAAATTTTTTCAATACAATTCCTTCTGTTCTTGTAGTAAATCGTATTAAAAGTTGAGAAAATGTACTTAAGCCAGTAATTTTTTTAGCTATATACCAAGATATAAAACACAGAAGGAATGTACCATTGCATATTGCAATCATTGTAAGAATAAGAAAGGCTCCAATAAAGTTAAATGGTGTTTCTAGCAAGTATTCCTTTAAACGACTTTGTTTATTAGCTCTTAAAGATATTATGTTTGTATCCCATAAAGTAAAACAGCTTATAACCAAGAGAGTAATACCAAAGATTACAATTCCAATAAAAGGAATAATTTCTTTATCAGCTAAAGCTAATATGCTCATTAGTATTGTACAAAATATGCTTATAATAGTGAAATAGGTACAAAAACTAATTTCTATCAGTCCATAAAACCTGTTTATAAATTTCTTGTAAGTCATTATTATACTCCTTTTATATTTCTAATTTCCTGCCGATTTTAACGTTCGGTTTATGTGGGAAGGTTAACCTATCTTGTAGCAATATTACTTCATGTGGTTGTAAGCTAAAATCAGAAGCAAAGACTTCAATGTTATACCACATCTTTCCATTATTACGGTCTTCAATAAACTTATTCGCTTTGGTTTCATTAAATCCCTCAAGTGTCAATAAGTCCTCTTTCGTACAGCTTATCAACTTCACCTTTTTGGTGCTCTTGGCTTTTCTCTTAGGTTGTTTGTTAGGAGTATTTCCATTAGAAGATTGTCTAAGTAAAGTTTCTAGGTATTCTTTCTGTTTTAAACCTTCTTCTTCAACATTAAATAAGCCTAATTCAAGTGCGGTATTAATATCATCATAGGCAGCTTGAATATTACCTATAGCCAGATAGCATGAACTTCTTTCATAATAAGCCATCGCTAATTCTGGATATAATAAGATACATTTATTTAGTTGAACGAGAGCTTCTTCGTATCTTTGGCAAGAGAATAAACAGTCACATATTATTGCATATGCGGCACCAATTTCTTCTATATCGTTAGGGAAATTTTCAATGACTAATAAACAATCTTGCTCTGATAAATCATATTCTTTTAATTCAAAATATGTACGAGCACGTGTAATTAGATATTTTGAATTTAGATGGAAGTCATTAATAAGGGTTGTTAGTATTGGTATGGCTTTTTCAGGTTCATTATTTTCTGCATATGATATAGCTAAGTTATAATCAGTATTAGCTTTATCAACAATATCTTGCTCATTGTAAAACAAAGAAGCTATCTTATAAGTAATAAAATACATAATCAGAAAAATGATTAATAGGACTATTGATACTAGAAATCTTCCTCCTCCAGTCTTTATAGGATTGGTTTTTCCTATATATGAACAAATGGGGGTGATAATTATAAGCGTTAATATAAAAGACACCCAAAACACAATATTTTCCCACTGTTGAGATGAGATAGTATTTCGTTGATTCTTCTTATCAGTGTTTTCATATGGATTAGGTATAAAAAAGAGTATTGCAAACGGTAGGAAAAATAAACATAGACATAACCACCCCCAATTTCCTATTCTTGCTTTTAATTTTAATAACTGTTGAATCATTTTAGCACCTTAAAAATCAATCATTCTGCCACTTTTGGGAACTGCTTTCCTAGGGAATATAAGCCTTTCCTGTATCATAAGTCTTTCATGCGGTTGCAAGTTAAAGTCATTGGCAAAGGTTTCAATATCATAATAAACTTTACCCTGCTCTCTTTGTCTGATAAACTCTAGGGCTTTTGCTTCATTAAAACCTTCTAAAGTTAAAATGTTATCTTTAGTACAAGTCATTAAATCTATCATTTGAGGAAAATCTGCTTGTCGGTCATTACTATCCTTGGTATCCATATTTTCTTTGGAACTAGAATTAGGTGCATTAAGTATAGTTTCTAAATAATTTTTATACTGCAATACTTCATCATCAACTAACCCTAAACGTATTGCAGACAAAACATGTTTATATGCCAGTTCAAAATTTTTAGCATTATAATTTATAATACAACTTTCTCGATAATACAAAGGGTCTTCTGGTTTTAACAAAAGAGCTTGTTCTATATAATAAAGAGCTGTTTCTGTGGCATTAAGTAAATTTGCACAATGTGCTAAAATAAAATATGCAACGTGATTTTCTGGATTATTTGGAAACATACTAATAGCTGTTTCGCAATCTAGCTTAGCATTTTCCAAATCATTCGTAACAAAATATGCAGTTCCTCTTTGTAAATACGCTGTTTCCAAATACTGGTTGTCTTTTATTAAACATGTCCATTCCCATATTGCTTTATTGTACAACTCATTGTTCATAAGGTTCATTGCATATTGTAGAGCATTGTCACTTTGTGTATTACCTTCTCCGTGTAATCCTAATAACTGGTTATTTATTATACGCAACCAATATGCTCTGTTGTTTAGAATCAAGTTCCACTCTGTAGAATCATTACAAATGATTTTTAATCCTGTGTGAAAAAATAGAAATCTAGTATATTCTTCCATTCTATTAATATTAAGTAGACTGATAGCAGATACAAAAGCCCCTTGCATTGTTTTAAATTCCATTCGGTTAGGATATAAGGTTAGTATGCCGTCAATCCGCCTCTGTTTGAGTATGAGGGTAGAATATTTACTATATATAACATTATCATTGTGCATATCTTTATCCTCTGTAGTTTTTAAAAATCAATAGTTCTACCGCCACGAGCCTTTTTGACTGTTTCTGTGGATTTCTTTTCTTTCTTCTTCCGTTCAATCTGTTCCTGCGTTTCTTCCGGCACGTAGTTATAGCTTTCATCATGGGCTGTTGCTGCTACGGCTCTTTCATTTGCCCATTCTCTGATTGCAAGGATTTGTTCTGATTGTGTTGTAGAGAGCGGTACAGTGTTCTTTATAACCTTATACAAATGCTCTTCATTTAAAGTCCGATTTTCAGAAAATGCCTCAAACAGGGCAGAAATTACCACCTGTTCAATTTCTGCACCTACAAATCCTTCTGTTATTTCTGCAAGTTTGTTTAAAAGAGTATCAGTAACCGCAAAATCTTTAGAAATACTGCCTTTTAATCTTTTTTCAAGGTGCAGTTTGAATATTACTTTTCGTTCAGCTTTTGTCGGTAAATCAACAAAAAAGATTTCATCAAATCTGCCTTTTCTCAACATTTCAGACGGCAGAGCATTAATGTTGTTAGCGGTAGCAATTACAAATACAGGCTTAGTTTTTTCCGACATCCAAGTTAAAAATGTTCCGAAAACTCTTGTGGCTGTTCCGCCGTCACGCTCTCCGCCATTACCTCCAAAACCTTTTTCTATCTCATCAATCCAAAGTATAGAAGGTGCTACGGCTTCCGCTGTCTGGATTGCCTTTCTCATGTTTTCTTCCGAACTTCCTACTAAACCTGAAAAGATTTTTCCGACATCAAGCCTTAGTAATGGTAATTGCCATAATGCACTCATCGCTTTTGCCGTCAAACTTTTACCGCACCCGGGAACTCCGGTTATTAAAACTCCTTTAGGTGCAGGAAGGTTGTAATCTTTTTGAGCCTTGCCAAGCCATGAGTTATTCCGCTTTATAAGCCATTTCTTAAGGTTTTCCAATCCGCCCACATCATTCATATTAAAATCAGATTTTATGAACTCTAAAATTCCGGTCTTTTTAATTACTTGACATTTTTCATCAAGGATTACGTCAAGTTCCTTAATAGTTAATTGCCCTTTACTAACCATTGCTCTTGCAAAAGCGTTTTCCGCTTCCTGCAAAGTCAATCCTTGAGCTGCTTTACAAAGGACTTCTTTTTCATCCTCTTTTAAATCAATTAGAATACCGGAACTTTCATTCATCTCAATCATTTCATTTAAGAGTGATTTTATTTCATCAAGAGTAGGCAGGTCAAAATCAACAACAGTAATATCTTTTTGCAGTTCCAGAGGTAAAACAAGAGAAGGTGCAATAATTACAACGTTCTTAGAAACTTCCGCATTCTTTAAAGAACCTGCAACATCACGGATTTTTCTTATTAGGTTATAATCGGCATTTCTGTTATTAAGTCCTAATAAAGGATGAATGTCCTTTAGTATGAGTATTGCCGGATTATTGTAGTTGTAAATAAAATTAAGAGCGTCAATCGGCTCATTTCCGTTATTTACACTTTCCTGTCCGTCTTTGAGGTTCCTTTTTAAACCTTCCGTTGAACTCCAGATAAACACATCACGCTTAGTTTTAATTGTTTTGACATTATTAGCAATTTTAGTAATAAGGTCTACAATTCTGATTTCTTCCCATGTCGGAATATACACGAAAGAGAACCTTGCCTTAAACAGGTTAGTTAAGTGCTGTTCTGTCTTTTTCAAGCCTTCTAATGTTGTTGTTTGTGCCATTCCTTACCTCATTGCTTCTATAAGTTCTTTAAAATTTCCCATTCCGTTAAGAGAAATATTGTTATTCTTATCTATTCGTACTTCAATCTTGTTCTTGTACTTGGTGATAATGCTTTCATCATACTTATCAGAGAAGAAATAATAATTCTGGTTACTTGAACCGACCCATGGACGGCTAAAATCCTGTTTATCTTCTTCATACCTGCCGTCAATTAGGACATCAATATATTTTGTGAGTTCTTTAAACGTTTCCATGCCGGTTAATTCACTGTATTTATACCCTGTAAAAACAACAATAGACAGTCCGATATTTTGAACTGCCTTAGAGATTTCTGTTACTGCTTCTATCTGTTCCAGAGGTTCACCGCCAAGAAAGGTTATTCCTTCTATCTTGTCTTTGTAGGATTTAATTAAATCAATTAACTCTTCAATCTTATATACTGTTCCGCCCTCTTTATCCCACATTGCATAATTAGCACACCCTTTGCAATGCAGGGAACAACCTTGAACCCAAATGCAAAATCTGGTATTTGGTCCTTCGGCGGTAGTTATAGGTATGTAAGAATTAATCCTAATATCCACCCTGCTGATACCCCTCATTATAGGTGTCATTATGGACTTCCTGCTGATGATATTCTTCCGTAAATTCTGAATAAACAGTCTTTGCACCAGTTAATTGTTCAACTTCTTTGATGTAGTTCAAGCAGGATTTACCCTTGATACCTACAGTTTCTGACTCAATTCTTCCGTCTGGATATACTCGGATTTTTATTTGTTTAGCCATTGTTACCTCTATTATTTGCTCCAAAATCTCTCAAGGTTTCCCCTTCCCCAAATGCTCTTATTGTTGGTAAATATTCTCTTTGATACTTTAAATAAAGAAATGCATGGCGTCTAGCTCTTTTTTGCTCCGGTTCATCAAGATTTATAAAATGGGCTTCAATATCTGCATCTAAAAAATCTTTTAATATTTCTATATCAAAATATTCACCCTCTGAATTGAAATTATTCAGGTCAAGATTGGTATCATCATTTTGCTTATCAATTGATTCAATCTTTATTAATAATGAATTAATATAACCGTTATATTCTTTAATTTTACTATTTCTACACATATACGGACACCGTACCTTTCTTGAATTTTGACACCGTTTTATCTGTACCGGTGCATAAAATAATTAAACCTTACAAAGTCTATATTACAGACTTGTAAGGTTTTCTTAATTTTATAGGTTATGCACCATTAAAATTTTATTTGTTTGTGCTATAATCTTCTTTAGGTAGTATATGCACCGGTACAGATAATCTGATGTATTGTAATATGGTGTATTCTGGGAATTTATAGCTCAAAGTTGTTATAAGAGAAGTCTATTTCTTCTTGTGCAATACCGATATATCGCAAGGTAATTGCAGGGCTTGAATGGTTCAGTATTTTCTGTAAGAGTGCTACATCGTTATATTGCTTGTAAAAATGATATCCGAAAGACTTTCGCATTGTATGTGTGCCTACATTTGCCGTTATTCCAAGCTGCTTGCAGGCTTCATTTAGAAATCTATATACCTGTGAGCGGTCAAGTCTACAATGTTTTTTCCCCAGAAAAAGCGGTTCATTTTCTGATAAGGCATAATTTTTACAACGCTCATTTTGTAGGTAATCTTTTATTAAGGCTTTTAACTTAGTATTTAGCGGGAAACGCTTATACTTTCCTGTTTTCTTCTCATGGATTTCTACATGGCTCTTACCCTCTACATCCTCTACATTCAATCCTAGTATGTCTGAAACCCTAAGCCCTGTGTTAATTCCAAATGCAAATATGAGGCGGTTTCGCTTGCTGTGATTTTCTAAGAACTCCTCAATTCGTTCTAAATCTTTCTTGCTTTTAATAGGTTCAACTATATTCTTCATAATCTACATTCCTTTCTGCACCATTTCACTTTTGCCGGTGCAAAAAAGAATGTAATTAAGCCCTATTACATATACAAGGCAGGATTTTCATTTGTGGTATAATAAGTATATGGCTATAACTAAGGAAGAATTGGAAAAGTACGCAAGCACAATAAGTGTAGAACGATTATTATCTTTTAAACAGGATGATAATGATACAATAGAAAGTCTTATTGCACGTTATCAAGACAATATCCGTATATCACAAGCTTTGTATCCAGAATTATCAACTTTAGAGATTACGTTAAGAAATGCAATTGATACAATGCTTAGAACTTGTTTTTCAAATACATGGCTAGAAGATGAAGTCAAAAAGCAGAGTATTTTACTTGACCATGAACACGATTTGCTATTATGTGCATATAACGATGTTAAGCAGACTTATCCCAATGACTTCACGTATGGCAAAGTCATAGCAAATTTAACATTCGGATTCTGGACTAACTTATGCTCTAAGAAATATAATGCTAAGATATGGACTAAAAAAGGTGCATTTAAAGGAGTATTTATTAACTATCCACAAGGAATGCAACAACAAATACATGCGCTTTCTAAGAGATTAAGGAGTATAAGAAACTTACGAAACAGAGTATTTCATTATGAGCCAGTATTTAAGAAGCCATTGAATACTTTAAAAATGTATAATGAAATAATGGATATTTTGCACTATTTACCTGTAGATAATGCAGGTATAATTCAAAGCACTTCAACGTTCTTATACGTTTATAATCAGCTAACAGCCCTCATAAAACAGCAAAAAACCTAAGGCACTATACGATAAATCGTAGGAAGAAATCCTTAGGTTGTCCATATACATTATTTACGATAACTCAATATTTGTCAAGTGTTCCGCCCTGTTTTGTTGCGAAAAATGAATTTATTTCAGTTGAATTAAATCTTCATTCTAAGCCCACTAGGAAGCCCCAGAAGCGATTTTAGTGTCCTGCATGGTATAAAGTTGTTATACCTATTTTAAACGTATGAGTGCTTTTATACAGGAACTGCAACGGTTTCAGCGATACCGAGTTTATTGTAAAGTTCAGTGTACAGAGGATTTATATCAGAAGATTGTACTTTTTTAAGCAGGTTAGAGAATGAATCGCCAAATCCATTGTCTTTAAATATCTTCATTAGAGAAGGCGGTAATGGGTTTTCCTTTGTTAGGTCTGCAAACATTTGTTCATAGTTATTTAACTTAACATTCTCTTTTAATACAGGTTCTTGATAGAATATCACTTCCTGTAAGGCTTTTATGTAATATCCTTCAAGAGTTTCATATAGTTTTCTCTCTTCCAGTAAATCTAACAAGGTTTTCAGTTTAAGTCCGTCTTTACCTTTTTTGCCTGTGACAAAGTCAGAGATATTCTGTAATTTCGGTTTGTAACGATATTGTAATTCAGACCTAAGTATATTAACCTTATCGAGCCAGAGAGTCCTTGTTTCAGAATCATAAGCCTCAAAAGGTATAAGAGCCCGTTCTTCTTCGTTTAATCCAAGCCTTAATACAATTTCTTTAATATTTGCTTTGTCTTGCAATTCTTGTGCTTTATCATAAAATAGGTACTGCCTATCTCCTACTTTATCTTTTTCAGTGAAGTGTTTTGCAAGAGTAGTTACGTATAAAGTTTTGTTCGTATCACTAGAATGGTGCTGTAATGCTTTAAATCTCTTTTTATACTGCCTATTAGACAGGAAGTTTATATAATCTATAGGCGGATTATTCATATAATTATTCTTTGTGAGGTGCAAGACAGATACTCTATACTTATCAATTACATTATCATCTAGGCTGTACAAGCCTAATCTTGCAAAAAGTTCATACAATTCATCTTCTGTTGGCATTTCAAGATTTGTATCGGTATATTTTTCAGCATTCTTCATGTAACGGGTAGGAGTAAAGCATAGGCTTAATTTCTGCCTGCTTGTTTTTATAGTGTACGCTTTTTGTGGAAAAAATGTTTCCATACATTTATTCATTTGATTTAATTGAAAATCAACATCAACTTCTAAGTCCGTCAAATCTGGTGTAGGTACATAAAATCCAAGTTTATCAAGTAATAAATTACCACTCATAATATTTCTCCAATGTTTTAATAAATCTGTCTATACTCTTTCCGTTTTTCATATCTTCTTGTACAAGGCTATCAAAGGCTTTTAACCCTTTTCTTAATTCAGTTCTTTGCTTCGAGCATTTCTTCTCATCAAGGTATTTGTCAATAATGACCTTACGCTCTTCACTAGATTTTCTTGCCAGAAGAAATACTAAGGCTGTTTTTAAAGGTACAGAGCGTTGTTCTGCATTGTAGCTTAATACGAACTTATCAAAGGCTGTGTAATAGGATTTATAAATCCTTTCGGTACTCTCACAATGATTAACGACAGAGCGAAAGAAGAAGCTAAGAATATGTCCTACACCTATTGCACCACTATTAAACATAGTCCAAATATATATTTTCTTTGAGGGGTTTGCATTTGTGCTTAAGAGCCTGCTTATTGTCCTCATGCCTGTTATTTTTGCTGTGAATAAGATACGGCAAGGGTTAGAACCTCTTGTTACCCTAAAAGTTGATTGTGACTTGCTATCTAGGATTTTATCGTATTCTTGAGTTGTTTTAAAATACCCTTCTTTTATAAATCCGTCATTTAATAAGAAACTGTTTTTAACCCTAATAGAAATCGCTTCTTTTTCATCATTTACCCCTATACCTAATTCCATTTTATTTACAGGTGATAACTGCTTTATCTCTTCAATTAACTCACCGGCATTACAGTCCAATTGAAACTCTGCGTACATTTCTACTCCGGTTGTAATGTTTAAGGAAATAAATCTATGAAATAACACATAGAACTCTTCTATATTAATATCTTGTGTTATCTCTGTTAAGTTACCTTCATTATCAATAGAATATTCTTTATACCCTGCAAATTCAGCAGTAACAAAAGAGCCGGAAGATACAATATTGTAGAGTATCACAAGCATTGTTAATAGGAAGAAAGTACAGTAATACTCTAATATATCATCAGGAGTATGTTTTCTATTCTGTTCTTTTTGTAGTTTAAATAGTTCTTTACCGTTAAAGTTAAAGACAAGATTTTTGTAACTGTAAGAGTTTGATAATGGAACTTTCTTTCTTCCTTTGTTTGAACCGATATATCTTAACTCTACAAGTCTATTTATATCTTCTCTTACTGTGAAGTTGATGAAATCTTCTACGATAAAGTCACCAAATCCTAAGTACCTTTTATAATAGTCTGTTACAATACTTACTGTTTCATCATTTAGGGTAATATTATTCTGCCATATATTAGTTAAGAAATTATCTAATCTGTTATTTATATCTTCATCTGTAATATTCTCTGATAATAGATACGGTCTTATTACCTGCTTAATGTTGAAAGAAGATAATACACAAGAGATATTATTATATGATGACTCTATCTCATGAATTTTAGGTAATGCCTGTGGAATGTTATTATCTGTCATTGTAATCTCCTTTTCTTAGTAGTGTGTGTTCTGTATGAGAATGTATGTAAGTACCTCTGTAAAATATCTTATTTGTAGGAATTGGATAAGATACATAAAGAGTTAATGCAATTTGTTCGCTCATTTTATATATCTCCTTGTGCTAGTTCTAATCTATACTCTTCCTGTGCTTGGATTTCATCTAACAAAACAGGTATAGAAAATCCCAGAGCCTCTGTCACAATCTGTGAAATAGTGCAACTGTTCTTTTTCGCTTTCCACCATAATTTTATGAGTAATAAATAAGGTAGTCTTAAGGTTAAACCAACTGTATTACTACTTGGATAGATGTCAGGTTTTGCGTCCGATAATAAATACTGCTTCAAAGAATTAGACACAAATGTTTCTAGCTCAATATCTCCGCTTAATACATATTCATTCAGTAGATTTGTTATTTAGCTTGGTAAGTCTAAAGTAATCTCTTTTGTATTCAGTTTTCGCTGTAACTCTTTAAGATAAGCACTCATATTGCTCCTTTCTGTGTGCTATGCACACTTAATATTACTGTCTGTTTTTGAGCTCCATTGAAGTAGTAAATCCACAACTCCAAAGAGATTATTCTGAATTTCAACAGCCTGTGCGTTTGTAATCGGAGTCACTTGATACTGCTGAAACTCTTTCTTTGTTATCTCTATGAAGTTGTATGTTTTTACTTGCTTCATTGTTGTCCTCTAAATTTAGGCACAAAAAAATAACCCCGTTTGATAAAGCTACATTTCTGTAACCTCTCTTTATAGGTCGGTAGCTTTTCACACTACCAACTGGTGATTACCTTGAAAATCGCCATAAGGCTATTTAGTTGTGCCGTCCGATGTTTTTTTCATCGAACACATATATCATAGCACATAATTTCAATTTTGTCAACTGAAAACCCTTGCTATGACTGGATTTGAGGCGAGATACTATTTTATACAAATTTTAAAATTTGTCAACCCTTTTTAAAAATTTCAAGCTATTATTGAATTACAGGAAATACAATATGCGGAATTAATAATTAAATGAAAATATCTTCAGGCTTAAACTGAACAAGAGAGAGAGTAGTAATGTATTTACGCTATATTTTCCAGTATACGAGTTTTGAACTCATAAATAATTTTATCTGTTTTGCTCAGCATCATCCAATCTTTCATAAAGATGTGATAAGATACTCAACATATCAAGGCAGTTTTTCTCAGTGAACAATCCAGATGTTTTTAGGTCAGGAATTTCCTCATGAGATAAAACATTTCGACCTCCACATACAACTCCAGAAGATAAGTACCTTTGGGCTTCTTCTATATTACCCAATGTTTTACTATCAAAAGGCTTACCGTTTGGACGGTATTTGTACTTTCCAACAACTCGTAATATTTTATCATCATCTTTACCAAAAGACTTCATCATAATATCAAAGTCCTCATGTGCATTAACAGCGGACTTATCCTTTACAGCATTCTTATAGTTCTTTGCAGCTTCAATAAATGCATGATAGTAGTCTTCTTTCATATAATACTCTGCTGCGACCTCTCTTATTTTAGGATGTAGATTTCTCCAATGGAAATAAGGATATTCTGGTACAATATTTTTTAATTCGTTCAATATATTTTTGGTTCTTGTTTCGTCAATTTCTTCGTCTTTAACAATTTTATCTACCAAAGAATTTACATCATCTTGTAATTTTTGAGGCATCGTATTAACCCAAGCATTAAGATTTATACCAGTAGTTTTACTTACTTCTTCCTTTTTGTTTTTTTCTCTCTTGATTCTCCATTCTTTGGCAATATTGAATAATTGATTTTGAAGCCAATTTCTCAATGAATCAAGTTCTTCGTTCTCCCAAGTTAAACCATCTCGATTCGTTGTAACCATATCTTTGTCATAATCGTCAATAAAGTCAACATTAACAAATCCTGTAAAGTAGTTATAAGCAAAAGATGTAGTTGTTTTCAGTCCAAAGAAATCATTTGAGTTAACAAGTTTACCTCTTGCATAAAGAAAGATTCCGTTTTGATGTTTATTTAAAGGTTTTTCAGTAGAAATAATTTTACCAGTAATACCTTTTTCAGCAGCATAGTTGTTTTCACTTGTATCATCTTGTGGAAATTCCCACTGAAATTGAGAAGTAATATAATCCCACTTAGTTTCAGTTGTTATTGTTTGTGTTTCACAACCCTCCTTTTGTAATTGTATATAGAATGATGTATCTGTAAAATTGAATCTTTTGGCAATAGCTTCCTTTAACTCTTCTATATTAAATTCACTTTTACGTTGGATCTGTCTTAAGATTATTTTCGTACCACTTTGTTCTTGAACAGCCTCATTGTGAATTATAATCTGCGGATTATACTCCTTATCAGTTGCAAGAATATCTTGCAAATTCATTACAAAAACATTTTTAAGGTTGTGTTTTACTGTTTGAACTTCTATTTCATTGGCAATTCCAAATATAGCCAATTTCCCCAACCCCTTGCGACCTGTTACTTTTCTTCCCCTTGGAGTCGGGGCATCAGATTGTTTTCTTCTATTTCGACCTATTTTCAAAAAGGAATCGTTTAACTCCTCGAAAGTCATTCCACATCCATCATCAATGACAATAATAGATTTGTGTTCAGACTTATCGTCAAAAATAACTGTTGCGAATGAAGCATCTGCATCATAAGAATTAGATATTAATTCTGCCAAAACAGGGGGTAATGTCTTATACATTTGGACACCTAAATGTTCAATTGTATGTACATCAAATTGAAGTCTTAAAACATTGTCTTTCTCTACTGCCATATCCTAATTATACAACAAACATGGGAAATGTATTTATGCCACATTTTCCAACAACCAGGTTCTGAACTCGTAAACTCTATGGTATTTTTTGTGCTTATTTTACTGGCGTTTTGAAATTATATTTTAAATGTAAC
>CAMMDS010000024.1 GCA_946495655.1 uncultured Clostridium sp.
CAGATCTAAAACAGCAGTCAAAAAACAATATTCAAAAATACATTATCCCCGCAGGCATATTAATATTAATTATCGCCCTGCTTGTAATTTTAATATTTACAATTAAGAGGAAACAAAAAATATCAAAATAAAAAACTCCTCGAATTATCTGAAGATAGAACTTTTTGCATAGATATATTTGAAGCAATGACACAAACATCATGCGACTTGTTGCGTAATATAGAAGATTTTATGCAAAACATTGCTTAATTATTCTAACATTTTATTTCCCTATTTTACTAGATTACAGAATTACCAAATATTTACCATTGGTAAAACCCTTAAGTCCTCTCTGTGAGAGGGCTTTCTGCTTTATATGTTCACCTTTTGTTTCGGTAAAACAAATAAACTGAAATAATCAAAATATGGGACAAGAACCCCTATAGTTAAAGATAAGAGGTAGGTCAATCCTACAGAAAGGAGACTAAATGTCAGAATCAACTAAAGTTGTTACAAGTATTAGAGTAACAAGTAATGAAGCAAGGACAAATTCTTATAATGGTGAAAATTGTAGGGATAAAATAACGCAAGATGTTATAATTTCGCTTCCAAATTGGCTTGTAATTTTATTGAATGAGTATGAAAAAGAAGGATACATCGAAACAAATAAATTTATAGCAGACTCAATTTCTGATTTTATCAATACTTCAAATCTTGATAAAAATACTTTATCTATAAGTAATTCACCAAAATCTGATATGGTTATAAATTTACCTTTAGATACCGTGGAATTAGTGAACGTTATCGCAAAAAAATATGATGTTCAAATCTCAGATATAGTTTTTACAGCTCTAGGGCACATCATTCCTGTATTAATGACCTATATTGAAGAATGTGGAGGTTATGATGAGAACTAAAGTAAAAGAAATCGGTAATAAAACCAGAGAAAGATATAGAGCTACTGTTGGAAGAATGGGCATTAAATCTAATGACCATAAAGGTTTTCCTGAAGAACCATTCTGTTAAAAGACTTATATTTGCTTACAGATGATAATGAAGAATTAGTAACAGACCATTTATGGAAAACTGTAGGTCAACAATTAAAAAATCTCGATTTGAAAGAAGGTGATGTTATAACCTTCAATGCTAGGGTAGGTTCTTACAAAAAAGGTTATAAAACTAAAGTTACTGATTACACATTGAAGTATATGACGAAAATTGAAGTAATTAGAGAAGATAGACCTCTCCAAGAAGGAGAAAAGACATCTTCCACAGAACCTACGTGGAAAGAACTTTGGGAAGCACAAAGGGCAGCAAGAGAAAGACGATTTAAAGAAGAAATGGAAGAATGCTGTAATTATTGATGATTATATTTTAAGGAAAGGAGTGATGAAAGATTCTCCATCGCTCCTCCCTTCTCTTTTGAATGGGTAAAGTAGAGAATCAGAAGGGAATTATATAATGGAGAATCTGGAGCTTAGCTCAAATAGCAATTATGCTAATAATATCTCAAAAAGCCTTGAATATATGCAATATGTGTTTCTTGAAGATGATTTTGAGAACTCATTCAAGTTTGAAGATATAGCCGATGAAGATTTAGAAGATGCAGAAATAAATAATCATCCTATAACAAATAATATATTTCTTAATGTACATAACTTAAACCATGATAATAATAAAATAATAGATAAAGAAGAAAGATGTATTATTAATCTTATTAATCCTCCTAATGCATATAGGGAATTATCTATTGTATTTGGATATAACAACATAAAACAAATACTGAAAGGTAAAATAGAATATCAAACCTTAATTAATAAATTAAAATATAGAGGTAAACATAAAGTAACTTTAGATGTTAATGAATTAAAACGTATTGTTTACAAATATATTGATACTGTTAAAGATTTAAACCAAAGACCATTTAGTTACTTTGATGAAGATGTGGTAACAAGTTTCATCAACTACTACAAAGATGGTTCAATTAATAGCATTGTTTCTTATTACATTAAAAAAGCACAAGCCAAGAATAAAAACAATTCAAAACTGGATAATATCATTTTTACTTTTAATGTTGATTCTTTTAGGTCTATTCATTTTGGTATAACTCCTGATAACTTTAACTTCAATCCTCATGATGATAGAGAAATCTTTATTCTTGACTATATAAGAATGTATTGGGAACTATATATGCTACTTGTATTTACTCATATTTGTAATATTTCACAAAAAGATGAAGAAGCTTATTTTATCAAGTTCTACAAGGTAATAACACTAGCCGTTTTTACTGGCATGAAAATGTTCCTACAATTGGAACTTAATAGAAGCTATGGAGAATTTTATGAGGAATTAAAAGGATTTAAGACTAAAGACAATAAATATTTATCAGATTCTGGCACAAAAGAAAGACAACAAATTACCTTTAAAATAAAGAATTCAGATTTCTTAACTGAAGCATATAAACAGGAATATCAAGGTGCAATATACATTGATAAAAGAATCGGCGAAGTTAAAAACGACAAACATATAGATATTTTATTAACAATTATGAGAGGAAACAATGATAATAAAGCATTATTTGAACTCACTATTTCTGGACAGTATCCTTTGGGAAGAATATATAGTTCAGATACTAACCCAGAGGTTAATATAAATCTCAATAACATGTATGCCTATGGATTATCTATAATACCGCCTATAGTCTATTTATTCAGAACATGTCTAAATTATTCCAAAGATTTAGAAATAAAGTCTTATTATACAGAACTACAAGCTTACATTGAGAAATATAAAG
Source organism: uncultured Clostridium sp. (assembly GCA_946495655.1). Classification (GTDB taxonomy): domain Bacteria; phylum Bacillota; class Clostridia; order TANB77; family CAG-508; genus CALXVA01. The sequence continues at coordinate 2,774 of CAMMDS010000024.1, forward strand.
GTGTAAAGACTCATGGATTAGTTCCAAAGTTATTATCAGTGATGCTTTTAGCAATACATAAAAGACCAAATGAAGAAGAATTAACAACAATTCTCAATAAGTATTTTAAGATAACTGATAAGGTACAAAAAGCTGAATTTAGAAAGCTATATAAAGACATTGAAACAAGCCTTGCAAAAAAGAAAGATAGGTTGATAGATAAGATGAGAGAGGAGTTGTGGAGAATTGTTTGGTAATATTTTAATCGATAAAATAAGATTTTCTAAGAGAATAGACTTTATTGATACTCCTTATGTATTGCAACAAGAATTAAAAAATGAATTACAGAAACATTTTCTAGAGAATGCATTTAATGTTAATTTTGACAAGAAGTTTTTTAGGGTTGATTTTAACCCTACCAGATACTTGGATGAAGTAACTGAGGAAAGTTCAAAGAAACCAAATTTAAATCTCGATATGATTAATGAAAAGAAATTACTTGGACTTTTACAATACATTTACCACTTATTAGGGGAGTGTAATGTAACTTGGATTGATATTACAAAGAACCTTATTGTAGAAAATCCTGTACAAACTTATATTAAAGCTCTATACGGCAGAAAGTTCAAGTATCCATACAAAGTTAATGATGAAAATTCTGATATTAATAACTCTAGTTTGGTCTTAAATCCATTAAAAAGAAAAAAAGATTCCAATTGCAGGAACTTAAATAGGCAAATTACTTTTTATGATAAAATAAAGCAAATCCAAAGTAAAACTAAAAATGCTAGATTTATTGATAATATTTGGCTTACAAGCGAAGAAATTGCTCAAATTCCTCCTTTAAATTACGAAGGAAATAAAGGAAGGTTGTACCTTGATAATTTACACGGACTAAATATTCTCAGATGTGAGCAAAGATACAAATATACTGCAAATATTAAACGGATAACACATTTCTTGCTTAATTTAAAAGAAGAAAATGAACTAAGAATATCTACTCTTATTTATTTACTGTCAGAAGGAACTCTATATAATAAATTAGATGACTTCTATACCGAAGAACTTAGAAAATATGTGTTTTTTGATGTTGTCGAAGATATAGAAGAATCTAACAATAAGTATATTCCGATAATAAAAGACCTTGTAGAAGAATATGATGAAATAGATTTAATGGCATTTGAAGCATTATTTACAGAAATTGGATATAAAGATAAATTTCACAGAGCAATAAAAACTATTCAACAACAAACTTTAGGAATTTATTATAATGAACTCTATAATAAGTTTAATATCTAAAAGCAGCTCCTAGCTTGCCTTATAAGGCTGGCATGTGTTTTGAGCTGGAGAAATTATGCAAAGCAAATATAAGTCCTCTTAAAAACGATTCTAGTGCGCTCTCGTTTAAAGTTTTGAATATCTATTACTTATAGCTACCGACTTTTCTGCCGTATTTGTCATATTCGGTAATTCTACCAGAAGAGTCCTTTTTGAATGAACCTACTTTTTGCCCGTACTTATCATATTTTGTAGTTACACCGTTAGAATTTGTCTTGTAACTACCAGTTTTCTGTCCATACTTATCGTAGGAATTATATCCTGAAGAGGTCTTTTTATAGCTTCCTGTCTTTTGACCATATTTGTCATACTTATTAAATCCACTGGTTGTCTTTTTGTATGAGCCAGTTTTAGAACCGTATCTGTCATAAGAATTGTAGCCTGAAGTTGTTTGCTTGTATGAGCCAGTCTTTTGCCCATAACGGTCATAAGAATTAACCGCAAAAGCTACATTTGTAAAAAATAACATTAACAATAAAACTAAAAATTTCTTCATACATAACTCCTTTTTATTTAGTATAACGAAAATAAAAGAAGAATTGTTTAATATTAGTGTTAATTAAAATATTAAGGTCTCTTGTTACAAATCCAATAATAAAGCATGTTTATGGTATAATCAGGATATCAATAAAGTGTTCAGGAGAAAAGAATGGCTAAGAAGAAAAGTGAAATATATGGTGCATTATGGGATGCTTGTAATAAATTAAGAGGGGGAATGGATGCCTCTCAATATAAAGATTATGTGCTAACCTTATTGTTCGTAAAATATATTTCAGATAAAGCTAAAGCTGATGCTAATTTTTTAGTTGATGTTCCAGAGGGTGCAAGTTTTGATGATATGGTTAAATTCAAAGGTAAATCCAATATTGGTGAACTTATCAATAAAGAGATATTGGCAAAAATAGCAGAGGCAAACGAAAATCTTCTTGGTTTAATTGATAAAGTTGATTTTGACGATACGCAAAAACTTGGTAATGGGAAAGAGCAAGTTGATAGACTAACAAAACTTATAGCTGTATTTGAAAGAGATGAAATTGATTTCTCAAAGAACAATGCAGAAGGCGATGACTTACTTGGCGATGCTTATGAATATCTCATGGGCAAATTTGCAGCAGAATCAGGCAAAAGCAAAGGTCAATTCTATACTCCAGCTGAAGTTTCCAGAATAATGGCAAAAGTAATTGGTGCAGATAGAATCTCAACAGCCAGCACAACAATATATGACCCTACATGTGGCTCTGGTTCTTTGCTTTTAAAAGTAGCATATGAAGCCCAAACAGAAGTTTCTATATATGGTCAAGAAAAAGATAATGCGACTGTAGGTTTAGCTATTATGAATATGTATCTGCATAATAATGAACTTGCAGAAATAAAACAAGGAAACACGATTGCCTCTCCACAATATAAAGACAATGATACAACATTAACAACTTTTGATTTTGTTGTAGCAAACCCTCCTTTTTCAGATAAAGAATGGAGTATGGGAATAACTCCTTCAGAAGATTCTTTCTCTAGATTTGCTTTGGGAGTTCCTCCTGAAAAGAATGGAGACTATGCTTATTTATTGCATTTGTTAAAATCAATGAAACAAACAGGGAAAGGGGCTATAATATTGCCTCATGGAGTTTTATTCAGAGGAAATGCAGAGGCTGATATTAGAAAAGCATTAATTGAAAAAAGATGGATTAAGGGGATTATTTCTTTGCCTTCTAACCTTTTCTATGGAACAGGTATTCCAGCTTGCATTATTGTCTTGGATAAAGCTGATGCAGAAACTCGTAAAGGTATTTTTATGATAGATGCAAGTAAAGATTTCATCAAAGATGGAAATAAAAATAGACTTAGAGAGTGTGATATTAAAAAGATTGTTGATACTTTTAATAATATGAAAGAAATCCCTAAGTATTCAAGATTTGTTCCAATTTCCGAAATATCTGAAAAGAATGAATATAATTTAAATATCCCAAGATACATAGACACTCAAGAAGCTGAAGATATCCAAGATATCAATGCACACTTAAATGGAGGAATTCCAAACTTTAATATAGAAGAACTTGATAAGTATTGGCAAGCATTTCCTTCTGCAAAGTTGGATTTATTTACTGAATATACAGATGGATATTCAAAACTATTGCCTGATTTGGAACAAATCAAACCTACTATTATAAATAGTTCCGACTTTGTATCATATAAAGATAATTACAATAGTGTATTTAAAGCTTGGGCAGAAGAAAATAAGAGTACCTTGTGGAATATTCCTTTAAACACTAAGCCTAAAAAATTCATTGCTGATTTAGGTGAAACTGTTTTGACTAAGTATGAGCCTGATAAGCTTACGGATAAATATGCAGTTTACCAGTTGCTAATGGAATATTGGCAAGAAACAATGCAGGATGATGTTTATATTATTTCTGAAATTGGTTATAAAATTGAACTTCAGGAGCATCGTGAGACAAAAAATAAAAAAGAAATCATAACTTATTATAATGACTTAGTTCCAGCTCCTTTAGTAGAGAAAAGATATTTCCCTGAAGATTTAGAACAAATTCAAGACAAAGAAAATGAACTTGCTGATGTTCAATCTCAAAAAGAAGAATTTCTTGAAGAAAATTGTTCTGATGAAGGAAAGCTTAATGGATTAACTCTAACACACAAAAAGAATATAAAAGGTGTAAATCAAGAAGTTACAGAAGACTTGTATGATGGAGATTCGATGTCTAAAGGCAAGGTTGAAAAATTTATAACTGCTAATAAAAATAATCCAGTATTTGCAGAAGAAATTATACTCCTCAGAAAATATCTTGAAATTCTTGCAAAAGAAGCTAAATTAAATAAAGAAATTAAAGAAATAAAAATAGGTCTATATAATAAAGTTCTAAAGAACTATGCAGAACTTACAGTTGATGAAATAAAGACTTTAGTGGTTGACGATAAATGGCTTGCAACATTAAAAGATAAATTTGAAGAACATCTAAATGATTTAACTCAAGTTTTATCTAAAAGAGTAAAAGAAGTTTCGTTGCGTTATGAATCAACAGTTAGTCAAATAGAAGACAAAAGAGAAGCCTTAAAAGCAAAAGTAAAAGCTCATTTGGCTACTATGGGGTATTAAAGGAGTATCGTATGGCAGATATTGAGTATTTGGAAGAAGAACGAAAAAAATTATGGGCAAAGGTTACTGACCAAGATGCAATTATTAAGAATCTGGTTAAAAAACTTGAGGAAGCTGAAAAACAAATAAAAGAAAACAATCTAGCAATAAATAATAGAATGTCTGATGATGAAAAAGTAGCAAAACAAGCATCTAGGGAAACTTCTCGTTTCAGAAACATGGCAAAAGAGAAGTGTGATGAAGTTGATGCATTGAAACAAAGATTGGAAGAAGAATATAAAAACTTGCAACAATTAGTTACGGAAAATATTGAATCAAAGAAAAGCGTAAATGCACAATTTAAGGCAATCGAAGATAAAAATAATAAAATCCAAGATGCTCAAAAGGAATTGTTAAATTCTAAAGAAGCTTTACAGCCTATAATGCAAACCATTCAAAGTGCTTCAACTGTATTAGAAAAAATAACAAATCTAAAAAACAATATTGAAAGCAATTATACGGCAACATCTGACAAGCAAAAAAAAGTAGAAGAATTATATGATACAGCCATTAGACAAAATGATGAAATTATCAAAATTAAAAGACAGATTGCTGGATACAAACAAACTAATAAGGAAACTGGAGAGGAAGAACAAGTAAATGGTATTAAACAAAATTTAGAAGAAACATTTGATGAATTAACTTCTCAAATAGAAAATACACAAGAAGAACTTGCAACATATCAAGAAAATAAAAACACAGAAGTTGAAACTTTTATAACAAATATGCAAGTTAGATATGACGAATTAATTAAGAGAATTGAGGGACTTTTGCCAGATGCTATGACAGCAGGCTTAAGTCATGCATATTATGAAAAGAAAATAGCAGAAATTAAAGAAAGAGATAAAGCATACAAAACATTTAAAAAGTCGCTAATCTGGATGTTTGTTGTTGCTATCATACCAGTTGGAATTACTTGTTACATGTTTTGGGGCTTAAAATTTGACATCCAAACTATTATTAATGATACGCCCAAGATAATGAGTGCTGTATTAGCTCTATATGCACCAATATTCTGGTTAGCTTATTCTGCAAACAAGAGAATGAATCTATCGAAGAGGTTGATTGAAGAATATACATATAAAGAAGCTCTAAGTAAAACATTTGAAGGTTTGTCAAAACAAATAGAAAATATTGGAGATAAAGATACTGCTGAAGACTTAAAAGCCAAATTGTTATATATCATAGTTTCTATGAATTCTGAAAATCCGGGCAAACTTATCAAAGGTTACAACAAACCAGACCATCCGATAATGGATATTATCAATAATAGTGTTAAATTAACAGATTCTATTCAAAACTTGGCAAATACACCTATTTTAGGTCATTTATGCTCTCCTATTTTTAACTATGTGAATGAACAAAGAGATTTGCAAAATAGGAAAGTAGAAACAGGCTTAAAGGCTAATGACATTATAAATACAAAACATACACAAGAAGATGACGAGGAAGAATAAACACTAAGGTAAAGATAAAATGACACTACTACACTTATTACAACAAAATGCTGAATGGATGTGTGCTATAGCAATTACTTTCTTTAGTGCTGTGCAATGTTACTTGGCATATCAGCAAAATATTCAAAGTATTAGAAACCAAAGACTTGAGCTTGCAAATGAACTGGATGAGGTGTGTAGTCGATTTACTGTGTATAACAAAGACGAAGCTCAAAGGATTCTTCAATGGCTTATGTCTAAAGCAAGTAAATTTATTTTCTTGTTAAACGCAAAGGATAGAGAAAAGTATAAAATGCTGTGTAATTTTCTATTTAATTACCACACCTACCCTGTTAAAAATCAAGAAGAAATGATTCAAATAATGAAACAATTTAATGAAATGCTTGGAGAACTAGATTTTGTGCTTGGTAATGCAAATTATGGTTTCCAAAAAGATAATAAAGAATTTAAAAGTACGGTGAATAATGCATAATATAGAAGAAAAACAAGGATATAAATTTACTGAAGAATTTGGCTATATTCCTGAAGATTGGGATGTTGCTAAAATTAAAGATAAAAGCGAAGTTAAAACTGGAGGAACTCCAAGTACATCTATTTCTGAATATTGGAATGGTAATATAAAATGGATGAGTTCTGGAGAATTAAATAACAAAAGAATTTATGATGTTGTAGGGAGAATTACTGAAATTGGCTTAAATAATTCTAGTGCAAACATGATTCCGAAAAATTCTATTTTAATTGGTTTAGCTGGGCAAGGGAAAACAAGAGGTACTGCTGCAATAAATTATGTTGACCTGTCAACAAACCAATCTATAGCTGCTATTCTTCCATCTAAATATTTTAATTCTGAATTTCTTTATCAATGCATTGATAAAAGATACGAAGAATTGAGAGAATTGTCTTCTGGTGGTGGAGGCAGAGGAGGATTAAACAAGACTCTTATTATGAATCTGCCGATTCTTCTTCCACCATTACCAGAGCAAGAGAAGATTGCAGAGGTTTTGAGTGATATAGATGAACTCATTGAGTCAACTCAAAAGTTAATAGACAAAAAGAAAGACCTAAAAACTGCGACTATGCAAAAACTTCTTGCACCTAAAGAGAATTGGGAGAATAGAATTTTAGGTGACATAGGAGTTACATATACTGGATTATCTGGTAAAACAAAACAAGATTTCGAAACAGGAAATGCTTATTATATAACATTTTTAAATATAATGAATAATATTTCTGTAAATATTAATACTTTTGAAAAAGTCAATATTAAGCCAACAGAATCACAATGCTTATGCAAAAAAAATGATATTTTCTTTAATACTTCTTCTGAAACTCCCGAAGAAGTCGGAATGTGTTCTGTCTTAATGAATGAGATTGAAAATTTATACTTAAATAGTTTTTGTTTTGGATTTAGATTAAGGAAAAATAACGAAGTCGATTCTTTATTTTTAGTATATTTGTTTAGGTCAAAATTTGGAAGAGAATTAATGATGCGATTAGCTCAAGGTTCTACAAGATACAACTTATCAAAAGATAATTTTATTCAATCTACAATAAAAATACCTAAATATGAAGAACAAAAAAAGATTGCTCATTTATTATTTGATATGGATGCTGAAATTGAAGCATTAGAAAAAGAGCTTAACAAGTATAAAGACTTAAAAACAGGCATGATGCAAGAACTTTTAACTGGGAAAAAGAGACTTTTAAATAATCCAAATAAAGTTGAATTATTCAATGTAAAAAAAATGAGTACACCTGCCAATAAAAAAGTTGCAAATGATGAATTTAAAGATGCAATTATTATATCAATGTTAGCGTATAAATTTGGAAGTAATCAATATCCATTAGGAGCATTTAGAAGACAAAAACTATCTTATTTATTTAAAAGACATAATAATTTACCAATAGATGAATATTTAAAAAAGGCAATGGGACCATATAATCCACAGATGAAATATAGTGGAGGAGAAGGGATTGCGATTAGAAATAAATATGTGAAAGAAGTAAAACAACGGGGCTTAATAGCTTCCAGTGAAATAGCTAAAGCTAAAACATATTTCGATAAGTATTATTCAAAAGATAGTTTATTATGGCTAGAACAGAATTTCCGCTATAAAAACAATAATGAACTAGAGGTCCTAGCAACTATTGACTATACAATACTTGATTTAAAAGCTCAAAATAAAGAAATAACGCTTGCTAACATCAAAGAATATATAAACAATAATGCAGAATGGAAGCCAAAACTTGAAAAGCCATTCTTTACAGATAGTGCAATAATAAAAGCCATTCAAGAAAGTAAAAATCTATTAAATAGTCATTAGGAGAAAACATGACAGTAACTTTTGAAAGAAGAATTGGAGATACAGAACGAAAGACTCAAAATAGGGTTGTTGATTTGTTGCTAAAAGAAGATATGGGGTATAAATATCTTGGTTTTTGGCAAGATAGAGAAGGTAATTCTAACATAGAAAAAGAACCCTTGTTAAAGTTCTTGAAGTCTCAAGGTTATTGTGATGAGCTAATCAGAAAAGCAATAAACCATCTTGAAAATACTGCAAGATTAAGTGTTGGTAATGATAATATTGATAAGCTATATAATGCAAATAAAGAGTTTTATTCATTAATTAGATATGGTGAAGCTTTTAAAATAGATGGCAGTTCTGTTAGCGAAAGAGTTCATTATATTAATTGGGATGATATTACAAAAAATGATTTTTATATAGCTGAAGAGGTTACTTATAAAGGAAATCACGAAAAAAGACCTGATATCGTTATTTATGTTAATGGGATTGCATTAGCTGTTATAGAACTAAAAAGTGGCAGGGTTGATGTTGCAGAAGCTATAAGGCAAAACCTTACAAATCAAAGAAGAGAAATTACTCAATTCTTTACAACTGTTCAGTTTGTTATTGCAGGGAATGAATCTCAAGGGCTAAGATATGGTACAACATTAACACCTGAAAAATACTATCTTCAATGGAAAGAATATGATTATGAAGCTAAGGAAGCTTTTAAAATAGGATTTTTTGATGAAATAAAAGCATTACTAAACAAAAAAAGATTCCTTGAAATGATACACGATTTTGTTGTGTTTGATTGTGGTGTTAAGAAATTGTGCAGACAAAACCAGTATTTTGGTGTAAAGTGTGCACAAAAAAGAATTCAAGACGGTAATGATGGTATTATTTGGCACACACAAGGAAGTGGTAAAAGCCTTACAATGGTGTGGCTTGCCAAATGGTATAAAGAGTTTTATTCAGATGGAAGAGTTCTTGTGATTACCGATAGAGTTGAACTTGATGAGCAGATTGAAGGTGTTTTTGCTGGAGTTGGCGAAACTATAATTAGAACAAAAAGTGGCTCTGATTTAATTGAAAGACTTGATAAGAGTGAAGATAGGCTAATATGCTCGTTAGTTCACAAATTCGGATGTGCTACAAAATCTAACGATGATAAAGCAACTGATGAGTTTATAGAGAATCTTAAAAAAACTATTTCAAAAGAGTTTTCTCCTAAAGGAAAGATACTTGTTTTTGTAGATGAATGTCATAGAACTCAATCTGGCAAACTTCATGAAGCAATGAAAGAGATATTGCCAAATGCAATATTTATTGGTTTTACAGGCACACCGTTATTAAAGGAAAACAAAGAATCTGTTAAAACCTTTGGCTCATATATTCATACATATAAATTTAAAGAAGCCGTAGAAGATAAAGTTGTATTGGATTTAAGGTATGAACCTAGAGATGTTCCTCAATATATAACTCAGCAAGATAAAATTGATGAATGGTTTGAACTTAAAACTAGTGGTTTGAGTGAATCTGCAAAAACTAAGTTAAAGAAACAATGGGCTAATTTGCAAGTTGTATCAAGCTCTCACTCAAGATTAGAAAAAATTGCAAATGATATTATCTATGATTTTGGCATAAAAGAACGATTGGAAAGTGGCAAAGGTAATGCTATGCTTGTCGCTGGCAGTATCTATGAAGCTTGTAAATTTTGGGAAATATTTCAAGCAAAGAACTTTAAGAAATGTGCTGTCGTTACTTCGTATTCTCCATCTCATAGGGATATAAGAACAGAAGATACTGGAGAAGAAACTCCATCTCAAACATTGGAAAAATATGATATATATTTGAAAATGTTAGGGATTAATGATAAAACTCCAAATAAGGAAAAGGTTGCTGAACAGTATGAAAAAGAAGTAAAGGACAAGTTCAAAAAAGAACCTAATAATATGAAGTTGTTAATAGTTGTAGATAAATTATTAACAGGTTTTGATGCTCCATCTGCGACTTATTTGTATATAGATAAAAAAATGCAAGACCATACATTATTTCAAGCTGTTTGTAGGGTAAATAGACTTGACGGTGAAACTAAGGATTATGGTTACATTGTTGACTATAAAGATTTGTTTAATGCTCTTGAAAAATCTGTTCATGATTATACCTCTAACGCCTTTGAAAAGTTTGATGCTGATGATATCGTTGGATTATTGAAAGACAGAAAAGAAGAAGCAAGAGCTGATTTAGACAAAGCTATTGAAAGAATAGATAGTATTTGTGAAGATGTTAGAGAACCTAGAACTGATGATGATTATAGAGATTTCTTTGGTTGTCAATTTGGTGATGAAGATGAGCTTTATAACAAAAAACGATTAAATATGTATAAAGCTGTTAATAGTTTGATAAGAGCTTATGCAAATTTTAAAAGCGATATTTTAGATGAAGAGTATGGATATACTCCAGAAGTAGCAAAACAAATTGATGAAAAAGTCGCTAATTACACAAGATTAAAGGATTTAGTCGCTCTATCCAGTGGCGATTCAATAGATTTAAAAAGGTATGAGCCTGACATGAGGACTCTAATTGATAATTATATAGAGGCTGGTGCAGCTCATAAGCTAGTTGACTTTGAAGGTATGCCTTTGATTGAGATTATTATTGGTGATAAGGCTGATGAAAAACTTGAACAAATGGAAAATCAGTATGGAGAAAAAGCTGTAGCTGAAACTATAGCAAACCATATTAGGAGAGTTGTAAATTATGAATATTCTTCTAACCCTGAATATTATAAGAAAATGTCTGAATTGCTTACAAATATTATAGAAGAACAAAAACAAGATAAAATTAAATATAAAGAATACTTGAAAAAAATTACAGAGTTGGCAAAAGATATCCAAGCTGGGGGTAAGCATTATCCTGATAGTATAAATATAAAACCATTAAAGGCTCTATATGATAATTTGGATGCAAATGAAGAGCTTGCTATAAAATTAGATGTAGAACTTAGAAAAAACATTCCAGCAGGTTATCAAACTCATCCAATGAAAATCAAAAGAGTAAAACAGATAATACAAAACACGCTTAATTGCGATAAAGAAACAGCTGAAAGAATTTATACGATAGTTGCAGAGAATTATTAATATGACAGAAAAAACAGTAGTTAGAATTAAAGATATAGATATTGATGTTATAAAAAAGGACATTAAAAACATTCATCTTTCAGTATATCCTCCTAATGCTGAAGTTAGAATTTCTGCACCTGAAAGCTATGATATTGATACAATTAGACATTTTGCAATTTCTAAATTATCTTGGATTAAAGATAATATTGAAATAATTCAAAAACAAAAACGTATTGAGCCTAAAGATTATGTTTCTGGAGAAAGTCATTATTTATTTGGACGAAGATATAGATTTAAATTAGTAAATGATAAAAAAACTCGAATAGAAATTCAAGGTGCAAATACAATTGTAATGTATGCAAAAGAAGGTGTAACAAGAGATTACAAACATAAATTAATGAATAAATGGTATAAAACCAAATTAGAAGATAAACTAAACACATTGATAAAGAGATGGGAAAATATTACAGGTTTTAAATTTAATTCTTGGCAAATAAAGAAAATGAAATCAAGATGGGGTTCTTGTAATCCTGAAAATAAAACGGCTATTTTTAACCCTGAGTTAAGCAAAACAAAGATTAGAAATATTGAATATATTATTTTGCATGAACTTATCCATACAGAAATTCGCACTCATAATAAGGATTTCATAGGTTACTTAAACAAATACATGCCAAATTGGACATTGTATAAGAATGATATTAATTCTGTTACATTTGACTGACATATTATATATTAGTCTAACTTGAGTCATTGTATAAGGAGTTTATTGTAATCCCTAAAACTGTTGTGAATATTGTCTTTTAGAACTGGCATGAAAAGTTTAGTGGACTTAATAGAACAAAAAGCCCTGTAATATCAATCATTACAAGGCTTTTGTGCATCTTAAGGAGCAATGCAATTCAATTTTTCTGTATAAACTTCAATGGTCTATAAAAAGTACACTTTTTGCGGACTATTTCTTTGAATGTAAAATCAATCATTTTCAAAGGTGATTTACCATAAAAAAGGTACACAAAACACACTTAAGTTTTTATAGACTAAAATCTGCTAATAATTTTTAGATATTCTTTTTGCGATTCCAACACCATTTCAGATATGAAGTTTACAAAAGGAACATAATCCCCATGATTAGAATCTTGCAACGCCGAAATATAATCGGCTCTAACTACTGGTGGAATTACAACAATATTATAACCACTTTGCAACAATGCCAAATTCATAAGCAATCTTGCAACTCTTCCGTTGCCATCTAAAAACGGATGTATATTAACAAAAATGATATGAACCATTGCAGCATATTCAACAGGATGCAATGTTTCCTTTAGATGTGGCAGAGAATTAACAAATTCAGCCATCTTTGCATTAAGTTCTTCTGGTTTTGGCAATTCAACATCAGAACCTGTGATAATAACTTGACTGGTTCTATATTTGCCCGCGTTTACTTCATCAATTTGGTTGTAAAAAAGCTTATGTAGTGATTTTATATCTTCTTCAGTAAAAATAGCATTTTGAGATAATTCTACAATTTTATCAAATGCTTTTGCATGCCCTATTGCCTCATAATGCTCTTTTAATGATTTACCGCCAATAGTTATGCCATCTTCAAGCACTACTTTTGTTTCAGCTAAATTAAGAGTGTTTCCTTCAATAGCGTTAGATGCGTACGTTAAACCAATTTTATAATATTCTTTAATTTGCTTTAGAGCATCCTCAGATAGCGGTCTGTGCTCATTAATTTTTGTTCTGTATTCATTATTATCTTTAAAGCGATTGTTATACATGGAATTAACCTCTTCTATATCATACCACAAATTTAACCATTAATTTATTTGGCTGGAATACTTGTAAAATGTGCTCTTAGCAATGTTGCACATCGATATTACATCCTTGACCTTAATCAAACCTTGCTTGTATAATTCGTAAGCCCTGATGAAATCTTTTGGAATATCAGATTTAGGTCTTCCAAATTTAACTCCATTTGCAAGAGCAGAATCAATGCCTTCCCTTTGTCTTGTTTTTATATTGGTTCTTTCTTTTTCTGCTACATAGCCTAATAACTTTAATACAATATCGGTAATTAATCTCCCGGTTAATCCATTTTGATTATCTCTTGTGTTTAAAATAGGCATATCCAAGACTTGGATATCAACACCTTTAGCAATCAATCCTTCCCACTCTTTGCAGATTTCAGTGTAGTTACGACCAAATCTATCGATAGAATGAATAATCAATAAATCGCCTGCTCTTAACTGAGCTTTCATTTGTTGATATTTTTCTCTGCCAACAAAGTTCTTTCCAGAAGCCTTTTCTACGACTATTTCATCAATGTTTAAATCTTTAAGTGCATCTAGTTGCCTGTTTTCATTTTGTTCACGAGTCGACACTCTTATATATGCAAATATTTTACTCATTTTAAATCCTTTCTTTTGGTTTGGAGAATTTTCAGATTTTCCATAAACTTTACATCCTGTAGCACAATCACTTTTTATAGATAAGGTAGTCAATGCCAAATGGTTTAATGTGTATAATTGCCTCAGCTTTATTCTTGAATTTAAATATCAAATCTAAATCATCTGTTATTTTTGAGGGTTCTAAACCATAGGGCTCTAACTCTTTTAAAATCAAATCTTTATAGAAATTAAAGTCTAAATCCTCATCCTTATCATATAAATGGCAATATTTATAATAAGACAATATAATTTCAGATTGAGTTTCTTTGACTTTTTTGAGTTGTTCTTTAAACTCCTCATATGTTTTAATCTTTAATTTCTCTATCTTTTTCATACTAACAAACCCCTTTTACTGACTTGATGAAATCATTTGTTAATTCAAATTTCTGATTTCCAAAAGTCATATTTTTAACACCGCAATCTTTCAATCGTCTTAGTATTTTTTGCAACTCTGCTTTTGTTAATGAGTCATTAAAAGCATATAAATAATCAATTAATATTTTTATTTTTCGTTCCATTATTAATTCCTTTATTTTGTATAAGGGGGAATTAATCCCCCTTAAAATCATCTATGCAACCAAATCATCACTTGGATTATCTGATATATTAAACACATCAGTATCTTTATTTGAGTCTGATATTTCTTCTATTTCATACTGGTTAATGAAAGCATTCCACATGTTTATAAACTCTGGATAAGCATACTCGCCATCACAAGAGATTTTAACGTATTCTTCACCTGTGTATAATCTTTCAAAAGGTTTATCACCAATGTATTTACTTGTGTTGTAGTCATAATCACATTCTTCATACCCTACAATAAAACCAATCTTTAAATCTTCAATATCTAATCCATAAGGCTCTTTATCAGATTGTTTTTCTTTTATATCGATAATCATGCCCCCATTGTTATTATCGGTTTTATTGAAATATCTTTTTATAACTTTCTTATCAAATACATCTGGAATTGATAGACTTCCCTTTCTGAAATTCCTTTCTAAATACAGTGAATGCTCGCAATCAATAATCTTCATAAAATCCTTTAGAGTCTTTTCATAATCTCTATTTGTAACCATTTCCATAAATGCTTTAATAAAGTTATTGTGCATAACTCGACCTATGCCCCATTGATGATGAACTAATCTTATATTTACACTTCCATTCCAATATGTTCTTTTGATTAAAAATGCTGTCCTTTGTCCCATTGTTATAAATCCTTTCACATTAATTTATTACTTCTTAACCATTACCCCTTTAAGGGGAGGGGAATAATCCCCCTATGAAATTGTGAACTTCCTGTAATTAGTTTGTTTGATGAACGAATTATAGAGTTCTAGGTATTTCTTTTTGAAGGCTGATGTATTAAAGTTGTTTCTTACAACATTGGTAAATCTGATTGTAAATGCTCCGACTTCTAATTCTTCTAAGCCTGCATTATCAAGTAGTTTCTTTAGCTCAGCTTCTTTTTCTTCTCTAAGTTCTTTTAGTTCTTTTTCTTTTGCTTCATAGCTTTTAATAAGTCTGATTTCATTTTCAATGTTCAAGTTTGTTGTGATAATTCTGTTTTGCATGTTTTTGCTCCTTATTATTTTGCCTAATAACTAGAAGCAGCGCTGCTTTCGGTCTAATGATGCATCGTTTTTCTCATCTTGTCAAGTGATATTGATAGAGCTACATGTAACAATTTACAAGGGTTTTAGATTAAATTCTCACAGAAACTGTACAAAATTTCCGAAACTTTACCCCCTGCAATGCAATTCAATGAGTAAATAAAACCTAATTAATCCATTTAATAATGGTTTCTCCGCAATATCCCTTTTCCCATATAAACCAAGCATAGGCAATAGCAGAAGATGTATAGGTATCAAAATCGCCATTTTTTGCACAATTAATTCTTGAACTTGAAATATAAATAGTCTTTGGAGGATATTTGTTGAATAATTCTTTCCTTGCTTTCCCTTCTAAAAATAAAACTTTAAGAAACATACAGACTTTACGACCAACATCAACCTTACTTAAAGCATGTTCAACGAACTGCTGAGCATACTTATATGGAGGATTGGTAACAATATCACCATTATTATAGTGTTCATTATTGAGTAAAAAATCTTCAACATCTCCATACCCCCTATCAATTAAATCTGTAGCTTTACTTAATTTCCCAAATGACTCAAATACCTTTGCCAAATGTCCAGCTCCACAGGCACATTCCCAGATGTTGGCTAAATCTGGTTCAACTTCTAATAACAAATACCCTGCAATAGGGTCTGTTGCGTAATAATCATTCTCAGCCCTAATTTTGGATATTGAATGATTTGTAGCACCGATATTTCTAAATATGTCTTCTTTCATGTATAAAAATGTAATGAATGGTACATTTTAAATAACTTGTAAGAATTATTTCTGTTATAATTGCCTTATGGTTGATTTATCAAATTTTGAATTATGTATATTATTAGATTTGTGTTATAGGCGAAATAAGCTAATTTCAGTTGATTCTGCTCCAGAAAAAAGCACCGAATTATACTGCGAAATTTTAAATAATTTGTATCAAAAAATAATAAAAGATGAAAATAAGTTTTTGGAATTAGATAAGGACAAAAAACGTTTAAAAGGTATTTATCGTAGAATAGAAGGAGCTTATAATTTACAACTAAAAACGTGTAATATAGATGAACTAGAGAATTTTTTAAGAGAATATGCTGAATATTGTTCTAATGATGAACTTCATCCATACGAAGAATATACGTTTCTAGCCAAAATAAGGGAATTCGTAAAATCTATTAATGCTAAGCATAATTTAACCCATTATTATATTAATAATAGTGAGATTATCCCAATTTTGTTGTATGGATTAACGAAAAATGAAATTATCTTAAAAGAACTTAAGTATGAATTATTTCCTCCTAAAGAAATGATACCTCATACATCTGCAATAAAGTTAAAACACCAAAACTATAAAGGAAATCATGAAAATGATTTTGGATTTGAAGCTGTAGTTGATATTTCTAAATTTTATAATAACTATAAGCCTAGAACACAAACTGATGCTAAAAATCCAGATGAATTATCATTAACTGAACCTCAATGGAGAATATATCATGTTCTTTATTGTGTTGTTGATTCTATTAAACAATTTGAGCCTTATTCAATAGAAAAAGATATATTTTTCAGAAGCAAAGCATTTAGATCCGAAAGTACATTTGATAAAGAAAGGTCTTTATTTAACACTCGTGTTCGTCAAATTCTAAAAAGAACAAAAAATCGCAAACTTCGATTGATTTATTCAAATAAACAAAACAAAGATGAATTTAATATAGATATGGTATTATATCGTGAGTTTAGCAATAAAATAAAACTAATACCTTCTTTGAAAAAAGAATATGAAGATTTTAAGAAGTCTCTCCTTTAAACATAAAATTACTTTAATCTTACCAAAAGTAAATTCATTGAACTAGAAACAATAAGCATTCAAGCTTAAATACTTCCCAGTATCTTTTAGTAAACATAAAACAATTTTAGACTATGAATATAGGGCAAAGGAATAATTCCTTTCAATAATTTAAAGGTATATTCATAGTGAAAGAAACTGGTAAAAAAGTTAATAACCAAACGTTCTATTCTTCAGAAATTGAAGAATATTCTTTCACTGTTGGAAAAGGTAAGAAAACTACTAATGTTATAGTTAAGTTAGATATTAATTCTGAAGATGATATTTCTGAAGAAAATATTGCAAAAGGATTGGTTCAATATCTTAGTGTATTTGAAGAAATTATGACCTGGCAATATGAAAATGACGATGCTATAATGCAGTGCAATGGAGAATAAAAATGGAAAATGCAGTTAGTTACGTTAGAGTATCCTCTGACGACCAAGCAAAACATGGATTCAGTATAGGTCAGCAGATTACCAACAATATGGAATTTGCTTTAAAAAATGGTTATAAAATAGTTAAGACTTTTAAGGATGAAGGTATTTCAGCCAAAGACTTAAATAGACCTGGTTTGCAAAGCTTATTAGAATATTGCAGTGATGAAAAGAACAAAGTAAAAGCTGTTATAATATGGAAATTAGACCGAATATCAAGAAATGTTGGTGATTATTCAGCAACACTTGCTCCATTCTTTGCAAATTATGATATAAAGTTACTTACTGTAACTGATGTAAATGGAGAAGGACTACAAGTTGAAGCTATGCGACAAGTTTCAATGGTGTTTGCTGAACTTGAACGAAAAACAGGAGCAATGAGAACAAAAGAAGGTATTAGGGGTAAAGTTGCAACTGGTCAATATCCTAATCATCCACCTTATGGTTATAAAAATATTCAAAAACCTGGTAGTAGATATAAAGAAATGGTGATAGATGAAGAAAGTGCATTTTTTGTTCGACAAGCATTTACTATGTGTTTAAATGGAGATTCTTCTCGCACAATTGCTTCTAAATTATATAAGATGGGTTTTAGGAACAAAAAGGGAAATAAAGTTTGTAAATCCTCGATTGATATGATACTTCGTAGATTTGCATATACTGGGAAGTTTTATTATGATGGTAACCTTGTTGAAGGTACTTATCCTCCAATTATTGACGAGGCTACATTCTATGCAGCACAAAAAAGACTTGATACCCCCAATAAAGGTAGACAAACCCATACAGAATTTCCTTATAATGGTTGTATTACTTGTGCAAAATGTGGTTGCTATTTTACAGGAGAACGACATAAAAAAACAACAAAAAATGGTGGAGTAAAATATTACATCCATTATCACTGTACAGGTAATCGAGGTGGAGATTGTAAAAAAGACAGTTATATCAACGAAATTAAAATTAATGAGGCTTTCACTAATATTTTAAAACTAATCACGGTTCCAGAAGAAACTAAACAATTGGTTATAGATGGATTAAAAAAAGTTCATGCTCAACAAAATTCAAGTTATGAAACGCAAAAAAAAGATTATACGAAAGAGAATTGATAAAATAGATAAAATGCTAAAGGAAGCATTTGAAAGTGGGTTTGGCTCATCTGAAAGTCTCAAATCAAATATACAAGAATGGGAAACTGAACGCAGAACATTAATTCTTGAAGAGCAAGAAATGCTTAAAATTACTAAGACCTTTTTTGAACGTTCGAACTCTTTATTAGACTTCTGCAAATGCTGTCATAGTGCGTTTCTTAAGGGGGATGCTGAACAAAAAAGAAGGATTGTAAAAATAGTATGTTCGAACTTTTCTTACGATGGCGAAAACCTAATCATAGAGCCTAATCCAATATTTAAGGCTGTCATTAAAAACAGCCTTTCCAATAAAAAACTCCTCAGGTTGGACTCGAACCAACAACCTACCGGTTAACAGCCGG
>CAMMDS010000025.1 GCA_946495655.1 uncultured Clostridium sp.
TAATACTTCTAAAAATAGTTCTACCGTTACGAAAAGTAACATCGGTACATAAAGATGTAAGTGAAAGATTACTAAAAATAAGCCCTTGCTTAGCAGCAGAAGTTAGAGCTATTTTAGATGAGAACAAAGCTGAAAGACACATAAGAGGTGGAATGGCAACAAAATTAAAATATGAGCATGAACACGAAAACGAAAACGAACGGCAAAGTTCGGATAGTATCACGTGAGAAAAAGGGGACAGACCCCAATTTATCATTTTTGATAAATTGGGGTCTGTCCCCTTTTTCTCACTTTTTCTCACTTTTCTATATTCCCATTATGTTATATCCATTATCTGCATAAATTATTTGACCTGTAATTGATGCTGACATTTTACTAAATAAGAATGATACAACATCTCCTACTTCTTCAGTTGTTACATTTCTTCTTAAAGGTGCTTTTTCTTCTACAACATCAAGTATACTTCCAAAATCTTTAATTCCTTTAGCTGATAATGTTTTTATTGGTCCTGCAGAAACTGCGTTAACTCTAACATTTTTCTTTCCTAGATTATCTGCTAAATATCTTACACTTGTTTCTAATGCTGCTTTTGCTACTCCCATTACATTATATCCTGGAAGTACTTTTGTAGATCCATAATATGTTAAAGATACAAGACTTGCTCCATCATTTAACATATCTAGTTCATCTGCAATTCTTGCAACTGCTACAAATGAATATGCACTTACATCATTTGCATGTGAAAATCCCTCTCTACTTGTTGTTATAAAATCATTTCTTAAATCTTCTGTATTAGCATGAGCTATGCTATGTAGTATTCCGTCTAATTTTCCATTTTCTTCTTTTATTTTTTCAAAACATTTTTTTATTAGTTCATCACTTGAAGCATCACATTCATATGCTTTTGCATTTGGAATTTCTGATATTAATTCTTCTATTTTGCCTCTGTTTTCCTCTCCCATAAATGTAAATAATACTTTTGCCCCATTATCAGCAGCTGATCTTGCAGCTCCCCAAGCAATACTCCACTTATTTCTAATTCCCATGATTAAAACTGTTTTATTTTCTAATAACATTATTCTTCCTCCTTTTGGGACATCGGGGACAGGCTTATTTGTCCCACTTTTCCAATATATTTATTTTCTATTTTGTTGATCATTTATATATCAAAGTTCAAAGTGGGACAAATAAGCCTGTCCCCGATGTCCCACCTCAATTACATTTTTCTAAATTTTTGATATCTTTCTTCGATTAATTCATCTACATCTAATTTCTGTAATTCCTTAGTAATAGATACTATTCTCTTTTTTATGGTTTCTGACATACTCTCAATATCTGTTTTTGCATTTCCATCGGGTTCTTTAAGTACTTCATCTATCACACCTAATTTTAATAAATCTTTAGCAGTCAATTTCATTTTTTCTGCTGCTTCTTCAGCTTTAGAGCTATCTTTCCAAAGTATACTTGCATATCCTTCTGGTGATAGAATTGAATAAACTGCATTCTCAAGCATTAGAACTCTATCTCCTACACCTATTGCTAAAGCTCCTCCACTTGAACCTTCTCCTATTACAATAGCAATAATTGGAACTTTTAAATCAGACATTTCCATTAAATTTCTAGCTATTGCTTCTCCCTGTCCTCTTTCTTCTGCGCCTAGTCCTGGATATGCTCCCTTTGTATCTATAAAGGTAACAACTGGTCTACCGAAATTTCTCTGCTTGTTTCATAAATCTTAATGCTTTTCTATATGCTTCTGGATTTGGCATACCAAAGTTTCTTTCTATATTCTCCTTGGTATTTCTACCTTTTTGCTCACCAATTATTGTATAGTTTTGCTTTCCAATATTTCCAAGTCCACATACTATTGATTTATCATCTTTAAAATATCTATCACCATGAAGTTCGACAAATTCATCAAATATATTTTCTATATAGTCAATAGCAGTTGGTCTATCCGGTTCTCTTGCAATTTTAACTCTATCCCATGCAGTCATTTTATTTGACATTTTTATTACCTCCTTTATGAAGTAATATTAATTTATATAAAGTATCTTTCATATCTTTTCTATTTACAACTTTATCAACAAATCCGTGTTCTAATAAGAATTCTGCAGTTTGGAATCCTTCAGGTAAATCTTGACCTATTGTTTGCTTAATAACCCTTGGTCCTGCAAATCCAATCATTGCTTTTGGCTCAGCTAAAATTATATCACCTAAACTTGCAAAACTTGCTGTAACTCCACCATATGTTGGATCAGTAAGAACAGAAATGTATAAATTACCTGCTTTATTCAGTTTTTTTACTGCTGCTGAAGTTTTAGCCATTTGCATAAGTGATACTATTCCTTCTTGCATTCTTGCTCCACCAGAAGCGCAAAATATTATAATTGGTAGTTTTAATTCTATAGCTTTTTCAATTGAGTATGTTATTTTTTCTCCAACTACTTCACCCATACTACCCATCATAAAATTACTGTCCATTACGCAGATAACAACTTTTTCTGAATTAATATTGCCTATTCCACATTTCACAGCTTCATCAAGACCAGTTTTCTCTTTTAAAGTTTCTAATTTTTTAATATAATCATCCATCTTTAAAGGATTCTTTGTTTTTATATCTAAATCAAATTCTTTAAAAGTACCTTCATCAATTATTTGATCAATTCTTCTTCTGCTTGATAATCTAAAATGATTACCACAATTTGGGCATACACTGTAGTTTTTATGCAAATCATCTTTATATAATATTTCTTTACATTTGCTACATTTTACCCACATACCTACTGGAATGTCGCTTCTATGTTCTGTTTTTTCATTTGAATCATCATCATATTCTATTCTTTTCTTTATTTTATCAATAACCATTTTATCCTCCAAATTAGTTAATTTAAACTTTAACTAAAAATTATATCATCTATAAATTAATGAGAACATTAGAGGTCATCCTAACTTTTTTCAATTGATGTCTGTCCCCTTTTAGTAAATTTTACTAAAAGGTGCCTGTCCCCATTTGTTATTTCATGTATTTTTCTATAAATGATGTATCATAATCATTATTTACAAAATGTTCATTTGATAATATTCTAAATAGGAAATCTATATTTGTGTCAATCCCTTCTATTACACATTCTTCTAACGCTCTTTTCATTTTTGCAATAGCTGCTTGTCGATTTTCTGCATGAACTATAAGTTTGGCAATCATTGAATCATATACAGGTGGTATTGTATATCCTGTATATACAGCAGTATCTATCCTTACTCCATTTCCACCTGGTAAATTTAGTTCTGTTATTTTACCAGGACATGGTCTAAAATTTTTATCCGGGTTTTCTGCATTTATTCTACATTCTATTGCGTGTCCTCTAAAGTTTATATCTTTTTGTGTAAATCCTAATGTTTGACCAGATGCTATTTTTATTTGTTCTTTTACAATATCAATTCCTGTTACCATTTCTGTTACTGGGTGCTCAACTTGTATTCTAGTATTCATTTCCATGAAATAAAAATTCTTATCTTTATCCACCAAAAATTCTATTGTTCCAGCATTTGTATATTCAGATGCTTTCACTGCTCTAATTGCTGCTTTTCCCATTTTTGCTCTTAATTCTTCTGTAAGTACCATAGAAGGACTTTCTTCTAATACTTTTTGATTTCTTCTTTGAACAGAACAATCTCTTTCTCCTAAATGAACTACATTTCCATGTTCATCTGCCAATACTTGCATTTCAACATGTCTAGGATTAACTATAAATTTTTCAATATATATTGCATCATCATTAAATGAGGCTTTTGCTTCTTGTTTTACTAAATTAAAGGCATTTTCCATCTCTGATTCAAATTCTACTTTTCTAATGCCTTTTCCTCCACCTCCTGCTGATGCTTTTAATAATACTGGATATCCTATTTCTTTTGCACATTTTATTGCATCTTTAACAGTTTCTACACATCCCTCTGATCCAGGTACTACAGGTACTTTTGCATTTTTCATTAATTCTTTACTATTTGATTTATTTCCCATTAAATCTATTACTCGATATGATGGTCCAATAAATTTCAAATTACTTTCTTCACACATTTTTGCAAAGCTTGCGTTTTCTGATAAAAAACCAAATCCTGGGTGAACGCTATCACAGTTTGTTCTACAAGCTGCTTCTAATATGTTTTGTATATTTAAATAACTTTTAGCTGAAGGTGCAGGTCCTACGCATACTGCTTCATCAGCAAGTTTTGTATGAAGTGCGTCTTTATCAGCTTCAGAGTATATAGCTACTGTTTTTATATTCAATTCTTTACATGCTCTTATTATTCTAACAGCAATTTCTCCTCTGTTTGCAATTAAAACTTTTTTTAACATTGATTTTCTCCTTGTATTTATTATTTATTTGTGATACAATATTACTTACAACACTGAAAGGAGTGTGTATTATGGAAAATATGGCTAGAGATTCCTTCTTTATCGATGGAGTTGTTGATGCACGGGCACGAGGAGTTTTAAAGGCTAATGTTTTTAAAGACTGCTCCATTTTCTATAGGCTTGGTTGCCTATATGGGATTTCCCAAAGGAATCCCACCCGTAAGAGACTCATTACTGAACTTTTCAGAGAGTTTTCTTTTGCAAAAACAGAACTTCCAAATGCTGCTATAATTTGTCTAAATGGACATTATAGCCATCGGTTACTAAAACGCTCTTTTAAATATATCGGATATTCAATTCCGGTTCGCCCAAACTCAACATGTTTTGATGCTTGGCGCGTGCGTTAATGTACTGTTTCATTAAAGTTCTATATTAGTTTTATTTTCCAATCATAGGAGTGAATCTCACTCCTATGATTCTTTATTTGATTTAACAATTCTATCTTATATTATTTTTAAATTATTATTTCTATGATTACTTCATATATATAAGCTCAATTTAACATATATCCCCAGAAACCATACTTTTTTTAAACTATTGCAAAAGTAAGTTCACCTTTTGCTGCAACCTTTCCATCTACAGTTGCTATTGCTTCTCCCACTCCTACTGGTCCTTTTTGTTTTATAATTTTTACTTCTAATTTTAAAACATCACCAGGAACAACTTGTTTTTTGAATCTCAATTTATCGATTCCTCCAAACAAAGCATTTTTTCCTTTGTTTTCTTCCATAGATAGTATTGCAACAGCTCCTGTTTGAGCTAATGCTTCAACTATTAAAACTCCTGGCATTATAGGTTGACCTGGAAAATGTCCTTCAAAATGTGGTTCATTTATGCAAACATTTTTATATGCTATAGCGCTTTCTCCAGGCACATATTCTTCCACTCTATCAATCATTAAAAATGGTGGTCTTTGTGGTATTATTTTCATAATTTCATTTATATCTAACATGATTCTCTTCCTCTCTTTATCCTTCAAAAATTCTTTGTTTTTCTAAAAACAAAAAGAAACAAGTATTGCTAGGCAAAATTTAGTAAAAAACCAGAGGTGTGCTTTTTGCACATCGAGGATTTTTTATCTAAATTTCAACAACGCAAGACGAAGTTTATTTTTTGAGTTTATTTGATTTTGAATAATGGCTTACCATAATCTACCATGTCTCCATCATTTACACAAACTTCTACTATTTTTCCATCAAATTCTGATTCAATTTCATTCATTAATTTCATAGCTTCAACTATGCAAAGTATATCTCCTTTTTTTACTTCGCTTCCTACTTTAACATATGGCTCTGCTGTAGGAGATGATTTAGAATAAAAAGTACCTACCATAGGTGATTTAACAATTTTATAATTTTCTTCTACTTTATTTTCTACAGTTTCTGCTTTTTCAATTTTCTTATCTGGTACTGAAATGTATTGTACTGGTTCTTGTGGAACTGCTTGAATCATTTGAGTTTTATCTTTCTTCATACTAATTTTTATACCATCAGGAAATTCGATACTTAACTCGTCTATTTTAGAATTTCCCATATCATCAATTAATTTTTTTATATCTTCGTAATTCATAATATTCTCCTCTTTTAATTTATATTAAATATTTTCATATTACTTACAATTAATCTTCATATTTTTTTAATAGTATACTAGCATTATGTCCACCAAATCCTAATGAATTTGACATTGCATATTTTACTTCTACATTTCTTCCTTCGTTTGGTACTACATCTAAATCACATTCTTCATCAGGAACTTTATAATTTATTGTAGCTGGTACAAAATCTTCTTCTACAGCTTTTGCACATACTACTGCTTCTACTCCACCTGCAGCTCCAAGTAAATGTCCTGTATTTCCTTTTGTTGAACTTACCATTACTTTTTTACTTGCTTCTCCTAAAGCTGCTTTAATAGCTTCAGTTTCACAAGAGTCATTTAAATGTGTTGATGTACCATGCGCATTTATATATGTAATATTATCTGGCTCAGCATTTGCTTCTTCCATAGCTATTTTCATAGCTCTTGCTCCTCCTTCTCCTCCTGGAGCTGGAGAAGTTATATGATATGCATCTGAAGTTGCTCCATAGCCTACTACTTCTGCATAAATTTTTGCTCCTCTATTTTTTGCATGCTCTAGTTCTTCTAATATTACTACTCCTGCACCTTCTCCCATAACAAATCCATTTCTTTCTTTGTCAAATGGAATACTTGCTCTATTTTTATCTGTAGATTGTGAAAGTGCTTTTATATTAGTAAATCCTGCTATTCCTATAGGTGTTATAGAAGCTTCTGTTCCTCCTGCAATAACTACATCTTGATATCCATTTTTAATCATTCTAAAACTTTCTCCTATACAATGAGTTCCAGATGCACATGCTGTAACCATAGATATAGATTCACCTTTTGCCCCTAGTTCTATTGCAACATTTCCTGCTGCCATATTAACTATATTCATCGGAATAAACATTGGGCTCACTCTATCTGGTCCTTTTTCATAGATATTTGACATTTCTTTTTCCATTGTCTCTAATCCACCAATTCCAGAACCAAGAATAACTCCTACTCTTTCCATATTTTCTTTTTCTTTATCTAATTTGCTATCATTCCAAGCTTCTTTTGCTGCAATAATTGCAAATTGAGAAAATTTATCTAACCTTTTTGCATTTCTTCTATCGAAATATTCTTCTGGATTATATCCTTTTACCTCTGCTGCTAATTTAACTTTGTACTCAGTAGCATCAAAATGTGTTATTTCATCAATTCCACATTTACCTGCTTTTATTCCTTTCCAAAATTCTTCTACATTATTTCCAATTGGAGTTATAGCTCCAAGCCCTGTAATAACTACTCTTCTTTCCATTTTTCTATCCTTTCATTATTGTTTTTATTCTCAAATTTTAACAACGCTATGTCTTTTTAATTTCAAATTCGAAAAAGAATTGATTTTTGGCTAGGCAAGCAAACGAGAAAACCGGAGGCGTGCTTTTTGCACGTTGAGGATTTTCGAAGTGAAGTTTAACAACGCCAAAAGCAATTATCTTTCGAATTTACATAACCATTCCACCATCAATATTAATAACTTGACCAGTTATATATGAACTATCTTCAGATGATAAGAATTTAACAACTTTTGCAACTTCATTAGGTGTTCCCATTCTTCTTAATGGTATTTGCGCATTTATTCCTTCTTTTACATTATCAGATAACACTTTTGTCATATCTGTATCTATAAAACCAGGTGCTATTGCGTTTACTAAAATGTTTCTGCTTGCAACTTCTTTTGCTAAGCTTTTTGTAAATCCTATTACTCCTGCTTTTGATGCTGAATAGTTTGTTTGTCCTGCATTTCCGGCTACCCCTACTACTGATGATAAATTAATTATTCTTCCTGCTTTTTGTTTTATCATATATGGAATTACATTTCTTGTAACATTAAAGGTTCCTGTTAAATTAATATCAATTACTGCTTGAAAATCTTCTTTTTTCATTCTCATTATTAATCCGTCTTTAGTAATACCTGCATTATTTACTAATACATCTATTTTTCCAAATTTTTCAATGGTCTCTTTAACCATTTTTTCACATTGTTCGAAATCTGCAACATCTGCCTGAACAAATTCATATTTTACATTATTTGATTCAATTTCTTTCTTTAATTCTTCCATTCCATCTTGCATACTTCTATAATTAACTGCTATGTCAAATCCATTTGCTGCAAGTTCTAGTGCAATTTCCTTTCCTATACCTCTTGTAGCGCCTGTGATTAAAGCAACTTTATTTTCACTCATCTTTATTCATCCTTTCTTTTTTTCTTTAAGTATCTTTATATCTTTAAAGTTTCTAAAGCATTTTGTAAGCTTTCTACATTTTCTATATTAAATACATTAGCTTCTACTTCTTTTTCTTTACAAACTTTTTTAACAAATCCAGATAATGTTTTTCCAGGTCCTATTTCTACGAAAGTATCAATTCCTAAACTTAACATTGTTTCTATAGATTTCCTAAATCTTACTGGATTAATAACATGATTTGATAATATTTCTACCATATCGTCAGAATGTTTGTATGGTGTTCCATCTAAATTTTTAATAACTGGTATTTTGCTATTATCAAATTTTATTTTTTCTAATTCTTTTCTTAGTTCATCAGAAGCTTCTTTTAATTTCTCTGTATGGAATGGTCCACTTGTTTTTAACTCTATTGCTCTTTTTGCACCTAACTCTTTTGCATATTCCATTGCTTGTAATACTGCTTCTTTTTCTCCTGATACAACCACTTGACCTGGGCAATTATAGTTAACTGCTTTTACAAAACCATTACTTACTTTTTCGCATACTTCTTCTACTTTACTATCTTCCAAACCTATAATTGCAGCCATTGACCAGTTTCCTTTAGGTGCTAAATCTTGCATCAATTTTCCTCTTACTCTAACTATTTTTGCTCCATCTTCTAAAGATAAAGAATTTGCACATGTAAGAGCACTGTATTCTCCCAAGCTTAATCCTGCTGCAGCTTGTGGTTTTATTCCATTCTTATTTAAAATTTCTACTATTGACATACTCATTGAGTAAATTGCTATTTGAGTATTTTTTGTTTGATTTAGATCTTCTTGATCTATATTATATGTAAGTTCTTCTATGCTTTCATTCAATGCTCTGTCTATTTCTTTGTATACACTCTTTGCTTCTTCATAATTATCATAAATATCTTTCCCCATTCCTACAACTTGTGTTCCTTGACCCGGAAAAATATATCCTATTTTCATAAATAACTCTCTCCTTTATATTTATATTTCTATCAAAATACTACCTAAATTAAGTCCTCCACCATAGCCAACAAGTATTATTTTATCATTTTCTTTTAACAAATTCTTTTTTATTACCTCATTTAAAGCAATTGGTATACTTGCATTAAATGTATTTCCTATATTAAATATATTTATATAAATTTGATCAGGATTTGCTCCTATCTTTTCTGCCATACTTGTCATTATTCTTAAGTTTGATTGATGTGGAATTATATATTTTATTTCTGAAATATTAATATTCTCTCTTTTTAATAATTCATTTATATTTTCTGCTACTTTTGCAGTTGCAAATTTATATATTTTCTTTCCATCCATATAAATTGTTTTATTTTCTTCACAAGTTAAAATATTTCCATCTTGCCCAATACTTTCAATATTCTTTGCATATATTTTATTCTCTGACTTACCTAATAAAGTAGCTCCTGCGCCATCACCCAGAAGAATAGCTGTATTAATGTCATTTTGATCTATGTATTTAGATAGTTTTTCTACACCAACTACCAAAGCATTTTCTACTTCATTAAGTTCAATGTATTTTCTAGCAATATCAATTGCATTTATATATCCACTACATCCTGCTAAAATATCCATACACATACATTTATCTATATTAAATCTCTCTTGTATTTTGAATGATATTCCAGGCATACTATCTTCATAATTTGTTGAAGCAACTAATATTAATCCTATTTTATTAATATCTACATTATTTTCATTAATCAAATTTTCTACTGCTTTTATGGCTATATCTGCAGTTTTTTCTTTATCTGTCCAGTATCTTTTTTCTATTCCTGTTCTTTTGTAAATCCAATTTTCATCCAAATTAAATTTATTATTAAAATAATTATTATCTATTTCTTTTTCAGGCAAATACATACCAGTAGCTATTATTTTAATTGAGTTCATATGTATTCCTCTCTATTTACAATTTTTCCGTGCAATATTATATCATATATATTATTTTTTTGCACGCTTTTAACCAAACGGTCGAAAAAAATAAAGAAAACTTTAAAGTTTTCTCCATTTTTTATTGCATTATATTTTTTTGCAAATCAGATCATAATCACTTACATCTATAATTTTTGCATTTACAAATTCTCCTATTTGTAAACTTTCATCACAATTCAAATATGCTACACCATCTATCTCGGGTACATCCATATAGGTTCTTCCTATATATGTTTTTCCATCAAAAGATTTATCTTCTATTAGTATTTCCACATTTTTTCCAATTTGATTTTGTAAGTTTTCTTTAGAAATTTCTTGTTGCATAGCCATTATTTTATTATATCTACTTTTTTTAGTCATTGGATGAATTTGATCTTTTATCCTAGCTGCTGGTGTTCCATCTTCTTTAGAATATGCAAAGCATCCTAATTTATCAAATCTTGCTTCAGATAAGAATTTATATAGTTCTTCAAAATCTTCTTTTGTTTCCTCTGGAAATCCTACCATAACAGTTGTTCTTATTACAACTCCAGATATTTCTTTTCTCAATTTTTTTATTAAATTCCTTATTGAAGCTCCATCATTTTGTCTGTTCATTCTTTTTAGTACTGTATCTGATATATGTTGTATAGGAATATCAAAATACTTACATATCTTATCATTCTTTTTTACAACATTTATTAATTCATTATCTATAGTTTCTGGATAAGCATATAGAAATCTTATCCAATGTAAATTCTCTATTTTACTTATTTCTTTTAGCAATTCAGCAAACATTGGTTTTCCATATATATCTGTTCCATATTTTGTAGTATCTTGAGCTATTAATATAAGTTCTTTATATCCAAGATTAGCTAATTTCTTAGCTTCTTTTAATATATCTTCCATTTTTCTACTTTTCTGTGGTCCACGTATATATGGTATAGCACAATATGTACATCTATTACTACAGCCATCTGCAATTTTCAGATATGCATAATTTTCTCCAGTTGAAATTACTCTTTCATCTATTTGGTCAAAATCATCATATTTCTTTGAATTCGATTGCTCATTACTATTTGATTGTTTTTCTACTTTACTTTTAAGTAATTTCTCAATTTGCTTCCAAAGTGAATTATATTCACTATATTTTATAAATAAATCAACTTCAGGTATAGCTTTTTCTAATTCTTCTTTATATCTTTCTACTAAACAGCCCATTACAATTAAATATTTGCACTTTTTCTTTTTATATTCTGCCATTTCTAAAATAGTATTTATTGCTTCTTCTTTTGCAGATTCAATAAATCCACATGTATTTATGACAATAGCCTCTGCTTCCCCTGGATTATTTACTATTTCATATTGGTTTGCTTTAAATACACCTATTGTTTTTTCAGTATCTACTAAATTTTTACTACATCCTAATGATACAAATCCTACTTTCATCAATTTTTTCTCCTATTCTTCTAATGATAAAATGTCATTCAATCTATTTAATCCTCTTACTAATTTATCATATGTTTCTCTATCTACTATATCAGTATTTCCTCCTGCATATGTAGTTGCTGTATTTTTCATATCAATTAATTCAAATCTATTTTCTGCATTTTCTCCATTATCAAGCATATATATTGGTGTATAATCCACTTTGTTTAAATAAACTTTACCATCTTTTCCACTTTTTCTAAGTTCTATGTTTAAAACCAGTTCTGTTCTGGCTTCTTCTGCTGACAAAGTAGATACATATGTACCTATAGAATAAGCTATAAATACATTTTCTCCATCTTTATTTTTTCTTATCTCCATTGGCTGTATAACTGAAGGATGTGCCCCAAGAATTAAATCAACATCATTCTCTACTAAAAAATCTGCTATGTTTCTTTGTTCATCTGTAATATTTTCTGAAATAGCATCTCCCCAGTGAATCATTACGCATATATACTCTGCTTCATTTTCTTTTGCATATTTAACATCTGATTTAACTTGTTCTTCGCTATACATATTTACACATTCTTTTTCAGCTTCACTAGTAGCAGCTTCATTATCTAATAAACAGGTGTAAGTTAAAAAAGCAACTTTCGCATTTTTAACCTCTTGTATAACTACTGCATTTGCTGTTTCTACTTTATCTCCAACTACAGTAAAATCTAATTCTTCTAAATTGTCTCTAGTCTCTTTTAGACCATTAACACCATTATCTAAACTATGATTATGTGCTATTGAAACGAGATTCACTCCCGAGTTTTTCACTGCTTTTGCAAATTCTATTGGAGCTCTTTTATCGTTATAGTTCTCCTCTAAAATACCCGTTTCCATTGTTCCCATAATTATATCTGCGTCATCAATAAATCCTGATACATTTCTAAACATATGTGAAAAATTATAAGTCTTTGTATTTTCATTATATGCATCAGCAAGCATTGCTTCACTACACAAAATATCTCCTACTGCTGACATCTTTATTATGCTATCTGATTCCGAAA
The DNA here is from genome assembly GCA_946495655.1 of uncultured Clostridium sp. Taxonomy (GTDB): domain Bacteria; phylum Bacillota; class Clostridia; order TANB77; family CAG-508; genus CALXVA01. Next base: position 12,635 of record CAMMDS010000025.1, read on the forward strand.
TACTTTGATTTGTTTGGTCTATATTATTATTTATTTGTGAAAATATTTCTTGTGATTGCTTTTCTAACTCTTCCTTTTGTTTAGCAATTAACTGCTTATCTTCATATCGTTTATATGTGTTAATTCCAATACATATTATGATAATTGCTAATAAAATTCCAACTATAGTTAGAAAAGTTTTCATATTTAGTACGTCTTTTATTGAATTTATTCTTCTTGTATTTCTTCTGTTTCTTGGCATTGCATTTCCTCCGTAATTCACATTTAATTAATTGTTGTCATACAAATTACATATATTATTATATTTAATTTGTATAAATATGTCAATTAATTTACTCATCAATCCAATTTTAAATGCCTTTTTACTATACGTGTTTGCCATATCAAAAAACTCCCTTAGTTTTATATGCATATAGCATACTTCTTCTTTTGGGAGATTTTCTATAGATTTTTTTATTGATTACATACATATATAATTTATAGTATCATTAATCTTTTAAGTATTTGCTCTTTTGGAGTAAATACCATAGTCTTTATAAAATATTTTTGCAAAGGATTAAAGAAAACATCTAATAGTAATATATCTTTTATTTTAAACTTTATTCCCTTTTTTTCTAAATAATCACAAGTAAATAATTTACATCCTATACATTTGGCATCACATGTATGATCCTCTTTTAAATGCTCACAAAGAGTTAAATTTTTTGGGAACAATGGACCGAATAATTTAATTTTATAATGATGACAACACCCCACATATGAATCAGAATTTACAGAACGTTTTTCACCACATTTATTATCTTTAAAATCACATAAATTTTTACCGTAAAAAAAGCCATCCAGATAATCGCAAACTGTATCATAAATATAATTATATCTTTCATATCGTGTATTGAAAAAAATAGCATTAATTCCTAAAACAAAATCATTCTGTAACTTATTAGTTTTATCATAATTAAGTATATAACCTATTACTATTTTATTTTCTTCTAGTTCACCAATTTGTTTTTTTACTAAGACATTCTTTATGCGAAGTAGTCTCTTTAATATTTTTTTATATTGTTTAAGTTGAATAGTAGAAAAATCAATCTTAAATGTAAATTGATTGGACTTTAATATATTTAATAATTTTAATTTATTAATATCAAATGTATTTTTAGGTATTTCATTAATATTATTTACGATTTTAATATTATAATTGTTATCTAAATTAATAATTACTGCCACATTTATCATTTCCTTTCAATAGAAGAGGTCTGGAAAAAATTCCAGACCTCACAGGAGGCCCATCACAGGGCGACTGGGTACTGCTTAGCCCTTGTTGTGATAGAGCTGACCATCGTTGGAGTCGTCGTTATTGATTCGTTAATCACCATCACCAGTAACGTAACCTACACGATTGTCGTTTCCGTCATAGACGTCTCCGTTTTTCGAGTATCCACCAGGATAATCGTTACGGAAGTCTTGGCTGTTTTTCCACGGCATACACGTACCTCTCCTTTCAAATTTATTATATCACATAGGTGATACAAGTAAATATTAACATAATTTTATGTAAATGTCAATATTTACTTGTATATTTTACGACTAATATTTAGAAAAAAACTGTCAATATTGATTAATATTAACAGTTTTTATTAATTTTACATATATAAGCACAATCGAAAAGTAACGGTACTAAAACTATCATTTGAAAATGTACTAACGCGGTAGGTTGTATGATAAGTACTCGTGTTGAAAGAACCTCCTCTATTTACACAAGGAAAAGAATATATACTGTCTCTATAATTAGAATATTCAGTTGTCCATTCTCTTTCATTTGAAGCCAAATCATTTATTTTACATACTTCGTCTTGCCCTGTTCCTGTATTTGTTAATTTACTATTTATTGATATTCCGTCTTGGTTTGCATAATTTATATTTTCTGCTTCTTGTATGTACACTATTGCTGTATCCCAAGCATAACTATTCATTAAATCGCTTTTTACAGTTATACTGTCTTTATATGTATTTATTGCTACTTTCGATGCATTTAATTGAGTAATACGATTCCATAATGTTCCTCTTGTATATGACATTTCATCTTCTGAAAATCCTGTTGATACTTTTGTTGCTGCTTTATAATTTGCTGTGCTTGTCCCACTTGCAAAACTTGCTTCATATCTTCCTATATAATAGCCTCCATTTGTTTTTACACTTTCAACCCATGCTCCTAAATTATAAGCCGATGCATTTAAATCATTTAGGTGGTTAGAATTATCTACTGTTCCATCTCTATGTAATCCTGAATATTCATCATAATATTCTTCTATTATTTTCGACTCCTTATAGCTCTCTGGATTCTCTGCTGTATACGCTACTTGACGCAATTCAGGTGTACCTTTTTCATCATCTGCAAACGTGTACCTTCCAAGTATTATCTCCTGACTCATGGTTCCATCATCTTTTATAAATTTCCCAACTGGTATCCATACAAATTGACTTCCTCGTACTGCTTCATCTGTTGATGCATTCACATCCTCTATTACTACTCCTTGCTGCACCGTATCACCACTATCTGATGCTATTTTAAATCCTCCTGGTACTGTTATTTCATTTTCTTTTTCATCATATATTGTTTTTGTTTCATCAAATACTTCTCCACTTTCTTTATAGTCTGCTACTGTTTTTGGTCTCTCTATTTCTTCATCTTCTGCCATCAAATTTGCATACTCTTGTGATAAATTATTTAATTTTTCTTTCTCATCTTCTATTGATTCTTCTGCTATATTTTTGGTCTTTTTTGCTTGTTCTATTAACCCATTATCTCCCAAAACTGTACTTATTGTTACTGTAGACAATATGATTAATATTATTATTGTTATCACTAATGTTACTATTGTTATTCCTTTCTCACCTTTTATTCTTTCTCTAGAATATAGCTCTCTCTCTCTCTCTCTCTCTTACAATTTCAACGTTTTCTCCCATTTGGCGTTCTCCTTCCATTTTTCATTTTTACTCATATCTTCAGTTCTTTTATTTTGTTTTATTTTATACTAAGTTTCTTCTATTTTCAATATTTCAATTAAAATATTATTTTGAAAATTTTATAAACATGTGTAACTAAGCAGTTTGGATTAAAAAGGATTATATATTATCTAGAGCAAAGCAACCTTGGTTGCCCTTTGTTCGTGCCGATTTGAGTTTCCAACTAAAAGGAGGAAATCCAAAAGGCGATAGCGATTTTAACCCTATTTATGTAATATGAAATAAGAAATTTCCTATTACATAAAAAAGCAAATGAAACCAAACATTTACTTTCATTTGCTTTTTTAATTATTTTCTAAGCTCTGCATTTAATTTTTTGTTTAACATTTCTATTATCTTCTCTAAACTTGCATTTATCTCTTCATCTGTTAAAGTTCTATCCATTTTTTCAAATGTTAGAGAATATGCAATACTCTTTTTATTCTCATCTATTCCTTTTCCTGTATACACGTCAAATACATCTATGTTAGTTAAAGAAGATCCTCCTGCCTTTTTTATAAGTAATGCTATTTCTTCTGATGTTACATTTTTATCAACTACGACAGCTAAATCCTTTTTTACACTTGGATATTTTGAAATTTCTTTATATTTCATTTTACCTACTTTTTTACTTAGCAATTTATCCAAATCAATTTCAAATACATAAACCGCTTCTTTTGAAATAGATGGATGTACTCTTCCGATTAATCCTACAATATCATTATTTACAGAAATTAGAGCTGATTGACCTGGATGTACCTCATCTGGTAACTTTTCTTCTTTTATTACAAAACTATATCTATTTCCATATCCTAAATAATCAAGTAATTCTTCTACAATTCCTTTTATAATGTAGAAATCAGCTTGTTTTTTAGTATCTATTCCTAAGTAAAAATCTCCTGCCATAAGTGCTGCTATTTTATTATTCTCTCCATATTCTTCTCCTTGTTTATAGAAAGCTTTTCCTATTTCAAATATAGATACATCTTTGTTACTTCTCGCTTTGTTGTTTTCATAGATTTTTAGTAGAGATGGAAGAATACTGTGTCTTAAAGCATTTCTTTCTTCTGTCATTGGATCTAACAATTTTACTACTTCTGTATCATCTTTTGTAAAGAATTTTGCTTCTTTTTCATTTACTAAAATATATGATAAAGTTTCATTTAATCCTAAATCAACCATTTTGTTTCTTATTCCTCTTGTTACTTTATCATAGCTTCCTGCTTTCATTGGCATTTCTGGAAGTCTACCAACTATATTATCCACACCATATATACGTCCAACTTCTTCAATTAAATCTTCTTTAATTGATATATCTCCCCTTCTTCTTGGAACAGATACAATTATGCTTTCATATTTTTCTAAATCTTTTTCGGTCTCTGTAAAATCAGATTTTTTGCCATCCAATATCACATCAAAATCAAGTCTTCTAAATACATCTAAAACATCTTTTTTCGAAATATCCATTCCTAATACATCATTTATTTTTTTGAAAGAAATCTCTATATCTCTATTTGCTAAATCGGATTTATCATATTTAGCAGTTCCACCAACAACTTCGCCTTTAGCATATTCTTCTAATAATTTACATGCTCTTTCTATTGCCATATATGTTCTATTTGGATCTAATCCTTTTTCAAATCTAGAACTTGCTTCACTTCTTAGTATTTCTTTTGAAGTTTTTCTTACTTTTACTCCATCAAATATAGCTGCTTCTATAAGAACATTTTTAGTATTATCTGTAATTTCTGTTTCTAATCCACCCATTACACCAGCTAATCCTATTGCTTTTTCTCCATCAGAAATAACTATATCTCCTACTGATAGTTTTCTTTCTTTTCCATCTAATGTAGTTAAACTCTCTCCTTCATTTGCCATTCTTACTTCTATTTTGCCTTTTAGAGTATCTGCATCATAAAAATGAAGTGGCTGACCAGTTTCAAGCATTACATAATTGCTTATATCTACAACATTATTAATTGGTCTTATTCCAGATGCAATTAATCTATTTTTTATAAATGCTGGGCTCTCATGTATTTGAATATTTTTAACTTTTTTTGCTAAGAAAATAGAACAATTCTCAGTATTTACTTCTACTTTAAAACTATCATTTATATTCTCTGTATTTTCACCATGTGATAAATCAATCTCTTTAACCTTTTTATCGTATATAGCTCCTGCTTCATATGCCATTCCAAGTATACTTAGCAAATCACCTCTATTTGCTGTTAAATCAAAATCTATTACTTCATCATCAAGTCCCATGTATTTTATAGGATCTTCTCCAATAGGCGCATCTTGTGGAAGTTCATGTATACCTGTTTTATCAACTTCATCAGCATATTTATGTTCTAAGCCAAGTTCTAGCATTGAACATAACATACCATTAGATTCTTCTCCTCTAATAACTCCTTTTTTTATTGTTCCACCTGGAAGTTCAGCACCATTTAATGCAACTATAACTTTAAGCCCCTCTCTAACATTTGGTGCACCACAAACTATATTTAACACTTCTTCTCCCACATCTACTTTACATACATGCAAATGGTCTGAATCAGGATGCATTTTACATTCTTTAACTTCTCCAATTACAAGTTTAGTAGCATTTAATAATTTTCCTGCTTCATCATATTCATTTCCAACTCTTGTCATATCTTCAGCAAGAGTTTTAACATCTACATCTATATCTACATAATCTTTAAGAAAATTTGTACTTAATTTCATTTTTATTCTCATTCCTTGTATAATATATTTAGGTTTTTAATAGAGGATTCACCTATAAACCAATTTATATTTTTTACTTTTTCTTCTAGCTAGTAAGTATATATATTATTTTTTAATTACTCATACCTCGGCTCAATACATAAGCTAATAAATTCTAAATTAATTTTATGGCACCCTTCCATCAGAGATGAACTCTTTCCATAAAATTAATTAAGAATTTTTAAGCTTACTCCAATCACATTTCGGTATTTCGTATTAAAAAATAATATATATACTTACTAGCTAATTCAAACTAACGATCCAATCTGTCAAATTGATTTAAAAATCTTACATCATTTTGATATAAAAGCCTTATATCTGTAATACCATATTTAAACATAGCTAATCTATCTAAACCTGTTCCAAATGCAAATCCTGTATATTTATCTGGATCATAACCATTCATTTTAAGCACATTTGGATGAACTATGCCAGAACCTAAAACTTCAATCCATCCAGTTTGTTTACATAGATTACATCCTTTTCCACCACATTTAAAACAGCTAACATCTACTTCATAAGATGGTTCTGTAAATGGGAAATAACTTGGTCTAAAACGTAATTCTAGATTCTCTCCAAGCATTTTTCTAACAAACACTTCTAATGTACCTTTCAAATCAGCTAATGAAATATTTTTATCTATTACTAATCCTTCTACTTGGCTAAATTGATGAGAATGTGTTGCATCATCATCTCTTCTATATGTTTTTCCTGGACAAATAACCCTAATTGGTGTTTTCTCTTCATTTGCCATCATTGTTCTTGCTTGAACAGCAGAAGTTTGAGTTCTTAATAAATATTCTGTTGTAATATAGAAACTATCTTGCATATCTCTAGCAGGATGTCCTTTTGGTAAATTCAATCTTTCAAAACAATATTCATCTGTCTCTAATTCTGGACCTGTAACAACATCATACCCCATAGAAACAAATAGATCTTCCACCTCTTCTATAATTCTATTTAAAGGATGCTTACTACCTCTTTTTACCTTAGTACTTGGAAGTGTAATATCAATTGTTTCTTCTTTTAACTTCTTTTCAAGTTCTAGTTTTGCAAACTCTTCTTCTCTTTCTTTAATCAAGTTTTCAAGTTCATCTCTTACTTCATTAACTTTACTTCCTATAACAGGTCTTTCCTCTGGAGATAAACTTCCCATACCTCTTAATATAGAAGTAAGCTCTCCTTTTTTTCCTAAGTATTTAACTCTTGCATCATCTAACTCTTTTGCATTAGTAGCCTTTCTAATTTGATCTAAAGCTACTTCTTTAATTTTACTAATTTGCTCCTCCATAATTTCCTCCTTGTCGTTATAGGGACAGGCCTTAAAACGACATACTTGTCGTTTTGGGGACAGACCTTACCTAATTACCATTTTTTAAATCATAAAACAAAAAAGCTAATCTTCCTACAAAGATATAGGACGACTAGCTTTAATAACCGTGGTACCACCTAATTTTATTAATTAATTCTAAAACATATTAATAATTTAAATACTTTTAATTCTATTATTTTTTTAAATTTAATTAACCTCATTCTAGCTATAACGGGCTTCCCGTCTTTTCCTACTAATTTTCAAAAAAGAACCTCAAAAGTGAAATTTCAGCTTAACAAATATTGATAGGTTTCCAGCCTATGACCTATCTCTCTTGCAAATACTAGTGTTAAACTTACTTTGCTTTTTCAATGGTTTTTGTAATCAATATCAAATATTATACCACAAAAAATGGTAATTGCAAGTAAAAAATTAAAAATGTTTTACTATTACACTATAACCAGCATTATTTAGGTAATATTTTGCAGCTTTTAACTTGACCCTTCTGAATATTTACTCATAAAAAAATACCTCCATATGATTATTTTTTATCATAAAGAAGTATTTTTTTCCTTTTTATTTTTTACACAAAATTTTTTACATGCCCTTTACAAAATTTTACATGCCCAATTTTACATACCCCGTTCAGTGCTACAAATATAAAGCTAGTCGGAATCCGATGTGGCCGTCCCTACTAGAGGGATAGTAGTAGCGAGAAGAAGCTGGAAACCTCAAACCCGAAAGGTTGTAACCACCGACCACGATAAACTCGACTGGTGTAGTCTTCTATCTCAATTGCTTCCATTGTCCATTCGAATACATTACCTCCAAGATCGTATATGTTCTTCACTGCATAATTTCCATTTGATCCTGTTAATGTTGGTGAACTTTGCTCGTACCATCCTTTTCCGCTTGAATTTACTACAAATGAACTAGCATCACAATTTTCTGTTGCATATTTCGGGTCTATAAAGTTCATTATCGCATCCCATTGTACTCCATATATTAATGTACTTTTTACTGATTTGTATCCATTGGCTGTATCAAAATTCTTTGCTAGCTCTACTGCTCCTCCTGTTTCGCCATTCATTGCATTTGTTTCACTATCATTCCAACCCGCATAATTATATACATATTGTCCTTGTTGTATTAAAACTTTATCTTCTGTGCCTGATTCTTCATTTCTATTTGGATTAGTTGTTCCTGCTTCGTATCTTCCTACATAAAATCCGTTATTTGCTAGTACACTTGCTTTCATTTCATTGAATTCTTTTTCTTCATTTGTGTATCCTCCTGCATATGGCTCACTACACATGTCTACTATTCCTTCAAATAATTCGCCTTCCGAATAATTGTCGTATCTCTCGAACAAGCTATCATCCTCTACTGGAATCCACACAAATTGGTTGCCCTCTAGCTCATTTTCTGCTACGCTATGGCTGGTTCCTTTATTCTCATCTGCTGGATTGTCTGAAATTACTACTCCTTCTTCTTTTGTTCCTCCTACATAATAGAATCCTGCTGGTATTGGCACTCCATCCTCGGTTGTGCTTCCTCCTCCTGAATTTCCTCCAGTTCCTTCTAATATGTCATTTATATAGCTCTCTACATTTGTTATTGAACCTTCTGTATATGCTGTATCATTTGCATAATAATCTCCCGCATCTTCTGCTCTTTTTATTAATCCATTATCTCCAAATGCAAAACTTATTGCCACTACCGCTAAGATTATTATAATTATTATTGTTATTACAAGGGCAACTAGTGTAATACCTTTACTATTTGACGTTTCTTGAAAAGTTTGCATTTTCTCCATTTTCTCTTTATTCATTTTTGTTCTTCCTCCTATATTTTTCTTTTAGTATTTCTTATTTTCTTGTGCTTATTCATTTTAATGCTTAAATACTTACTGTTTATTTTTTGTATGTTTATATTTTATACTATTAGCACGTCTCTTTTCAATACTTTTTGTTATTGTAATATATTTTAATATGCTTGTAATATTTCTGTAATATCTTTATTTTTAACTACAAAAAGGACAGGTCATCATATAACAATTTGATTTTTTTCTCTTTTTTGTTATATGACAATCTATCCTTATTTTTTGCATTATTAATAAAAGCTATTTCTTCTTTAAATATAACTCTCTCTCTCTCTCTCTCTCTCTCT
>CAMMDS010000026.1 GCA_946495655.1 uncultured Clostridium sp.
CCAGATATTATCATAATTAGATTAATTTATCAAATCAGCAAATAAAAAAAGAGAATTTATAATGGTTCTCCTTATAAATTGTAATTTGTCTTCTACATATTTCTAATACTTTTCTCATGGTATTAGCAGTTCTTATGGTAATTTTATCACTTATTTCTGTACTCGCTGTTTTACTCCACCAATTAGATTTTCTATAATTTTTTAAATCAAAAGACCAGAAAATATTATTCTTGTATTCTTGTATTTTTTCATATTCGTTAGGAGAACCTATTGTATTAAATATTTCATTATAAGTAGTTGGTGGAATAATAAATATTATATTATCATATATCTCTTTATTGTCTTTTCCCCACCAGCCTGGACTATGACTCATCAATTCTTCTAGTTCTTGCGAGGTTATAATATAGGTTGGTACGTTAAAATCAAATTTATCTTTTATCATTAATTGTATATTATTTTTAATTAAATTTTTATCCTTTATATCACTTTCAAAAACAACATTACCACTATTTAGATAAGTAATTACTCCTTTATATCCTAAATTAGTAAATTCTTTTTTTAACTCACTCATTGCAATTTTATTTTTGCCACTTATATTTATTCCTCTTAGCAAAGCTATATATTTCATAATATTTCTCACTTTCAAATCACTTTTCTTCTAATAACATTCCTTTATAATAACATTATTTGTTAATATCATATTTTCTCTATTTCAAATTATCTTTTAGGTAATTTAAAAACTCTTGTATTCTCTTCTCATTTCCTGTTCCCGATAATTTAAAATATTTTTTATCTTTTAATTCTTCTGGCATACATTGCTTTCCAGAATAATGATTTGGAAATGCGTGTATATTATCTAATCCAATTCCTCTTCCTAACTTATATGCATTTTTATAACTTGAATCTTGTAAAAATGGTGGAATAGGAATATTGCCTGTTTTTTCTACATCTTTCATTGCCTCTAAAATTCCATATACCGCATCTGACTTTGGAGAACAACACACGTACAAAGCTGCATGAGCTATAATTTTTGCAGCCTCTGGCATCCCTACTCTTTCAGCAGCAAGCATAGCGCTAGTTGCAACTTCCAAGGCCTGCGAATTTGCAAGTCCTACATCTTCTGATGCACATACACATATTCTTCTTGCAATGTATTTTATATCTTCTCCGGCTACTAACATTCTAGCAAGATAATATAAAGTAGCATCTGGTTCTGTATGTTTCATGGATTCTATAAATGCAGAAATAGCATCGTAGTGGTTATCCCCATTTCCATCATATCTTATAGCTTTTTTCTGGATACATTCCTCAGCGACAGCAAGTGTAATATGCATGCTTCCATCTTTTTCAGGTGGAGTTGTAAGATATGCTAATTCTAAAGCATTTAAAACACTTCTAGCATCTCCATTTGCCATATCTGCTAAAAAATCTTTTGCTTCCTCATCAATAACGATGTTTACTTCTCCTAATCCTCTTTCTTTATCCGATAACGCTCTATCGATTACTTCTATTAAATCCTTTTTTTCCAAAGGCTTTAGTTCGAATATTCTGCACCTTGAAAGCAAAGCAGTATTTACTTCAAAATATGGATTTTCGGTGGTTGCACCAATTAAAGTAACAACGCCATCTTCTACAAAAGGAAGCAAATAGTCTTGCTGATTTTTGTTAAATCTATGTATCTCGTCTATAAATAATATTGTTTTCTTTTTATATGCTCCGTAATTAAATTTTGCATCTCCTATTACTTTTTCAACATCTTTTATTCCTGCATTCGTAGCATTCAGTTTGCAAAAATAGGAATCTGTTGTATTTGCAATTACTTTTGCAATAGTGGTCTTTCCTGTTCCCGGTGGACCATATAATATAATAGATTCTAGTCTGTCAGCTTTTATTGCTCTATACAGTAGTTTGTCTTTTCCTATAATATGTTGTTGTCCTACTATTTCATCTAGTTTCAATGGTCTCATTCTACTTGCTAGTGGAGCTTGTCTCATATCGTTACTGTCTTCAAATAAATTAAAATTCTTCATCTTTTACCTCGTAAATTGTAATTTATCGTTCCGAATATTTCTTTAAAAATTCTTCTAGTTCTGTTTCATTACTAAAAATTTCTTCAAAAATATTATATTAGATACTATAAAATAAGATTCAAGGTTTGCGAAGTGTCTTGCACTATTTCATTTGATGTGATATTAACTTCTTCGAATGACTCTATTCTAGGTACATAGTTAATATCAATATAAATGTTATATCCTAGGAATATAATAGCACCCAATAATACAAAGACTATTAATATTATTAAATATTTTCTTTTCATAATTTACCTCCTCGACAAATTACTATCTATATATTTTAACATAGGTTTAAGATTCTCATCAGAAACATAGTTGCCTCCGTCTTTAAATAATTTTATCATTTCTTGATTCTCTGCCTTATTTTCTTTTTCCATCATATTTTTAACGAATTGTATCACTTTTTTCTTTAATCCTGTTAATTTATTAAAATCTAGTCCACCTCTTAAATAAAATAATTCAACATTTACGTTATTGGCCTTTTTTAAACTTTCAATATAATTCTTCTCTGCTGGATATGCTCCTACTGCTCCTATACATTTAACATTATATCTTTTTATTTTACTTAACCCTTGTATTTTTGTAGCACATACCCATCCCAAGAATATAATTTCATCATTCTTTTTTAGGCTTAATTTTGCTTCTTCTAAATTGTAGACTGGAATTTTTAAAGATTCTCCTAACATATCAGCATACTGTTTTGTATGCCCTGTACTACTTTTATACACAATTGATTTAATCATATTTTTCTCCTCCTCTGACCTTTTATATTTAAACATATAACTTATTTAATTATTTATATTTAATCCATATTTGAGCAATACATTCATTACATTCTTTATTTCTATTCACGCACTTGGTACAATAATGATGTTCTTTATAATAGTTTTTACCTAAATCTTTCAAGAGCACATAGCCACATCTTTCTAGTATAAATTTTGAGTTTGCATATTTACCATTATCCCCCCACGCCTCATAAATAATATTATTTTGATTACTATTACTACACAGTTCTAATAACGTTGTTCCGATTCCTTTTCCTTGATATTCTTTATCTACTACTAAATATAAAATTTCTCTTATGCTTTTTAGATTTAAATTATAATTATCTTGTTTCTGGACATCACTTATACCACAGGCTCCTACTATTTTGTTATTGTCAACACATACATAATAGTTATCGATAGTTTTGGATATTTCTTCTATATTACTTTCTAATACTGACTTATTAGAACTCAGATTACAAGTTCCGAGTAGGTCAGTAACAAGATTTGAAATGTCTTCAATATCTTTATATATTGCTTTTCTATAATTCATACTATATCTCCCCTACAAATTGTAATTTGTATTTCTATTTATGCTTTAATTGATAAGTATCATCTTCTTGCTCTCCACTTATTAAAACTATTTCAACATAATCATCATGCCAATCAACCTCTATATTTTCTTCTCATGTTATCACGCCATCATCTCTTATATATTCTTCAAACGATTCTATCTTTTTATTATATGCATTAATTAAAATTACTTTTATATTATCATAAAAGCAGATAATTAACAACTAATTATCTGCTCTAAATTTATATAGTCTAATTTTTCTCAAATTTTTTGAATACTAAAATCGCTTTTGCTGTTCCTGTAATTGACATAGTAATTAATTCGTAACCCTCTTGCAACATTTCATTTGCTTTTTCTTCTATTTTTTGTGCCATATCATCTGCTTTTGGCGAATAATCTATAACAACTGTTTTATACATTTTTCCACCTTCTACTCTATCTAAAACTATCTTTGCATACGAACAGTCAGCTATTAGCTTCTTATTGCATTTTTTTGCATTTTCAATAACACATTCCACTAATCTTCTTGCAATTTCTTGTCCTTGATAGGCGTTATCAACTTCTGTATGAACTATATTCCAAGTATTTTCATTTTCTATAAAATCACATTCACCAATTTGCTTATTATAATCATATGCTACTGATTTATTTCCTTCAAAATTTATTTTTATCATACTACACTCCTTGTCTCTTTTTTAAGTAATATATCATAAAAAAGATAATTATTCTATACTTTAAGTCGTATAAAATAATTATCTTTAATAAATATTTATTTTAAATTAGTTTTGCAATCATATATATTATTTTTGTCCATCTAAATCTGGTTTCATTGCTGCATAACTTGCAAGTAATTCTGGTGTTCCCTCATAATATCTTTTATTCTTATTTATCTTAGCTATTTCTTCCATTTCCTCTGCTGTCAATTCAAAATCAAAGATATCTATATTTGCTTTAATATGGTCTGGATTTGATGCACCTGGTATTACAATATTTCCAGCTTGCACATGCCATCTTAAAATAATTTGAACATTGCTTTTTCCATATTTTTCAGCTAATTTACTAAATACTGGTTCGTTAATTAATCCTTTATCTCCATGTCCTAGTGGATACCATGCTTGAATTTTGATATCATTTTTATCTAAGAATTTTTTCATTTCTGTTTGAGGATAATATGGGTGAGCTTCTGTTTGTAATACAGTTGGTTTTATTTCGCAATTATCTAATATTTCTTGTATTTGTTCTTCATTAAAATTAGATAATCCTATTGCTTTTACTTTACCTTCCTTTACTGCCTTTTCCATTATTTGATATGCTTTTCTATAATTTCCAGCTGGTTGATGAAGAAGTAATAAATCAATATAATCTGTGCCTAATCTCTCTAATGTTCTTTCTACTTGGTCCTCTTCTTCATAAAATGCTGGCCATAATTTTGTTTCCAAAAATACCTCTTCTCTTGGAACTCCTGATTTTTTTATTCCTCTGCCTACTCCTCTTTCATTAACATAGGCATTTGCTGTATCTATTAGTCTATATCCTGCCTTTAATGCATTATATACAGATTCTTCTGCTTGATCTGGTGTTAATAAGAATGTTCCTATTCCTAACATTGGCATCTCTACGCCATTATTTAATTTTATTTTTTCCATAAAGATTCCTTCCTTTCTTTTTGTTTTTCTATATAAATATTATATCAGCTCTATTGCTCAGACGGAAGTACAAAAATGTTTGAAGTCTATTAACTAATAGTTGATGCGCTATAATTTATTTCACTATTTCTAAACAACCTCTTTCAATGAGGTATATTCTACTTTATCTGTCTCATCAAAATACACTGAATAGTTATAATAATGATTCGTTGTAAAAATATTAATATCTCCCCAAATTATTCCTTCATATATAGTTCCTGCACTAAAAGTATAGTATTCTAAATCCATATAATTAGTATCTTCGTCTAATTCCCTTGGTTTTCCTAATAGCTGAATAACTTCTTGTTTTGTTAATCCTACAAGATCATTATTCGCATCAAACTCCTGCATTCTTAAGTACAAATCATCAGGTCTTTCACGTTCTTTAAACATGATTCCTCCTAAAAAATATATTAGTACAGCAACAATGATTGTAATTATTATGGTAGAAATTATAAATTTTTTATCTTTTTTCATAAAAATATAAGAGGCGATATAAAAGCACATTGTTACAATAGCATAAAAATAATATTGTATTAGTAATATTAAACACGATTTAAAAAGTTCATAGGAACTATCTGAAATAACAGGTACAATCATATACATTAGTGAAAGAATAGCTGTTCTCAATGCAATTATTCCTATTATGATTGGCATAATAATATGCCCATGAGGAATTCTTTTTCTTAACCTATATAATAATATACAAAAAATTATTGGTATTCCTATAACAAAAAACATATATAAAAGCCAGAGTACCATTTTGTACCTCCTCTATGACTCATTTTTTAATACTTTCTTTCATTATTCTAGCATATATTACTTTTTTATACAACATTCTAATAATGGATTTGTACACGCAAAAAAATCGACCTGTTACAGTCGATTTTTCTTAACTATAAGCACTCCACCAAAATCTCATATATCTCATCATGTGTTAATTGCTTGCAACATCCTTTTGTAATATTGCTTGAATCTGCTACTTGTTTTAACATGTTTTTATCTGTAATTCCTATTTCACCTAAAGTTGTTGGTAATCCAATTTCTTTTATAAATTTATCTAGTTCTTCAATTCCTCTTGCTGCTATTTCTTCCTCACTTAAGTCTTTACTATCTACTTTCCAAACTTCTACTGCGAAACAAGCAAACTTAGAAATATTTTCTTTATAAATATGTCTGT
The DNA here is from genome assembly GCA_946495655.1 of uncultured Clostridium sp. Classification (GTDB taxonomy): domain Bacteria; phylum Bacillota; class Clostridia; order TANB77; family CAG-508; genus CALXVA01. The sequence continues at coordinate 6,276 of CAMMDS010000026.1, forward strand.
ATAGTTTAGGATGAATTATAGCTAAACCTTGACCATGGTTACAGTCTGTATATGCTCCTAATTGGTGTTCTATTTGATGTGCTTGAAAATCTGTGATTTTACCTAGTTTTAATAATCCACATTCTGCAAGTGAAGAATCCCACATAAGTTCACTTCTTACATTTACATCTTCTGGATTTTTGATAACTTCTCTAATATTTCTAATTACATTTCTCATAATAGCTTCTGTAATTTCATCTGATACATTATTCTCTGCTGGCTTTCCAAAATATGTTTCCATACAATGGCTTAATGTATCAAATGCTCCTGAAATTACTTGTTTCATTGGAACTGTTAATGTAAGTGCTGGTTCTAGTATTACAAAATCCGATAAAGCACCAAGCATTCCTGCTTTAAGCTTTTTGTCTTCATTTGTAATAACTGCTCCACTATTCATTTCTGCACCTGTTCCACTAGCAGTTACAACACTTGCTAATTTAATGAATTCTGTTGGAAGTTTTCCTTCTTCAAATTCCTATGTAAATTATTTAACATCTTTACTATCTCTGGGTCATAATGATTAAAGAATTGTGAAGAACCAGTATTTATTTCCTTAATTTTCTTCATATCTTCTTTTGATAATTCAAAATTAAAGATATCAAAATTTTCTTTAATTCTATTTATATCTGTTGATTTTGTAAGTACTACGATTCCTCTTTGTACTAGCCATCTTAATATAACTTGTGCAACACTTTTATTGTATTTCTTTCCTATTTCTGTTAATATTTCGTTATGGAAGATATCGTTCTTTCCTTCTGCAAATGGTGCCCACGCTTCTGGCTGAACTCCATATTCTCTCATTACTCTTTCTTCTTCATAATTTTGGTCAAATGGATTTATTTCAATTTGATTTACTGCTGGTTTAATTTCTTGATTCATACATAAATCTACTAATCTATCTGGTCTAAAATTAGAAATACCTATTGATTTTATTTTTCCTTCCTTTTGTGCCTCGCACATTGCTCTATATGAACCATAATAATCTCCAAAAGGTTGATGTATTAAGTATAAATCAATATAGTCTAATCCTAATTTTCTTAAAGATTCATCTATTGCTTTTTTACATTTTTCATATCCAGCATTATAGATAAATACTTTTGTTGTAACAAAGATTTCTTCACGTGGTACTTTGCTTTCTTTAATTGCTTCGCCTATAAATTCTTCATTTGCATAAGACTCTGCTGTATCAATTAAACGATATCCTACTTTTAGTGCATCTAAAACTGCTTTTTTACACACCTCCTTATCTGTTAACTGAAATGTTCCAAATCCTACTATTGGCATTTTATTGCCATCATTAAGTTTTACAAATTCCATATATATCACTTCTTTCTATAAATTATTATCAATTTAATATATTTTAAGCAATTTCTTGACTTATATTTTAATTTGCATATATAATTATATATGTCGGTAGTTACTATCGGTCAATACTTTTTAAAAAAATTTTTTTAATTTTTTGGAGGTACGCATATGTATTCTATGAAGAAAACTTGTGAAAAGGTTGGTATGTCTTACGAAACTTTGAAATATTATTGTAATGAAGGTCTTATTCCTAATGTAAAAAGGGACAAGAATAATTATCGTATATTTGATGATAACAATGTAGCATGGATTAATTCACTATCCTGTTTAAAAAACTGTGATATGAGTATTGAAGAAATGAAACAATACTTAGCCTTGTGTTTACAAGGTCCTTCTACAATACCTGAAAGAAAAAAGATACTTGCCACCAAAAAACAACATCTATTAGAAAAGCAGAAAAAATTGCAAGAAAGTATAAATTTTATTGACTGGAAGCAAAATTTTTATGATGATGTTCTAAGTGGAAAAACAGAATATGTTAGTAATTTAATTGATGTTGATGAGTAGTAAACAATTATCTTCAAAATATATACAATAAAGTATGTTTTAGGCATACTTTATTTTTTTCTTATCGTATGCCTATAAGTATTTTACTCTTCACTACAACTACCTATTTTTATTCATCTATTACTTTACATGTGTTTCTTCCAAAATTCTATTGCAGAATTTATCCATCCTTCTGCAGATGTTCCAATTCCAAGTCCAAAGCCATGGCCTAAATTTGGATATTCATGAAACTCTACATCTACGCCAGCATTTCTTAAGTTATTTGCTCTTCTTTCCATTGTGGCTGGGTTTGCAATTCCATCATTTGAGCCAGCTGCAATAAATGTTGGTGGATCATCTTCTGAATACTCAGTATGTCCTGTATATGCCATAACAATAGTTGCAGGTTTAGGAAGATTATCGCCCCCAAATGCTTCTACTCCATATGTTCCAATATATGCAACCATTCTTGCTCCTGCTGAACTTCCCCATAAAGAATAATTATCTGTTGATACCTGTAAGCTATCTGCATTTTCAAAAATATATGATATTGCTCTTGCCAAATCCTCTGTTGCCTCTTGTGCATCTGTTCTATATTGAACAACAAATGCATTGTATCCTTGCTTGCTTAATTCTAATGCATGAGGATATGCTTCATGGATAGAACCTACATATGAAAATCCTCCTCCACTGCATACTATTGCAAATGGTGCATCTGGATTTCCTCTAAAGAAAAATAGTCCTGTATCTTCTTTTGATGAGTCTTCTCTTTTTTCTTCGTCAGAATAAATATTATAAAATATTGTTTCTCCACTACTTACTTCATCTAACATATAGTTAATTACTTCTATTGTTGTATCTGTATTTATATGACTGTGATAAGGTAATAAGGAATTTATATTACTGATTTTCATATTATCATATGAAGTATAACTGTTTAGTGGAAAAATATATTCTCCAAAGCCATTAAAGGCTGGATTATTTACTACCTCTCCTACAGTTGTATCTGCAGTTACATGTTGGTAATTTGCTGAACAAAGCGACCTTGGTCGCCCTTTGTTCGTGCCGATTTGAGTTTCCGACTAAAAGAAGGAAATCTCAAAGGCGATAGCGATTTCAGCCCTTTTTATGTAATAGGAAATGAGAAATTTCCTATTACATAAAAAAAATTCCGAAAATATATTCTTCTATACTTTTCAGAATTTTTTATATACTAAATACTATTCTTTTTTAAAATAATTGCTTTAGTAAGTGCTTGTCTTATTGGCCACGTAATTCTATTATCAGTACCTCTTACAATTTCATCATCTTTGATTTTTTCTAGAATTGATTTAATCTCATTACTTAAATCAATATGTACAATTCCATCTGGCTTATATTTTTTTGACATACTTCTTACAACATCCAATATGATTTTTTCATGATTTAAGTTAATACTTTCATTATTAGTTTTCTTCACCAATAGTAGACCATCTTCATTAAAAATAACCTCATAATTCTCTGAGTTATAATGCTTTTCATAAATACTTTTAGTTAATTTATCCAAACTTAAAAATAATTCATATATGTTATCCATAAAAACTTCTCCTTATTTTTAAAAGTTCTAATCTGTAAAATCAAGTTCTGCATTTTTTAATTCTTCTTCATATTTTTTCATATTTTCTTCATGATTTCTGTATGTTTTAGAAAAATAATTATATATCATATCCATATTATTTAATAAAGATATATATGTTTCTGTAGGAGTACTCATCATTACATCTAATGAAGTCAAATTATCTTGATAATACGGAAAATTATTTCTAATTAATACCTTCAAATTGAAAAAATCATTTTTTTCATATTTAAAATTAATAAAATCCAGCATTTCTTTAAAAAGCTCTACAAATTTCTCTATTTTTTCATTATATAAATCAGAATAAGTTTGTCCCTCTTGTAATTCTATATCTTTATAAAACTCAGCAAATGCTTTATATCCATCATTTTCTGAGCTTAAAATATCATATAATTCATCTAAAGCAATAATATTCTCTATATTATCTGTTTTTATACAAACTTGATAATCCACATATATATTGCGATACATAGTATCGTAATCAATTTGTTCTATAACATTTGATAATTCTTCGTGATAAAAATGATAATATTTGTCTATGTTTTCTATCCACTCACCGAAATTCCAATTTTCATTATAACTTTTTCCTTTGTATTCTAACATTTTTTTAAAAAGTGAAATTAGTTTTTTAATTTTATCATCTCTTAATTTTTCATAACCTTTTTCTTGTATTTCTTTTTTTACTTTTTCATATTCTTCAAATTCAGAAATTATTGAGTTAAAATCTCTAATATATATATTTATTTTTTCTTCTTTAGTTGTACCAAAATCATCCTCTGGAGCAATATTCCATCTTTGAAAATTTTTCATTAAAGTTGGTATCGATTGGAAAGATGCACTATTTTCTTCAAATAATCTTTCGAACTTGTAGAATAAATCCTCTATATCTTTCAAGTATTTCAGATTCTCTATAGACAGTTCCTTCATTATAGCAATTTCTTTAACTAGAGCAATAGCTTTATTGGCTATTTTATCAAAAGCAATATCTAATTCTCCAGTATTAATATATTTTTGAAATTCATCAATTTTAATTTTCTCTTGCACTAAAGAATCATCCTTTCCATCTTTAAAAATATATTATTTTTAACTTTCAATCGTTTTCTTAGTAACTTTTATATATACTAACAAATATGCAATTGCTACTAAAAAGCCAGCAGCAACATCTGTTGCATAATGCACTCCTAGATAAATCCTACTAATTCCAATGCAGAAAATCAGAATACTTAATCCTATAATTCCTGTCCATTTTAAGTATTTGTTTTTTACCTTTTTATAAATCAAATATATTAGGTATCCATAAAAAGCCATACTTATCATAGAGTGTCCAGATGGAAAACTATAACCTGTTTCATCAATTAATCTAAATCCAGTTGGTCTAGGTCGTTGCAGAATATTCTTAAGTAAAATATTTAAAATTGTTGCACAGCATAAATTTATAAATATGTATAAACCTATTTTTTTATTTTTTACTAATATAAATACAGCTATTACCAAGCTAATTAAAAATATGGCTCCACCAAAATTTGTAATAAATTTAACTACTGGTGTAAAATAATCTGATATAAAATATTCAAATATAAAATTATATACATTAGTATCTATTTGCATGATTTCTTTTTCAAATATGTTATGTGCTATAATTAAAAATCCTAATATGCAAATTACAAAAATAATTAATTTATAATTGTTCTTTAATATTCCCTTTATTTTTTCTCCTACATCGTTAATTTCCATTTAATCAAGTTCCTCTATTTATATATTCATATATAATTTAAACGCTTATCGATTTAACTTTATTTTTTTATTAATACTTTACTTTAACTCCAATTAAATACAATAAATCCAGTGCTTGCATTTGATCAACAGTTGCTCCTTTTATATCTTCAATCGATATAGCTATTCCTTCTATTATCGCTTCAGATATATCAATATTCTTTAAACTTGTTTTAAAAAACTGTGCTTGAGTCAAATCTGCTTTTTTAAAATACACTTCTTTTAGTTTGTTTTCTTGAAAATAGCTATTCTTAAGTATAGTATTTTCAAACACCACTTTTTCCAATGTTGCTAAAGATAAATTTATATATTTAGCATTGGTTTCTATAAAAGAAACATTACGTAGTATTCCTTCTGCTAAATTACATCCTTCTAGTTTACAATTATTAAATTCACATCTAATAAAAGTTGTATTCATAAATGATGTATTTGAGAAATTACAATTCTTAAAGATTACATCTTTAAAAGTAGCTTTTTCTATCTTAGCATTTAGCATAGTAATTTTATCAAATTCACAATATTCAAAATCTGCATCATAGATTTCTATTCCTGATGTATCTTCATTTTCAAATTTGAATTGTTCTATATTATCTTCTTTAAATTCATTTACAGTATCATTAAATTTAGCTACTTTTATTCCATTAAAAAGTGCTTTCTGCGGTTTTAGAATATTCATATTCAATTATTTTCCTTTATTCGTTTTCTAAAAATTTTCATACTTTTAAGATCAATTTTGTTAATGCATATACTTGCAATAGGTATTAAAACAACTATATATGGAATTATGTATCTAGATTTTGCTTCCCACAATATATGGAATGCAAATCCACCAATAAATATTGTAAGCAAAAATATTATTTCCATAGATAAGTTTTTTCTATTTTGTATTAAAACTATCAAACAACACACGCATGTTACAATTAATAATGCTTTTTGATAAAATGTTAGTGGTTCTTTTAAATTATTTATTGGAGTGTCATCTTCTAAAGTATTGTTCATTATGGCTGAATAAGTATTTTCAGTCCACATAGACGTAATTTTATCTAAATAAAATTTGAAAGTATATCCTGGATTACTTACAAAATATTCTAATCTATCTTTTATTCTTTGAGGATATTCTTTTCTTGCCATTTCTGGATCTTTTATTGCACTTTCAGCTATTTCTTCACTATACCATCCATTTCCTCTTGGTCCTTCTTCCATCGCCATTAATATGTAACTAATAGTAGGATATTGTTTGCTCTCATCTAAATCATACTTATTTGAATAATATCCTTGAATTAATGATGTTGGGAGAATTGAAATTACTACATAAAGTACGACTACCCAAACGTTTATTAGATTCTCTTTCCATTTTTTCTTCGTACAATTCTTAAATAAAGTTAATATCAAATATATTACAGTTGCAATTATGAAAATCAAACTATTCATTCTCATCATGTATGCTATCATTGTAAAAATAGTTGCTAAAATAGGGTAACCTATTACTTTAGTTTCAGTATATTTCATCATAAAATATACTGCTAATAGGCAAAATGCTAAACTTGGAATATCTCCATATACGAATGTTGAAAGCATTGGTATAGATATGAAAGTTAATATTAAAATTAGCATTAACACTTTATTTACTTTATAATCTTTAGATAGTCTTTTGGTTATTTTATATAAAGCAATTACAATTAATACAATACAAATAACATTGAATATTCTAAGCAAATATATTAAATCAAATCTCATAATATGGAAAATTATACTAAAAACAAATGCTAATGAAATTTGTTGTGGATATGCTTGCATATATTCATATAGAGGAAGACCTAAATATGTATTGCCAGACAAATACAAATATGGATTATTGTTATAAAATGTCTGTGCCAAATTACAAACATGTATTGAATCTCCTACAATAGCAGGATGTATCCAGATATTCCACACAATCATAAATGCAATATACGCAATTAAAGCTATCAGAAATAAAATTATTCTTAACTCACGCCTATTTTTCTTTTCTGTATCATTAAATAAATGTTTATTTATAAACTTAGCTAAAAGGAATATAGCTATTCCTACTCCAATAATTCCAATTACATATATAAAACTATTAAATTCTATTGTTACATGTTCTTTTGCATCAATCCCTGTCGTATATATAATATTTAAAATAATTATTAAGGATAAAAAAACTATCCCTAAACCAAATATTATTTTCTTCAATTTTTTCTCCCCTTTTTATCTTATTGTTTTTAATTTTTCATTCTAATAAAAATTGGTACTATTAATCTTCCTATACCATTAAACATCTTTTTATAAATTCGTCTAAATAGTTTTTCATCAAAGCTAGTATTTGCATTTGTCGTCATTATCTCAAATATATGAGGTCCTTCTTTTATAAGCTTATTAGTACCAAAAAAGCCATTTTTTTCGTAAAAAGCTTTTCTTCTTATTCTTTGTTCATAATTTGAGCTATCTTCTTTTATCTCTTCAATTTCTAGCAATATTGTATGATTTTTATATTTTTCTTTTACTTGTTTTAATATTTCTGTGCCATAACCCTTGCCTCTATGTTTATTATTTACTGCAAAATACAAAATAAATGCAATATTTCCTTCAAGTATTATATACGACATTCCTATCATTTTATTTTCATCATATACAACATCAAATTGTATATCTTTTTTATTAGATTTTCTGATTATATAATTAAAAGGAAATCTTTCTGTTCTAGGAAATGATTCTTCATATAATTCTTTGATTTCCACATAATCTTTCTTTACTTCACTAATATTTAATATATTTATGTTCATATTTTCCTCTCGCAATTTCAAATAGTTAATTCATCATCATTTTTCTGCGTTCCTAATAATATATTATGCTTTTCTTTTTCCTTTTCTATACCCATTTGAATTGATTGTTTAATTAATCTTTCTAAATATTCTGGTTCTGGATAATCTTTATCATCCAATGCTGCTAATACAAATTTATCCCTAATGCTATATCTAGTAACTTTTCCTTGTTCATTTTTTATTCTAGTTAAATTATCTAACAATATCCCCATATCCATAGGAAAACCATGTTCTCTAGCATAGTTTTCAGCAAATGCCAATGTTGTTCTTGTATTCCCATCTCTAAAAGGATGTACTCTCCAAATTCTAGCAAGCTTTCTAGTAAATTCTGGAACTATTTGATCTAAATTCTTGCCTGACCATACCATATTATTTAAATCTTCAAAAGCTTGATCTAAATCTTTGTCTATATCTTTCGGAAGAGAATATTGCAAGCTCAAACCCGGTATAACAATTTCTATTTTCTCAAGTGGAACAGTTCTAAAGTCACCAGCCCAATCAAATATATCTTCAAAAATATGTTTATGAAGTGATTTTAGATATTCTTTATTGTATTTCTGCTTGAAGGATTCACCTATATCAATTAGCTTTACAAATCCTATATCTTTTTCTGCATTATTTAGTTCTTCATACTCTTTTATTCCCAATCTATTTTTTAAAGTTCCATTAGGTTGTATATATGGATCTTTCATTTTATCCTCCTATTTTCTATACTTTTCTATTACTTGTTTTTGTAAATCTTTTAATTCAATCTCTCCATCTATATATCTTCTAGTCAATTTTATTGTTTCGTCTGTTGGCATATCTGCTCCTGAAAGCGATATTGTCAAAGCTTTTTTTACTAATTCCGCCCTTTGCTTCTTTGTTGTATTTTTTATAGAATAATCCATCATATTTCTCCTTCTAGTTTTACTATAAATTTGTCCATATTATACCATATCACTTTATTGGTTGCAAATTTAAAATGATAAATTGGGGACAGACCCCAATTTCTCATTTTACTCTTAATACTCTTAAAGAATTTAAGATTGCTAGTACTGATACTCCTACATCTGCAAATACTGCTTGCCACATAGTAGATAATCCTAGTGCTGCTAATATTAAAACAGCAACTTTAACTCCAATTGCAAAAACAATATTCTCTTTTACAATTCTCATTGTCTTTTTAGATAATTTTATTGCATTTAATATTTTCGATGGTTCATCTGTCATTATTACAACATCTGCTGCTTCTATAGCGCTATCTGCTCCTAAACCTCCCATTGCAATTCCTATATCTGCTAAAGCTATAACAGGTGCATCATTTATTCCATCTCCAACAAAGGCTAGTTTTCCTTTTTCAGATTTTGTTTTTAATAACTCTTCTACTTTCTTTACTTTTCCATCTGGTAATAATTCTGTATATACTTTATCCAACCCTAGTTCTTTTGCTACAGCTTCTCCTACTTCTTTTCTATCTCCTGTAAGCATTATAGTTTGTTTAACATTATTTTTCTTTAGCTCTGCTATTGTTTTTTTAGAGTCTTCCTTTATCTTGTCAGCAATTAGAATGTATCCTGCATATTTTCCTTCTATTGCAACATATATAATTGTACCAACGTCATTGCATTTTGTAACTTCAATGTTTTTTTCATTCATTAGTTTTTCATTTCCTACTAATACATTTTGTTCTCCAATTTTTGCTGAAATTCCATGTCCTGATATTTCTTTTGAATCAATTATTTGCTTTTCATCAATTTCTTTTCCATATGCTTTTTTCACAGATTTAGAAATTGGGTGATTTGAATAATTCTCGGCATATGCTGCTATTCTTAGCAATTCGTCTTTCGTAATTCCAACAGGTTCTACTCTTTGTACTTCAAACACACCTTCTGTTAAAGTTCCTGTTTTATCAAATACTACTATTTCTGTGTTTGCAAATAGCTCTAAATAGTTACTTCCTTTAATTAATATTCCCATTTTAGATGCTCCACCAATTCCCCCGAAAAAGCTTAAAGGTATTGATATTACTAGAGCACATGGGCAAGATACAACTAAGAATGATAAAGCTCTGTATAGCCAATCCGAGAAAATTGCACCTTTTATAACAAGAGGTGGAACAACTGCAAGTATTAAAGCAATAGCCACCACAATTGGTGTATAATATCTTGCAAATTTTGTTATAAAATTCTCTGATTTAGATTTTTTACTACTAGCATTTTCAACTAAATCTAAAATTTTACTAACTGTTGACTCTCCATATTCTTTTGTTACCTCTACTTTTATTGTACCATCTAAATTAATACATCCACTTAAGATATCTTCTCCTTCTATCGCTTCTCTTGGTAAAGATTCTCCTGTTAAAGCTTTTGTATCTAAAGTAGTTTTTCCATCTATTATACGTCCATCTAATGGAACTTTTTCTCCGGGTTTTATTACTATAGTTTCTCCTATTTTTATTTCATCTGGATCTACTTTCTCTAATTTTCCATCTCTATATGCATTAGCATAATCAGGCCTTATATCCATTAAACTTGTAATTGATTTTCTTGATTTATCTACTGCATAATCTTGGAACAACTCTCCTACTTGATAAAATAACATTACTGCAACAGCCTCTGGAAATTCACCTATTGCGAAAGCTCCAATAGTTGCAATAGACATTAAAAAGTTTTCATCAAATACTTTTCCTTTAAAAATATTTCTAATGGCTTTTTTTAATATTTCAAAGCCAACAATGATATAGCTTACAATGAAAATCCCATTATTTATCCATGGATTTTCAAATTTAATAACCATAGCAAATACAAATAGCACAATAGATATTAATATTTTTATACCTTTTTTCTTCATAGTGTACCTCCTAAATCTCTTCTATTGTTACATCTGGTTCTTCTCTTTTTATTACTTTTTTTACTTTCTTAATTATTTCTTCTTTATCTTGTTCTCCATACTCTAATTCCATTCTCTCTGTCATAAAACTAATATTAGCATTTTCTATTTCATCTATTTTTTGAATTGCTCTTTCCAATTCTGCTGCACAATTTGCGCAATCCAATCCTTTTATTTTTAATTTACATTTCATAATCAACATCTTCCTTTCTAATATGATAAATACTAAACAGCACAAAACCATTCTTATTTTAATAATTTAATTACATACATTATTTTTTATGTTCTATATGTTCTATTCCAACTTCAAATACTTGTTTAACATGTTCATCATCTAATGTGTAATATACTTCTTTTCCATCTTTTCTACATTTTACTATTCCCATTCTTCTTAATGTTCCTAACTGATGCGATATTGAAGATTTACTCATGTTTAATACATTTGCTATATCACATACACACATTTCATTTGCATCTAATGCAAATAAAATTTTAGTTCTTGTTGTATCGCCTATAATTTTAAAAAATTCAGCTAATTTATTAAATACATCCTGTTCTGGCATTTTTTTTAAAGTACTATCAACAACATCTTGATGAATTATATTACAATCACAAATAAATTCATTTTTTGACATATTTTCCTCCTTTAATTGAATATTTATTCAACTGTTTCTTAATATATTATAGTTGAGTATGTGTTCAATTGTCAATCTTTTTTTGAAATTTTTTTAATTTTATATAAAGCAAATAAATACTTAAATTCGATGAAGTATTCTTATATCTTAAAACTTGTAAAAAGATGGTAACATATTTATCATATATTACCATCTTTTTATATAATTCCACTGTTACTTTATAAGCTAATCTTTATCTCTAACTCTACATATACAAGCTGAGGCGAAAACCGACAAAGTCAAGACTATTAGTTGTATTAGTGCCGTTGCGATAGGCCGTGTAATAATTGCTATAGTTGTAACTACCAGCCCTATTAGTGCAAGGGTAACCATTACTGTAATTAGCGTAACTAGAGTATTCTGTTGTCCATTCTCTTATATTTGATGCCATATCATTTATTTTACATACTTCGTCTTGTCCTGTTCCTGTATTTGTTAAATTGCTATTTATTGATTCTCCATCTTGGTTAGCATAATTTGCTTTTCCACATTCTTGTATATACACTATTGCTGTATCCCATGCATAACTATTCATTAAATCACTTTTTACTACTAAACTATCCTCATATGTGTTTATTGCTACTTTTGATGCTTCTAATTCTGTAATAAAATTCCACAATGTTCCTAGATTATATGACATTGATGATGTCGAATTATGTTCTGATACTTTTGTCGCTGCTTTATAATTCTCTACACTCGTTCCACTCGCAAAACTTGCTTCATATCTTCCTATATAATATCCACTATTTTCTTTCACACTGTCTATCCATGCTCCTAAATCATTTGCTGTTGCATTTATTCCATCTAATCCACCGCTTGCTACTCCATCTCTATGTGCTCCTGAATATTCATCATGATAATCCTCTATCAGTTTTGAGTTCTTGTAGTTTTCTGGATTTTCTTCTGTATATGCCGCTTGCTCCAATGTTGGTGTTCCTGGTGATGTTGTGCTAAATGTATATCTTCCTAATATTATTTCATTACTTTCTTCTCCATTATCTTTTGTAAATTTTCCTACCGGTATCCATACAAATTGGCTTCCTCGTACTGCTTCATCTGTTGATGCATTCACATCCTCTATTACTACTCCTTGCTGCACCGTATCACCACTATCTGATGCTATTTTAAATCCTCCTGGTACTGTTATTTCATTTTCTTTTTCATCATATATTGTTTTTGTTTCATCAAATACTTCTCCACTTTCTTTATAGTCTGCTACTGTTTTTGGTTTCTCTATTTCTTCATTTTCTGCCATCAAATTTGCATACTCTTGCGATAAACTATTTAATTTTTCTTTCTCGTCTTCTATTGATCCCTCCGCTATATTTTTGGTCTTTTTCGCTTGTTCTATTAACCCATTATCTCCTAATACTGCATTTATTGTTACTGTTGATAATATAATTAATATTATTATTGTTATCACTAATGTTACTATTGTTATTCCTTTCTCACATTTTATTCTTTCTCTAGAATATAACTCTCTCTCTCTCTCTCTCTCTTACAACCTCAACGTTTTCTGCTTTCATCTTGTTTCTCCTCTCTTTTTTATCTTTCAATTTCTTCTTATTCATTTTATACTTTCATTTTTTTCAAGTCAATATGATTTTATTTATTTTTTACCTTTATTTTCAATATTATATTTAATCATCCCATCTTTTTTACATTAAACTTCAAATCTACATATACAAGCTGAGACGAAACCCAACGCTACTGTATTTGTTAGTCGCACTATCGGTGCTACGAATAGTCGCAAAAGGATTGCTGTCGTAATAATAGCCTCCTCTACCAATGCAAGGGCTAGTATTACTGCTATTATTGTAACTAGAGTATTCTGTTGTCCATTCCATTATATTTGATGCTATATCATTTATTTTACATACTTCGTCTTGCCCTGTCCCTGTATTTATTAGATTATTATTTATTGAATATCCATCCTGATTAGCATAATTTATTTTTCCACATTCTTGTATAAACACTATCGCCGTATCCCATGCATAACTATTCACTAAATCACTTTTTGCTACTGAACTATCTGCATATGTGTTTATTGCTACTTTTGAGGCTTCTAATTGAGTAATAAAATTCCATAATGTTCCTGGATTATATGACATAGATGATATAGAATTGCCTTCTGATACTTTTGTTGCTGCTTTATAATTCTCTACACTCGTTCCACTTGCATAACTTGCTTCATATCTTCCTATATAATATCCTCCATTTTCTTTCACACTATCTATCCATGCTCCTAAATCTTTTGCTGTTGCATTTAATCCATCTAATCCACTACTTGCTACTCCATCTCTATGTGTTCCTGAATATTCTATAAATTTTACATTAGGTGCATATGATACTTCTATTCCTATTTCTTCTTTATAGTTTTCTAGATTTTCTCCTGTATATGCTGCTTGCTCTAAATTAGGTGTCCCATATGTCTCATCAAATGTATATCTGCCTAGTATTATTTCATTACTTTCTTCTCCATTATCTTTTGTAAATTTTCCTACTGGTATCCATACAAATTGGCTGCCTTGTACTGCTGAATTTGTTGATGCATTTACATCTTCTATTACTACTCCTTGCTGCACCGTATCACCACTATCTGATGCTATTTTAAATCCTCCTGGTACTGTTATTTCATTTTCTTTTTCATCATATATTGTTTTTGTTTCATCAAATACTTCTCCACTTTCTTTATAGTCTGCTACTGTTTTTGGTCTCTCTATTTCTTCATCTTCTGCCATCAAATTTGCATACTCTTGTGATAAATTATTTAATTTTTCTGCTTCGTCTTCTATTGATTTTTCTGTTATATTTTTTGTCTTTTTTGCTTGTTCTATTAACCCATTATCTCCTAATACTGCAGTTATTGTTACTGTTGATAATATAATTAATATTATTATTGTCCTAATATTCCGTTATGACTATTTTTAAATTTAGCCAACATTTTGTAATTTATTATCTTCTTTTCCCATATTTAAAATATTG
>CAMMDS010000027.1 GCA_946495655.1 uncultured Clostridium sp.
TATTGTCAATTTCCTTTTCGGAATCATAAATTCCGTGAATATGCAAAACATTATGGTTTTGCAATTAATGATGCAATATATCCAAAGAATATTGCAGCTGCAATTCCACCAGCAGAAGCTTTTACACCACCAATAAATGCACCTAAAAGTCCAGAACTTTGGGCTTCTGTAATAGCACCTTTTGCTAAGTTTGCACCAAATCCTAAAAGAGGAACGGTTGCACCACATCCAGCAAAATCTATAACATATTGATAAATTCCAAGAGCACCTAAAATTACTCCAGCGGTAACAAAAGTAACTAATATTCTGGCGGAAGTAAGTTTGGTTTTATCAATTAACAATTGACCTATAATACAGATTAATCCGCCTACAACAAAACATCTGAGTAATTGCATCCAGTCTATACTTTGTAAAAATTCCATAAATATAGTCCTTTCTATAAAATAATATCTAAAAAATCTTTTAAAAAGTTTAATGATTCTAAAAATATTTTGATGAAGATATAAATTAATTAATTTCCTAAATTTTCAATGGCTACAGCATGAGCTATTCCTGGAATACTTTCACCCTGTTGACTACTTGTTGAATTCATTAAAGCACCAGTTGCTATTAATAAGAGACGATTAATTTTCTTTTCTTTTAACATCTGGTAAAAGTAACCTGAAAATACAGAACCAACACAACCGCATCCACTACCACCTGAATGAGTATCTTGAGTTTCTTTATCAAATATTAATACACCGCAATCATTATAATTGTTTTTTATATTATAGCCATTTGATTCAGCCATTTCTGTTAAAATTTCTTTGCCAATATATCCTAAATCACCAGTAATAATGGCGTCATAATAACTTGGCTTTCTCCCAGTATCTCTTAAATGAGTTATTAATGTATCCAGTGCAGCAGGAGCCATAGCAGCACCCATATTATTAGCATCTTTAACGCCCATATCTACAATTTTACCAGGTGTTACATATGTGATTTGAGGGCATTGTTTATCTAAATTGGTATTAGAAAGTATTGCAGCACCTGAACCTGTTACAGTCCATTGGGCTGAAGGTGGTCTTTGATTTCCAAGCTCTAGAGGAAATCTAAATTGTTTTTCTGCACTACAGAAATGACTAGAAGTAGCACAAAGTATATTTTGAGCAGCTCCTCCATCTATAAATAAACTACCTAAACACATTCCCTCTACAAATGTAGAACAAGCACCAAATATTCCGAAGAATGGTATATTTGTTTCCCTTAATCCAAAACTTGATGATATACATTGATTCAATAAATCCCCTGCAAAACAATAATCTATAGAGGCACTAGGTATACCAGATTTTGCAATTACAGAATTTACGTTTTCTTTAATAATTTTACTTTCTGCTTTTTCCCAAGTTTTCTCTCCCCAAAATTCATCTTCTAAACATTGATCAAAGTATTTAGCAAGTGGACCTTCAGCTTCTTTTGGACCAACAATAGAAGAAGTTTCCAAAATGTATGGAGGAGTAGTTAGCATAATAGTTTGATTACCTAATTTTCTCATAAATAAATCTTTCCTTTCATGTGATAAATAATATAAAACTAAAAAGATTTTTAGAAAAAGAATGTAGCAATAATTCCAACTATAACGGAAGCGGAAATTCCAAATACAAGTACAGGACCTGCTACAGTGAACATCTTTCCTCCGACTCCCATTACATAACCTTCAGATTTATACTCAATGGCAGGAGAAACAATTGAATTTGCAAAACCTGTTATAGGAACAAGAGAACCAGCACCAGCAAATTTTCCAATTTTGTTAAATATATTAAGACCAGTAAGAAGTGCAGCTAGACCGATTAAAGTAATTGATACAATAGTAGAACAAGCAGTATCTTCTAATCCTTTGAATTTACAAAAATCAAATATTATTTGACCGATAGAACAAATTAATCCTCCAACCCAAAAGGCATTAAAACAATTTTTCAGTATGGGAGAATTTGGAGACTTTTTATCTACATAATCCAAATATTCTTGTTTTGTTTCAATATTTTTCATATATTCCTCCTTTAATCCCTATCTCTATCTATTACAAAAGATAAATCTAAATCTACGTAGTATTGAATTAATTTACGTCCGTCAATTTTTGCTCTTTGATCAATGACTCTTACTGATGTTAAATAATCTATTGTTTTAGAAGCTTCAGCTACTGCTTGTACAACAGCGTCTTTCCATGAAACACTTGATGTTCCAGTAATACTTAAATGTTTTTCTATACCCAATTAAAATCAACCTCCAATTAAAATAATCTTAGTAATATATTTTCCAATAATTTTCAAAATATACAAAAAATAAATAAAAGTTAATAAATATGGAAAATATTTGGACAAATATTAAACAAAAAGAATATAAAAATAAAAGAATAAAAAATGAAAAAATAAAAAAATGTAGGATGAACCTACATTATTACGCGTAATAAAATATATATAAATTATGATTAAACATAACCTTAAGCTCTAGTAACTTTTCCAGAACGTAAGCATTTTGAACATACAGATATTGTTTTTGTATCTCCGTTTACAATAGCTTTAACTTTTCTTAAATTTGGTTTAAAAGTTCTAGAAGTTCTTCTACTTACATGAGAACGAGCTATACTTATTTTATTTCCGTGTGCGATTGATTTTTCACAAATTTCACATTTTGCCATGTTTTTGCACCTCCCATATGCATAAATAAAATTGACTATTTATAAGTTTATCATAAAAATGAAGAAATTACAAGGGTTTTGAAGAAAGAAATTTTAAATTTTAATTATTTAAAATTTTATGATTTCGTAGTAGTAACAATTTTATTTTTAGAACAATAGGGACTGGACTTATTTTGCACTAAATCTTTAACAACTTCACCTGCAATTAATAAACCAGCAACAGATGGAACAAAGCTAATACTAGCAGGTGAAGCTGTATTTGTTTTTACTGGATTTTCTTTAGAATATAGAACTTTTAAATTGTAGATATTTAATTTTTTCAATTCTTTTCGTATAATTTTAGCAAGAGGACATACAGATGTGTTTGATATGTCAGCAATTTCAAATTTGCTTGCATCTAATTTATTTCCTGTACCCATACAGGAAATTATTTTTAGCTTATTTTCATAGCAATATTTTATTATTTCTAACTTTGAGCTAACAGTATCTATAGCATCTATTACATAATCTACTTTTTTATTTATATTTTTAGTGTTATTACTTTTTTCTCTGATATTTTTTATTTCTTCCATTATCTCTTCAATATTATCTTTATTTACAAATTCCTTTATTTTAATTACATTAACATTTGGATTTATTTTTTTTATTCTCTCTTCCTGTGCATCTACTTTAGCTTTCCCAACTGTTTTTGTATCTGCAATTATTTGCCTATTTATATTTGTAATATCAACAATATCTTTATCAATTATACTAATATTACTAACTCCAGCTCTAACTAATCCTTCTACAACATAAGAACCAACTCCACCTAATCCAAATACGACTACATGGGACTTCTTTAAAATTTCTACTGCTTCTTTTCCAATTAACATTTCTGTTCTATTTAACCAGTTACTTTCTTCCATATATATTTCCCTCTCATTATTTTAATCATTAAAATGATTATAGCATGAAGGAATGGGAAGGTCAAATGAAGACATATATACAAACAAAAATTTGCAACAAATCTTGCTTTTTTTCAAAATTATGATAAAATATCTAAAGTATAAAATTGAAGAAAAGAGGAATAGAAATGATTTCATATATAAAGGGAAATTTAGAAGTAAAAAATATAGACAATGTTGTAATAGATGTAGGTGGTATTGGATATAAAATATTTATGTCTGGAAGTTCAATTGAAAGATTAGGAGAAATCGGAACTACTGTGAAAGTACATACATATATGAGAGTTAGAGAAGATGATATTAGCCTATATGGATTTTGCACAAATGAAGAATTGAGAATGTTTGAACAATTATTAGGTGTAAGTGGTGTAGGGGCAAAATCAGCATTAACTATTTTATCAAATATATCTCCATCAAGTTTTGCGTTAGCCATTATTTCAGGAGATGTAAATGCACTTAAAAGTTTACCTGGAATAGGAGCAAAATCAGCACAAAGAATGATATTGGAATTAAAAGATAAAATGAAAACACAGGATGCAATAGAAACAGAGTTTGTTCCAATTAAAACCATTGATAAAAATGATAAAACAAGAGATGCAGTTGAAGCATTACAAGTATTAGGCTATGCAAGAAAAGATATAGACCTTGCTATATCAAATATTGATACTAAAAATTTATCAGTAGAAGAAATCATAAAACAAGGATTAAAATATTTAGGAATGTAGTGAAGAAAGGACAGAATATATTATGGATTTAAAAGAGCCTTTAGCATATAGAATGAGACCAAAAACATTGGATGAATATGTTGGACAAGAACATATTCTGGGAAAAGATAAAATACTATACAGAACAATAAAAGCAGATAGATTATCCAGCATTATACTTTGGGGACCTCCAGGATGTGGTAAAACATCACTTGCTAGAGTAATAAGTAATACAACTAAATACAAATTTACAAGAATTAATGCAGTAACTGCAGGAATTGGAGATATAAAAAAAGCAATTGAAGATGCACAAAATCTACTTTTAAATCCAAGTGGAAAATGTGTATTGTTTATTGATGAGATTCATAGATTTAATAAATTGCAACAAGATGCACTTTTACCATATGTGGAAAATGGAACAGTTATTTTAATCGGAGCTACTACAGAAAATCCATATTTTGAAGTAAACAAAGCTTTAATTTCAAGATCTATGGTATGTAAATTAAATCCACTTACTGAAGATGATATATACAAAGTATTAAAAAGAGCACTAGTTAGTGAAGAAGGATTAGGAAGCTATAATATAAAAATAGAAGATGAAACATTAAGAAAAATTGCAGAGGTATCTAATGGAGATGTAAGAACAGCTTTAAATGGATTAGAAGTAGCAGTTTTAACAACTAATATGGAAGCAGATGGGTATATTCATATAACAGATGAAATTGCAGCGGAATGTGTGCAGAGAAGAAAAGCAGTATTTGATAAAAATGGTGATAGTCATTATGATAATATTAGTGCATTTATTAAATCAATGAGAGGCAGTGATCCAGATGCTACAGTATTCTATTTAGCAAGAGCAATAGATGGAGGAGAAGACCCAGTATTTTTAGCAAGGAGAATAGTAATTTGTGCATCAGAAGATGTGGGATTAGCAGATCCAAATGCATTAGTAGTAGCAACATCAGCAATGCAAGCAGTAAATATGGTAGGAATGCCAGAAGCAAGAATAATTTTGTCAGAAGTGGCAATATATGTAGCTTTAGCAAAAAAATCAAATGCATCATACTTAGCAATTGATAGAGCATTAGAAGATGTAAGAACTAAAGATACAGGAGAGATACCAATGCACATAAGAAATGCACCAGCTGAAGGAATGAAAGAATTTGGATATCATGAAGGTTACAAATATCCACATGATTATCCAGGACATTGGGTAGAGCAACAATATTTACCAGATAAAATGCTTGGAACTAAGTATTTGGAACAAGGGGAGACAAAAAATTATCTTTATAATAAAAATGATTCAAATTAGATAAATTCGGAATTGCACTCCAAATTTATCTAAAAATAATAGACATTTTATTAAAAATGAAGTATAATATATACAAGGAATTTGAATAATATTCAATAAGTAGAATTTTTTACTCTAATTTGTATATTTACTGAAAGGAATGATAAGTGATGATGAAATATAAGACTAGAACAATTGAGAAAAGTTTAAATAGTTTGATAGATAATTGTCCAGTAATAATGATTACAGGACCTAGACAAGTTGGAAAAACTACATTGCTAAATCATCTAGTATCTATTTCTGACAAAAAAATAAATTATGTTTCATTAGACAATCTGATAGTAAGAAGTCAAGCAATAGAAGATCCAGAATTATTTTTAAGAACTTACGAAACACCTCTTATTATTGATGAATTCCAATATGCTCCGGATTTGTTATCATATATAAAACTTAAAGTAGACAATGAGAGAAAAAATGAAATGTTTGGTGATGGAAAAAAAGTAGGGACATTATATTATTTAACTGGTTCACAAGTTTTTCAAACAATGAGAAATGTTAGTGAATCGCTTGCAGGTAGAATAGGAATTCTTGATTTATATGGCTTTTCAGAAAGGGAAATAGAAAACAAATCAGAACCTATATTTTTACCAGACATTGCTATGTTAAAAAATAAAGAAAGAACAGAAACAAAATCAACTAGTGAAATATTTGAGAAAATTATTAATGGTAGCTTCCCAGAAGTGAATAATAAAGATGGAAGAAATAGAGAACAATTTTATGAAACGTACATAAGAACATATATAGAAAGAGATATTAGACAGCTAATAAATATTAAAGATGAGATTAAATTTCTCAAATTCTTGTCATCTGTAGCAGCAAGAACAGCACAAGAGTATAATGCGATGGATATAGCTAATGATATTGGAATAGATTCAAAAACAGTTGATGAATGGATTTCTATACTAAAAAACACGAATTTGATTTTTATGTTACAATCATATTCAAATAATAATATACAGAAAGCAATAAAAAGACCTAAGATTTATTTTATGGATACGGGACTTGCATGTTATTTAACTGGGTATATGAGTAGTCAAACATTAGAGAAAAGTGCATATAATGGGGCAATTTTTGAAACGTATATAATCAGTGAGATTATCAAGTCATATACAAATAATGGAATAGATCCTAGAACTAAATTATATTATTACAGAGATACCAATCAAAAAGAAATTGATTTATTAGTATTTTATGATAATAAAGTTTACCCAGTAGAAATAAAGAAAAGTGCTAATCCTGGAAAAACAGCAATAAAGAATTTTGATGTTGTAAATAAATTTGGAGTGGAAATCGGAAATGGTATTATTTTATGTATGATGGAGAATATAATTGCAATAGACAATAATAATTATTATGTGCCAATAGAGTATGTATAAAATATAAAAAGTTGAACAGAAAGGAGTGTCCTTCTGTTCAACTTTTTATTAGACTATTCTTCTATAGTTACGCCATTACCATGATCATCATTATTTTCTTCTACTATTTGACTTCTCTTAGGTCTTTTTTTATCGTTTTTAAACATTTCTGCAGCTGCTCCTAAAGAAGAAAGTGTATTAGTTGCTTCAAATGGAATAAATACTTTATTTGCTTCACCATTTGCTACTTCTTTTAATGTTTCTAAAGATTTAAGTTGTACTAATTTTTCATCTGGTTTTGCTCTCATTATTGCATCATATACCATATGTACTTCTTCTGCTTTAGCTTCAGCAACTTTCTTTATAGCTTCTGCTTCACCGGCAGCTCTTCTTATTCTAGATTCTCTATCAGCTTCTGCTTCAAGTATAGCAGCTTCTTTTTTACCTTCAGCAAGAGTGATTGCAGATTGTCTTTCACCTTCTGCTTGAAGGATTAAAGCTCTTTTATTTCTTTCTGCATTCATTTGTTTTTCCATTGCATCACGTATATCTGCTGGTGGTGTGATATCTTTTATTTCAACTCTATCAATTTTACATCCCCATTGGTCTGTAGCTTCATCAAGTAATACTCTTAATTTATCATTTATAGCATCACGTGAACTAAATGTTGAATCTAAGTCCATTTTACCAACGATATCACGAATAGTTGTAATTGCTAGATATTCAATACCTTTCTTTAAACTTTGAATTTCATAAACTGCTTTTGCAGGGTCTGTTACTTTATAGAAAACAACTGTATCTATTGTAATAGTAACATTATCTTTTGTAATAACTCCTTGTGGTGGAATGTCCATTGTTTGTTGTTTTAAACTAACAACACTACGAACATGATCAAAAAATGGAACGATTATTGTAAGACCAGCATCAGCCATTTTATAAAATTTACCAAGTCTTTCAATAATATACACTTCTGATTGTTTTACAATTCTAATTGTTTTAAATGCGATAATTAGTATTATTACTAGTAATACGATTAAAACCCACATAAAATATCCTCCTAATATTTAAAAAATATATATTTTAAAATTAATATCAAAAATAAAAATGTAATAAAAAATCAAATTATTAATTCACTTTAAGAATTAATTGTAGATTTTGATTCAGATGTAGTTTTTTTAACTACAGCTTTAACACCATCTATTTCAACAATTTCGACTTCTGTGTTTTCTGCTAAATCTTCATCATCCGATGATTTTGCAGACCAAACTTCACCATCTATTTTTATTTGTCCACAGCCTTCAATATTATTTATTTTAGAAATAACAATTCCTTTTTTACCTATAATTGAATAAGCATTTGTTTTAACTTCCTTAGGGGTCTTTATAAATTTATCTACAATTGGTCTAGTAAATATTAAAAGTAATGTTGATGTAACAACAAATACTATTGATTGAATTAATATACTGTCTGTAATAAAACTTGTTACCATTGCAAGTAATGCACCAATACCAAGCCAAAATACTAAAAAACCTATTGTTGCCATTTCAATTATAAAAAATATACCTGCAGCTATTAACCAAAATACCCACATATTAACCTCTCATTCTGACAATATGTCATATATTTTATTTAATAATTTAATATATTAGAAAATAAAAAATTCCCTAACAATATAATTATACTATAAAATATGCAAAAAGAAAATAGAAATATGCAAAATTATGTAAAAAATGATTTACAGAATAATGGTTTTTTATAAAATATTTTAATAAAACTAGAAAACATGTATATTTCTCAAATTTTTTTGAACCTTGGTGTCGCACACCTTTTGATGTTAAAAAGAAAAATAAATTTTTCTTTTTAACGCAGGAAGGTTGCTCCAAATCGCACTCGCATTTACCAATGCTCGTTTAGTCGCTTACGCGCTTCTTCAAAAATTTTCTAAATATAATGTTTTCTAGTTTTTGGATTTCAAAATTCTATAAAACCATTATCCTGTAACAAAAATGTTACTCTTGGCTTGAGATATACATTGTTTAGAAAACTAGCTGTGAATTGTAACCAAATATTACAATAATAAATTTAACAAAATTAATAATAGAAAAAGTAAAAGAAATATGATATAGTATATATGTGTTAATTAAAGTAATAGGAGGATCTATGATAGATTTAAAACAAAGTGTTCAATATATAAAAGGAGTTGGACCTAACAACTTAACACTTTTACAAAAACTAGGAATAAATACATTAGAAGATTTAATAACTTTTTTTCCAAGAAATTATGAAGATAGAAGCAAACCAAAGAAAATTGCTGAATTAATTGATGGAGAAGAAGCTTTAATAGATGTAATATGTGTAAGCCAAATGAATGAAACAAGATTTGCAAGAAATAAAGTAATGCTAAAAATGCTTGTTAGAGATGATACAGGAGATTGTGTACTTACGTGGTTTAATCAAACATATTTAAAAAATAAATTTAGGGTAGGAGAAAGATATCAGTTTTATGGTAAAGTAAGTATTAAATATGGAAGAATAGAGATGACAAAACCTGTTTTTGACAAAGAAGGACTTAGTAAAAATACAGGCAAGATTATTCCTATTTATCCACTTACATATAAGCTTTCACAAAACAAATTGAGGGGAATTATTGAAAATGGTTTAAAACTATCATTAGGAAAATTAGAAGAAACTATTCCAGAATACATATTAAAACAATATAATTTGCAAGATATAAATACAGCAACAAAACAAATACATTTTCCAAGTGATTTTACACAGTATAGTATGGCTAGAAGAAGATTTGTGTTTGAAGAATTGCTTACTGTTCAACTTGCACTTTCTAGCTTAAAATCAAGATATGACAAAGAAACAGATGGTATTGTATTTGATAAAAATGTAAAAATGTCTGATGTAATAAATTCATTACCATTTAGACTTACTAAAGCACAGTTAAAAGTTTTAGAAGAAATTGATAAAGATATGGAGAGTAATAGAACAATGAATAGATTACTTCAAGGAGATGTTGGCTCTGGAAAAACTATCGTGTCAATTATTGCTGCATATAAAGCTGAAAAATCTGGATATCAATCAGCAATAATGGCACCAACTGCGATTTTGGCAGAACAGCATATGCACGAATTTAAGCATGTGTTAGATAAATTTGGAGTAAAATGTGAGCTTTTATTAGGAGGAATGAGAGTAAAGCAAAGACGAGAAATATTAGAACAATTGAAAAATGGTGAAATAGATGTATTAATTGGAACACATGCTTTACTTGTAGAAGATGTTGAATTTAAGAATTTGGGACTTGTAGTTACAGATGAGCAACATAGATTTGGTGTAAGGCAAAGAGCAAGCATCGTATCTAAAGGTTCAAATCCTGATGTGTTAGTTATGACAGCAACACCAATACCAAGAACTTTAGCCCTTATACTATATGGAGATTTGGACATCTCAATAATAGATGAACTTCCACCAAACAGAAAGAAAATTGAAACATATCCAGTAATGAAAAACATGGAAAGAAGAATAGAAGAATTTATTCGTGCCAATGTTTCAAAAGGAAGACAAGCATATGTGGTATGCCCATTAGTAGAAGAAAATGAAGAGTTTGATAATTTTAAATCAGTAGTAGAACTTGCAGAGCATTATCAAAATGATGTTTTTCCAGAATTTACAGTTGCATACTTACATGGAAAAATGAAACAAAAAGAAAAAGATGAAATAATGCAAAGATTTAAAGATGGAGAAATACAAATATTAGTATCTACAACAGTTATAGAAGTTGGAGTAAATGTACCAAATGCAAATATTATGGTAGTACAAAATGCAGAACACT
Organism: uncultured Clostridium sp.; assembly: GCA_946495655.1. Classification (GTDB taxonomy): domain Bacteria; phylum Bacillota; class Clostridia; order TANB77; family CAG-508; genus CALXVA01. The sequence continues at coordinate 10,870 of CAMMDS010000027.1, forward strand.
TTGGACTCGCACAATTACATCAGTTAAGAGGTAGAGTTGGTAGAGGAGAGTATCAATCATATTGTATTTTGATTTATGAGGGAAATTCAAAGACAACTAAAGAAAGAATGAAAATAATGAAAGAAACAGATAATGGCTTTATAGTAGCAGAAAAAGATTTAGAATTAAGAGGATCAGGTGAATTCTTTGGAACTAGACAACATGGGCTTCCAGAATTTAAAATTGCAAACTTATTTGAAGATGTATCAATTTTAAAAGAAGTTCAAGATTTAGTGTTAAAAATAGAACAAGAAGATCCAAAGCTTGAAAAAGAAGAAAATAAAAGATTACACAAACTTGTAGAAGAAAAGTTTGGAGATAGAATTAGTATATAGTGCAATTGGGGACAGACCCCTTTTGCACTAGGGAGTAAAAAGGGGTCTGTCCCCAATTGACCGATGGAGGAAAAAATGAGTAGAAAAGTTTGGAAATCAGGAACATTTATATATCCACTTCCTGCAGTAATGGTATCTTGTGGTACAATGGAGAAATCTAATATTATGACAGTGGCTTGGACAGGAATAATAAATACGAATCCTGCTATGTGCTATATTTCAGTAAGACCAGAAAGGTATTCATACAATTTAATAAAAGAGCAAGGAGAATTTGTTATTAATCTTACTAATGAAAAGTTAGCATTTGCAACTGATTGGTGTGGAGTGAAAACAGGGGCAAAAGTGGATAAATTTAAAGAAATGCATCTTACAAAAGAAAAAGCAGAATTTGTTAAATGCCCAATTATAAAAGAAAGTCCTGTAGCAATAGAGTGCAAAGTAGAGGAGATAAAAGAGCTTGGTAGTCATCATATGTTTATTGCAGAAGTATTATCTATAGATGCAGATGATAAGTATATAGATGAAAAAGGAGCTTTTGATATTTCTAAATGTAATTTAATAGCATATTCAAATGGACACTATTATAGTATGGGAAGAAAATTAGGAAGGTTTGGATTTTCTGTGCAGAAAAAGAAGAAAAAATTTAGATAAATGATTTAAATTAACTATTAAAGATATTGACAAAAGTGAAAAATGTATATAGAGTATAATCATAAGTAAATGTAAGCCTTTGTATTTAAATAAATTAAAGGAGGATTTATATGAAAAATTTTTATGTTCCAAATAGGTTTAAAGGGCGGACCGGATATCAGATTTTTGTAGACAGATACTTTAGAGCAGGACCACAGATTACAAATATGGAAGGAAGGCGGTTAAAGGACTGGAATAGTCCTATTCCTGATTGGAGACCAGATGCAGATGGGGTCTATAGAAATGAATATTTCTATGGAGGGAATCTTCAAGGAATTATTCAGAAGTTGGACTTTATAAAACGTATAGGATTTGATTTAATATACTTGAGTCCAATTTCACAAACTCATACTAACCATCACTATGATGTGGAAGATCAACTCATAATTGATCCATACATTGGCACATGGGAAGATTTTAGTAAACTATGTGATGAAGCACATAAAAGAGATATATTGATATGTGTAGATTTGGTGTTTAATCACATGGGAGCTAGAAGCAAAGCTTTTCAAGAGGCAATTCATGGAAATTCAAATTATGCAAAATGGTTTGAATGGAATAGCAAAGGAAATCCAATTTACTGGTATGGTTTTACAGATATGCCGCAATGCAACAAACTTAATCCAGAGTACCAGGAGTATACATTTGAGGTAGCAAGAAAATATGTTATGAATGGTGCTGATGGAATAAGATTGGACTTGGGTGAAATTCTACCGATTGAGTTTTTAAGAAACTTTAGAGAGTATGTTAAAAAGCTAAATGAAGAGGTACTAATCGTAAATGAAATGTGGGATTTAGACACTAAAAGAGAAGTATCTCAGCTTGATGGTACTCAGGCAGATTCTGTAATGAACTATCCACTTGGAGATGCAATTCTCAGATGGGTCAGATGGAGGAATGATTTGCACATTAATTACACTTTAGAGGAACTTGCCAAATATCCTGATCAATCTAGAGATGTTCTTTGGAACTTCTTGGATTCCCATGATGTACCAAGAGCTATTACAATGCTGGTTGGAGAAGGAATGCTTCAAAATCCATATTCAGGACGTATATGGGATATTGAGGCACCATGGAGAACCCCTTATGGTTTTGATACCTATAATTTTAGAAGATGGGAAAGAAATTATGAGGAAATAGACATGGAAGAAGGTATAAAGAAGCTTAAGTTGGCAAGCTTGATTCAGTATCTGATGAAAGGAACACCAATAGTGTTTTATGGCACAGAAGCAGGGCTTTCTGGGTATAAGGATCCTTTTAACAGAAAACCATATATGTGGCAAAACATTAATTATGAATTACTGAATCATTACCAAACTATTGGCCAAATGAGAAAAACATTTAAGGAGGTATTTGCTACAGGAGAGCAGGAAGTGAGTATTAATCCTGAAACAATGAAAATTGTTAGATACCATAATGGTAAAAAAATTGTTGGATGGATTAATGCATGTGATTATGAGGTTAGAGTTAATGACATAGACACTGGAGGGAGTGAAGTTATTAATATAAATAACTGTTCCGGTAAAATACTGAATCCATACGGTGCTGTTGTGTACTTTTACTGAATTCTGCAACTGATACTATAAACAAATAGGAAGATGTAGAAATTTTACAAAAAGGCGAGATCTAATAGGTCTCGTCTTTTTAACAAAATTACCTTAAAAGTATTGACATTTACATAAAAAAACAATATTATATATATAAATTTTGTAGATTTTTGTAGAATAGGAGAGAACATAGATGTATACTAAAATGCTAACCTCAAAAATGGGTGGAGAATTAGTAAGCTTTAAACTAGACGGCGAAGAAAGAATCCACCAAGGACTAGACTGTGTAGACGAAAATGGAAAAGTATATTGGAAAAGACATTGGCCAGTACTTTTTCCAGTTGTAGGTAAGCTAAAGAAAAATCAAACCATTATAAATGGCAGAATATTTGAAATGCCACAACATGGATTTGCAAGAGATTTTGAATTTGAACCAATTACGAAACTAGATAATTTTCATTCATATGTTCTAAAAAGTAATAAAATAACGAAAAATAGATATCCATATGATTTTGAATTATATACAACTTATAGATTAGATGAGAATAAGTTAACAACAATTTATAAAGTTATAAATACTGGAGATGCTACACTTCCTTTTGGAATAGGTGGGCATCCAGCATTTAAAATAGACCAGGAAGAACTAAAAAAAGGAAATTATTATTTAGAATTTGAAGAAGACGAAGATAAAATTCATTTCCTATATCTAGTAGATGGTTTGGTAGGAACAGAATATGCTAGAAATACAATGATAGATAAAAGAAGGATTGCTATAGGCTCAGAAACATTCAATAATGATGCATTGATAATGAAAGGAATTACATCACATAAAATTAGTTTGAAAAATAAGGAATCTGGAAAAACATTACTTACAATGGATTTTACAGGGTTTCCATATTTAGCAATTTGGTCAAAACCAAATGCACCATTTATTTGCATAGAGCCATGGTATTCAACAGCAGATACAATAAAAAGTACAGGAGTGTTTATACAAAAACAAGACATTATATCATTAAAGCCAAATGAAACTTTTGAATGTAAGTATACAGTGGAATTCTTTAAATAAAGGAAGGAAAGTATGGAACAAATTGTTAATTTGATAGCACTTGCCATAGTGATACTTGGTGTGGTTATGGTATATGATGCAAGAATTATAACAAAGAAAATATTTGGATTTGGAGATCAAAATCAAGCTGCATGGGGGCTAAAAATATTAGGATTTATTATACTGATAATTGGAGCGTTAATTATATATTTTTAAAATAAAATGAGTTATCTACTTTTTTTCAATCTGTAGATAACTTATTTTAAGATAATGTGATTTCTTTATAAAATTACTTGTCCAAAGAATATTTTTATGATATAGTGTTACAAGAAAAAAACAAAAAGATAAAATAAGTAATGTAGGAGAGATATATGTCTAGAAGAGCAAAAAGAGAAGAAAAGGTTAAAAGTAAAATTATACTCAAATTATTTGTTGTAGCAATATTTTTAGGAATAGTATTCTATATTTTAAAGCTTGCACCAAATTATGTAAATACGGATATAGTAGATAAAGCAAATTTAGTTGTAAATAATAGTAATGTTACACAAGATTTGAAGAAGGATTTAATTATTGAAGATGGAGTAATATATATTGCTAAGGAGGATATAGAGAATTTCTTTGATCCATATATATATTATGATGAAAAATACAATCAAATCATTACAACTTCAGAAAATCAAGTTACAAGTATAGTTGTAGGTGAAAATGCTATTGTTAATAATGGATCAAGAATAGAAATAGCAGGAACAGTGATTGAAAGAAATGATACTTTGTATATTCCTTTTTCTAGCTTAAAAGATACATATAATGTAGAAATAAATTATATTGAATCTACAAATACAGTAACTGTAGATTCCTTGGATAGAAAATATGTTCTAGCAGATAGTAAAAAAGATAATAGTGTAAAAGCATATCCTACATTTTTTTCAAGAAATGTGGATAAAATAGAAGCAAAAGAGACAGTTACTGTGGTACAAAATGACGAAAATCAGAATAATGAGATAGATGGATGGGTAGAAGTAAGAACAGATACAGGGAAACTTGGATATGTAAAATCAGATAGTTTGGATTTAAGTAGTCAATATATAAAAAGGGAAGCTATTCAAAAAGAAAAACAAATTGAAGGTAAAGTAAGTATGGTATGGGACTACTATTCAGAATATTGGCCTGCTCCAGATAGAAGTGGAACAGATATACAAGGAGTAAATGTAGTGAGTCCGACAATGTTTACATTAGTTAATGAAGGACAAGGCAGAATTAACGATAATGCAGGAGATGAAGGAAAAGCATATATAGAATGGGCACATTCAAATGGATATAAAGTATGGCCAAGTGTATCTAATAATTCATATATTGAAACTACATCAGAAATAATGAGAGATTATAGTCTAAGACATGATTTAATAGAGAATATAGTTAGCTTAGTATTAGAATATGACTTAGATGGAATTAATATAGATTTTGAAAACATGCATGATGAAGATAAAGATTTATTTTCAAGATTTATTATAGAACTTAAGCCTAGATTAAACGAAATAGGAGCAGTTTTATCAGTTGATGTAACAGCACCTGATGGTAGTGAAGAATGGTCTATGTGCTATGATAGATATGTTATAGGAGATGTAGCTGATTATATTGTATTTATGGCATATGATCAACATGGAAATTCTTCTACAGAGCCAGGTACAAATGCTGGCTATGACTGGGTAATGGTAAATATAGAGAAGTTCTTAGGACAAGAAGGTGTTGAAGCCGAAAAACTAATACTTGGAATACCATTCTATACGAGAGTATGGGAAGAAGTAGATGGAAAAGTAGTAAAAAGTATTATAGATATGAAAAAAATTGATGAAGTAATTCCAGAAGGTACAACAAGAACGTGGGATGATAATTTAAAACAATACTATGTTGAATTTGTGGAAAATGGAATTACAAATAAAATATGGGTAGAAGATGAAGAATCAATAAAAGCAAAATTATCTTTAATAGAAGAATATGACTTGGCAGGTGCTGCATATTGGGCAAAAGATAGAGAACCTGATTCGATTTGGAGTGTAATTTCAGAGTCATTAGGAGTAGAATAAGTATTTTATTAATTACATTATAAATCAGGGACTGCTAATCAAAAGAGTAAGAAGGCCAAAAAAATTATTATAAAATATGTCGGTCAAGCTGATTTTCACACAACTTCTAGAAGAAATTTTATTAGCGCCCTCACAAGTATGTGAGATTCCCTAATAAAATTTTTTGAGAAGTTGTATATTCAAATCACTTTCCATTCCATATTTTATAATAATTTTTTTGACCTTCTTACTGGCAATAAAAGAGGATTAATTTGGACATAAATTATAAATCATTTACATATATTTAAATGTATGTAGGTGATTTTTATGATAATTGGATATATAAAAGAAGAAAGTTTACAGAATAAGTTTTTTAGAAAAATAGAAATAAGAAATTTTGATAATAATTTTATAATATCAATATCAAGTAAATGTAAATTCAAGAAAAGAGTGATGCAGAAACTAGTAAAGTACATTGGAAGATTGAATATTGATGCATTAGTTTTTTCAAAAGAGTTAGAAAAAAGATTTAAACCTGAAATTTGTGAAATGTTACAGTTAGAAAAGGTTCAAATATTGAATGGCAAAAAGCTAATGGAGTTTATGGAATTTGAGATAGTGAAATATGTATTAAATAAACAAAAAAAGAATATGAAACAAGAAGAAATATATATAATTTTTAAAAAGTGTAGTAATTTAGATTTGAATTTCTTAAAAAGATTTATAGAAGGATTTAGAATAGTAAATATTGTTACAAATGATTTAGAAAGATTAAAAAATGTACAAGATAATTTACTCGAGAATGACGGGATATTAATATCAGTATCAAATAATAAAAGGAAAGCTTTGAAAAGAGCTAAATATATATTGAATATTAATTTAAACAAAGAAGAGCTAGAAAAATATAGAATTAACCGTGATGCAATAATCATAAATATACAAGAAAATGTTAAATATGGTGAGTCTGGGTTTGATGGAATAAATATAAATTACTTTAATATAAAATGCCCAGATGAATATATGGAAACATTTGAACAAATAGGTAATGATTTTGATTTAGTTCAGTTATATGAAAGTATTTTATTAAATGATAATATCCAAAAGAAAAAAATTGAAGATGCATATGAAAGAATAGAAAGAGATGATATAAAAATAACTAATTTAATAGGAAATAATGGGATAATATCGGATGAAGAATTAAAGAAAATTTTTAAGTAAAGGCAAAAAAATTGTAAAAATAAAGTTATTATGCTACAATAGTAAAAGAAATGACATTTTTATAAAAATTATAAAAAAACTTATAAGCATAGAGGAGTAATTTATATGAGTGATTTTACTTTTTTAACAGAAGAGCAATGTTTTGGAGAGGGTAAATTAGATATATTAAAAAAAAGAGGAACAAGAGCAGCAATAACAGATTTTTCTATTCTTTTAGGTGGATTTGTTTCTAAGTTTTATTACATAAATAGTGATAGTTCTTTGGAGGGAAGAATAGGAAATTATTGGACAAAATCAAAAAATGGGGAGCATGAAGCGTACATGGTTTCCTCTTATGGTACTAGAGCTTGCGACTATGTTACCCTACGCAATCTTGGAGCTCGCCCAGCTTTGCCATTCTCGGCGGTAAGTTCAATCCCCACGAACGGAGAGAGTGGGAAAAGAGCAAGAGATGGAATTCTTGAAGTAGAATATGGATATTACCCACAAAAAGCAGTATCAAGAGATATGCAAGAAGGATTAGAAATAGCATATAGAAGTGGAAATATATCAAAAACAGGAAATAGTTATACCACAGATTCAATAAGATATAATGATTATCATGAAAGATTTGCTCCAAAACAACACGAAGAATATGAATATAATGGAAAAAGGTATGTAAGAGTTGAAGCAAATTCAAACTATGGCCGTGCATTTACTCTTTCCAACGGAAGAAATTACGATGATGGTGATAATGTTTGGATAGAAGTTTCACCAGTTAAATGGTTAGTGGATGAAAGAGCGAAAGTTATGATAACAGACAAATTGATTTTCTCTGGAGTACAATTCAATAATACAAGAAACTATCATACAGAAGATTTTGCAAGAACAGATATAAAGACATTTATGGATAAATACTTGTCAAGAGATTTAGTTCAGTCAAGAGGTATCCTAGAGCCAACAAGGACAAGTTCAAAAGGGGCAAAGAAAAATGAAAATCCATACAATTTGGATTTTTCTGAAACAAGTGAAGCAGACGCTATTCGAGGAGCAATACAAAGTAATGTATCAATATTCTTACACGGAAAACCTGGATGTGGAAAAAGTGATAGAGTAAAACAATTAGATCCAGATTTTATAGAACTAAATTTAAGCCATTTAGATCCAGAGTTATTAGATGGATTAGCAGGAGAAAAAGATGGAAAAGCAGTACATATAAAACCACCATGGCTAGAAGAATTAGAAGCAAAATGCGAAGAAGAAGCAGATAAAATACATATATTATTCTTAGAAGAATTAACAAATGCATCACCAATGATGCAATCAAAGGCATATGGAATAGCCCTAGATAAAAAAGTAGCAGGGAGATGGAAATTACCAGAAAATGCAAGAGTGGTGGCAGCAGGAAATGAGCTAGAAGATTCATTGGTAGCAAATGAAATGGCAGAGCCATTATATGATAGATTTGCACATGTAAATATAGAAACGAATGCAAAAAATTGGCTTGAATGGGCAGTAACGCCAGAAAACCTTTATGAAAGATTAGAATATAAGAAAGAGGATAAGGAAAGACAAAAAATACACCCAGCAATATATGCATATATAAGTTATAAAGGTGATGAAGTATTAAGAACACCATATAATAGAGAACACCCAGAGCCACATGCAGACCCAAGAAGATGGAAGATGGCATCAGATATGTTGTATGCAACAAATAATCCAAGTACATTAAGAGCAATAGTAGGAGAAGAGTTAACAAAAGATTTTATATATTTCTGCCAATTACCAACGATAACTATAGAAGATGTATTAAAAGGAAATTACACTGTGGAAGAACTAGAAGAAATGGATTTAGGAAGAAAGTTAGCAACAGTGTGTGGATTAGTAGCAGTAGAAAGTAGAGATATGCCAAAGGTAAGAGAATTCACAAAGAAACTAGGAGCAGAGATGTGTAAAAAGTTTGAAGTACAATGGACACATGGAGATGAAGAAAGATTAGAGCAATTACAAGAAATAATAATGAAAGAACAAGAAGAAGCAGAGAAAAAGGCTTCAAGAGAACATAACGGAGATGAAGCAAAGGAAACTGCACACAATGGAATATTAGCTTATGAAAGGATAAATGGAACATATGAGCAATATTTAGCAAGAGAAGTAGAAGAAGATAAATCAAAATAAAAGAGGAGGATATATGAGTACAGATATAGATAGCATAAAAAGAAAGCTTCTAATAAAGTACCCGACTTTTGGAAGCGTAATAGCAAATCTTGAATTTCAAGCTAGCAGAGATATAGAAACAGCAGGAACAGATGGAAAAGTACTTTTGTATAATCCTAAATTTTTAGATAGATGGAATGAAAAGCAACAAATGTTTTTACTTGCTCACGAAATATGTCATGTTGCTTTTGATCATATTTATAGAAGTGAGGGAAAGGATAAGGAATTATGGAATACTGCAACAGATTCTGTAATAAATGCTTTATTACAACAAGATGGATTAGAAATGCCAGCGAAAAAGAAAGAAATAAATGGCGAAATAAAAACTGTAAAATATGGAGTAGATATGCCAGATGCAATAAATTATGATGCAGAGGAAATGTACAATAAATTATTAGAAGAAAAGAAAAAACAAGAGCAACAGAACAGCCAAGACAGTCAGGAACAGCAAGATTCACAAGGTAGTCAAAGACAACAAAACAGCCAAAATAGTCAAGGGCAGCAAGATTCACAAGGTAGTCAAAGACAACAAAACAGCCAAGATAGTCAAGAGCAGCAAGATTCACAAGGTAGTCAAAGACAACAGAACAGCCAAGACAGTCAAAAACAGCAAAATTCACAAGGTGGTCAAAGACAACAAAACAGCCAAGACAGTCAAGAACAACAAGATTCACAAGGTAGTCAAAGACAACAGAACAGCCAAGATAGTCAAGAACAGCAAGATTCACAAGGTAGTCAAAGACAACAAAACAGCCAAGATAGTCAAGAGC
>CAMMDS010000028.1 GCA_946495655.1 uncultured Clostridium sp.
ATTTGGAACAAATCGTGCGTCCCTTTGTTTCATTTTAATTCTTTTCTATTATTTTTTATCACTTTTAACGCATCCTCTAACGCAACCTCAATACCAGCTAAAACATTATCAGCATATTCTTCTGTTCCACTCTTTATTTCTCTAGACATTTCATTAGCTGTTTCTATTATTTCAACTTTTTTCTCATATGCTTTTTTAGTAATTTCATGTTCATCAATCATAGATATAATTCTATTTTCAGCTTCTTTTATTATTTCATCTGCTTCGTTTTGAGCTTCAACTAAAATTCTTTGTCTTTCTTCTTTTATCCATTTAGCTTGCTTTAATTCATCTGGTAATTTTAATCTGATTTCTTTTACAATATCTAAAATTTCTTCTTTGTTTACTATACATTTACTCGAAAAAGGTATTCCTCTGCTTTTATCAAGCATGTCTTCTAAAGCCTCTAATAAAGTAAATATTTCCATAATCCTACTCCTTTCGATTTAAGAATATTAAATGAACTCTTCCATATTTTCTTAAATCATACACTTCTACTTGTAATATTTCTAATTCTCTTAAATCTCTTTTTTCTTCATCTGTTTCTATAATTATTATTCCGTTTTTTTCTAATAAATCTAATGAAATAATTTGTTTAACTGCATCTACTGCCAAATTTTCTTTATATGGTGGATCTATAAATATAATGTCAAATTTAATATTCTTTTTAGAAAGTTCAATTAAACATTTCCTAAAATCTTTCTCAAATATTTCTGATTTATTTTCAAACTTTGTTTTTTTGAGATTTTGATTTATCATTTGGGCTGCTATATGAGATTTTTCACAAAAAAATGCTTTTTTTGCCCCTCTGCTTATAAATTCTATGCCAATAGCCCCACTCCCAGCAAACAAATCTAAAACTATACTATTTTCTATTTTATCTTGAATTATATTAAACAAAGATTCTTTTACTCTATCAAGAGTAGGTCTTGTTTCTAAACTATCTATAGAATTTAATTTTGTGCCTCTTGCTGTTCCACTTATTACCCTCATAGTTACCTCTTCATGATATATTATATATTTTATCTATTATTTTTAATATGTCAATAAAATTTACACAATTGTAATATATATTTAATAATTTTGTAATACTGTTATATTTTTGTAACATTTCAATAGTATTATACAATAAAATATTCTTAAAGTAAATAGTATTGAGAAATTGGGGTCTGTCCCCAATTTCTCATTTGTTTGACATAAAAAAAATGGGTTAATCCCATTTTTTTATTTATTCTTTATTTACATCTTTTATCAATTCTAATTGTGATATTAATAATGATTCCATTTTGGCTTTATATACATCAAATTGTTTCTTTAAATCATCCAATTCTTTTGTTTTTATTGTGATTTGTTGCTCTAATTCCATAACTTGTTGTCTTGCAGTACCTTGTGCTTCTTTTATTATTTGATCTGCTTGTTGTTGTGCAACTTTTTTTATTTCGTCAGCTGTACTTTGAGCCATTACCAAAGTATTTTGAAGTGTTGATTCTAGATTTCTATATTTTACAAGACTAGCCTCTAGTTCAGCTAATTTTCCTTTATTTTCATTTGATTCTTTATATAGTTTTTCATAGTCTAGTGTTAGTTCATCTAGAAAATTATCTACTTCTTCCACACTATAGCCATTCATCATTTGTTTCGCAAATTTTTTATTTTCTATATCCAATGGTGTATACATATACTTGTTCCTCCTAAACTCCTTATATAACTATATTAATTATTTGAATTATTTTTTAACCATGAAACTGATAATTTGTTTTTTATTTCTTCTCTTGCCATTTCGTTTGTTATATCATAGTTATATGGTGCAACTAAAAATATAGAATTAGAAACTTTTTGTAAATTTCCATCTAACGCATGAACAGCACCACTTACAACATCAACTATTCTTCTAGCTATGTCTTTATTAACATATTCCAAATTAACAATAATTGATTTCTTTTCTTTTAATAAATTACAAATGCTTTCAGATTGTTCAAAACTTGTTGGTTGACATATTACCATCTTAACTTGTTGAGTTTGTGGCATATTAACAATCTTATTGCTCTTTCTTCCCCAAATTCTTCTATCTTCTTCCTCTTCTTCTTGATTTTCTATATCTTCATTTTTTTCATAATCTACTTCTTCAATTTCTTCTTCATCTTTTTCTGGTAAACCTAACATTCCCCATACTTTTTCCATAATAGCTCCTGACATCTAAATAACCTCCTTAAAATATTCGTCATTGGTTTCTATTTCTCATATAGTATCTATCATTTTTTTCATATTGTCAATAGTTTTTTTATTTTTGTAATATATTTTTAATATAATTGTAATATAATTGTAACATTTCTTTACTTGTTTATTAATATTTCGTCATAAATCGCTATACTCGACATATTTCTTATTTCTTGTGAAGTATATCCTAATTCGCCTAGTTCCTCACTTGTATATTTAGTTACAATAGAATATCTCTCATTACTTTTCAATATCTTTACAAGAATTTTATCTTCGTAACCAATTCTTGTTCTTACAACATAAGACACTTCTGTTCCATTTTTATCTTCTGTTGAAATGGCTTGGTTTGGAACTTTTAAACCTGATTCATTCCACCAAATAATACTACAAGATATCTTTCTATAACTTATTAATTCTTCTACACATTTATCTATTTTAAAAGTTATAATGCAATCATCATCTTCGATGGTTTTATATTCTATTGATGCTTCAACTTCATTACCACTTGGTAATCTTAGTTTGACTTTATCTCCAACTTCAGCTTCTTGTGCATAATTCGAATTTAATACACAAACTATATAGCAATGATAATTATCTATAATTTTTCCGCTCTCATTACTTGTAGGAATGATTTGACCAGTTTTTAAATTCAAATCTTGTAAGAATTCTTTAGTATATTTTCCAAAATCATCTGTTGTTAAAATTTCTTCATACCCATCTACTCTATATGATATAACTCCACTTTTTGTAGCAGTCAAATATTCTGCACCAGAGTTTAATTGATTTTCATATTCACTTCTTTCTTTAATTAGTTTCTTCAAATATGAACCTGCTGGGCTTAATTCTCCCGCTATTTTTGCTTTTCTCGTCATATTATTAATTATTTCTTCTTTGCTATCTTGAATGACGCCCAAATCACTTTCTTCATATAGTTGATCTATTTTTTGGTCAATTTGATCTTCTAAAACTTTAGTATCACCAGGAAAAGGATTCTCTTCATTAGCCATTGCTTCATCTATTTTAGTATCTAATTCTTGTATTTTTTCTATTAAATTTTCTTCATTATTTGAATAATATCTAAAAATAGGTTCTCCTTTTGCAACTTTTTCGCCTTCTGTTTTTATTTGTTCAATTCCATTTTTGTAATTTTCGCCTTTTATAATTGTTTCATCTCTTACAATATATCCTACTGCCGCTTCCTCTTCCTGTATCTGTCCCATTTCAACATAAACAGTATCTGTTGGTTTTTTTATTAATTGCACTACTACATAGATAATATATATAATAATACATAACAAGACTAGCATAAGTATTTTTTTCTTATGCTTCTTTAATATTCTTATTAACTTACTATTCCTTTTTTTATCATCAATATTTTCTACATTTTTCACTTTAGTTTGTTTCTTCACTGTATTCCTCCAAAATAATATTTATATTATTTTGTATATTATCTAATCCATCTATCCACTTTAGGTCTTTATATTTTCTAAACCATGTAAGTTGTCTTTTTGCATATCTTCTTGTTTCTCTTTTTATTTTCTCAATCATCTCTTCTTTTGTTGTAAAACCTTTTAAATATTCCACAACTTCTTTATATCCCAAGCCCTGCATTGCTGTTGGAAATTCTTTATACTTTTTCAAGAGATTTTCTACTTCTTTAATTAACCCTTGTTCTATCATAATATCAACACGTTTATTAATTCTATCATAAAGTTTTTCTCTATCCATTGTAATACCAAATAAAACATAGTTATATTTTGATTCTTGTTTCCTAGATTCAGCCTCTAATTCAGTCTTTGTTTTTCCTGTAGAGTGATATATTTCCAAAACTCTAAAAATTCTCTTTTTATCATTATGGCTAATTTTCTGCATAGCAATTTTATCTATTTTTTCTGCCATTTGATAAAGTTTTTCTAGACCTTCTTCTTTTTCTATTTTTTCTAGATTTTCCCTATATTCTAAATCTGTTTCAATTTCGTTATATTCAATATTATAAATTAAAGCTTCAAGATATAAACCAGTACCTCCCACTATTATAGGAACTTTTCCATCAGATATTATATTTTCTATTGCTTCAGTAGCATCTCTTTTATAATCTGCCACACTATATCTTTCTTCTGGAGAAACACAATCTATAAGATAATGTTTTATTCCTTGCATTTCATCTTTTGTTGGTTTTGCAGTACCTATAGTCATATCTTTATATATTTGCATAGAATCACAAGACACAATTTCTCCATTAATTTTTTTAGCAAGTTCTATAGATAACCCTGTTTTTCCTGAAGCTGTTGGGCCACATATAACTATAACCTTTGGTTTTCGCATAAATTCACTTCCTATTATTCTGTCGTATTAGTATTAATTACGCTATTTATTATATTACTAGATGCATTTCCTGATGTTCCATTAACAATATTATTTTCGGTATTCGTATTTGTTTCATTTTCATTTACAATATTATCATTTTCAACATCATTAACTACTATTTGGTTTTCTATTCCATTAACCGAATTTGTATTTATAGAATTTAGATTGTATAAATCTTCTAATACATTCCCATGAGAGGCATTTTCCTGTTGTTCTGTTTGTTCATTTTCTTGATTTTTTAGTAGATTTACCACTTGTTCTTGAATATTTTTAAAATAGATACATTCTAATACAAGCAATACTATTAAAATTACTCCAAGAATTATCCCTCTATTCCTAAAAACCACTCCATCTATACTTCCGTTTTTTAATTTAGAAAATGATTTAGCAAATAAAGGTAGTATTAATATTCCATTAACTGGTACAAATGCAAAGATAATTAAATCTTTTCCAGTTTGCGAAACTTCAGTAATTTCAATATTTCTTGTGCTTATCCAATATACAATTGATGTTAATATATACATTATTGCTGTTCCAGCTGCAACAAAAATTAATCTTTCTTTTTTTTCAAATCCTGTCAAACAACGATACATAAGTAATATCGATACAATATTTAATATTAATATAAATAAAATAATAACTAACATTTTTTCTATCTCCTTGAGAATTTCTTTTCGATATCATTTTTTGTCATCCTTATTGCTGTTGGTCTTCCATGCGGACATGTGAATGGATTTGGTAATACCAATAATTGTTTCATTAAATTTTCTACTTCTTCTCTTGTTAAAGCCATATTAGCTTTTACTGCCGCTTTGCATGCCACTGTAGCTATAAATTTTTCTTCTATTTCTTGTTTTGCGGTTCTAGCTACAGTATTAATTTCGTCTAAAGTTTCTAAAAATAATTCTTTTGTATCTAAATCCAAGCAGACAGTTGGCACACCACTAAGCTTTATAGTATTTTCTCCAAATTCTTCTAATACAAAACCAGCTTTTTCAAATATTTCCATGTTATCCTTTGCTATCTGCATATCTTTATGGCTCAAATTAATGATATCTGGAAGCAACATTAATTGTGAATCTTTATTTTCATCACTGTAGTAATTTGCTTTTATCTTTTCATACATTATCCTTTCATGTGCAGCATGTTGATCAATTATATATAGCTCATTATTCATTTCTATTATTATGTATGTAGAAAAAGCTATTCCTATATACTTATAATCTGGAATTTGGTTTTGAGGTAGTTTTTCAAAAATCGAGACATTTTGTGCTGTTTTTAAATCTTCTCCTGTAACTTTAAATTCTGTATTCTCCTCTTCAACTTTTGTTTCTTCTTTCTTTACTTTACCAAAAGTAAGAGCATACATTTCATCAAAATCTTTGTAATCCGGCTCAATTTTTAATTCATCAAGTTTTTGCATTTTTTCATTAATATCTGCCAAATCTATTTTTTTAGTTTCTGCTATATTCTCATTCTCATGTTTTTCATCTAAATTGGTTTTATTATTATATATTTGGGCAATAAAATTTTGTGTATCATCTATTTTGCTTTCGTTAATATCATCATCTTCTTTTTTTCTATTTCCAAATATATTAAATATACTACTTAATTTAGAATGTTCTTTTTCTCCTTTTCTTTCATTATTCTCTTTAACTAAAATTTCATCTTTTTCTTCGTTGCCGTCATTTTCTTTTATATTTTCAATAGTATTTTTTTGTAAATTATCTATATTAGGAATTGGTGAATTTTGCAATTTATTTATTTCTGATAAAATATCTATAGTTGGTGCTTCATTTTTTTCTTCCTTAATCTCACTTTTTGTTTCAACATTTTTTTGTTCAAAATTTGTATCTATTTTCCAACTTTTTTGTGGAGTTTGTTTATCAATCTCCATTTTTGTTCTATCTGGAATTAAATCCTCTTTTAGCAAACTATCTTTTACTGCATGATATATTGCTTTAAAAATTTTATTTTCATCCTCAAATCTAACTTCTAATTTAGCTGGATGAACATTTACATCCACCTTTTGAGGATTCATTTCTATATTTAATACTAAAAATCCGTATTTTCCAATAGTCAATAATCCTTTATATCCTTGCTCTGCTGCACTTGTTAATACTTTATCGCGTATATATCTCTTGTTTACAAAAAACAATTGATTAGATCTATTTGAACGTGCTATAATTGGTTTTCCAATTACTCCTGTTATTTTTATATCTTCATATGTATAGTTTACTTCTACTATATTCTCAGCTATGTCTTTCCCATATATACTATATATAACTGATTTCATATCACCATTACCAGAAGTTTGTATAATTACTTTTCCAGAATTAATTAACTTTATTGAAATTTCTGGATGTACTAATGCTATTCTTGTAACTGCATCTTCTATATATCCAGCTTCTGTAAAATCTTTTTTTAGGAATTTATATCTTACAGGTGTGTTATAGAATAAATCTGTTACTGTTATTGTTGTTCCTTGAGGGCACCCTGCATCTTCTATATTAATAATATTGCCACCTTTAACTTCTATTTTCTTTCCTATTTCATTTTCAGCAGTTTTTGATATAAGTTCAACATGACTGATAGCTGCGATACTCGCTAAAGCTTCACCTCTAAACCCCATAGAAGTAACAGTTTCCAAATCTGCTGCTTCTCTTATCTTACTTGTAGCATGTCTTTCAAATGCTATTTCCATGTCATCCGGCAAAAATCCTTTTCCATTATCAGTAATTCTAATGTACGAAATTCCACCGTTCTTTGTTTCTATTGTTATTTTATTTGCTCCTGCATCTATTGAGTTTTCAACTAATTCTTTTACTACTGAAGCTGGTCTCTCTATAACTTCACCAGCTGCTATTTTATTAATTGTAAGTTCATCTAATAAGACTATATTACCCATTTATTTCCTCCGATTATTATTCTTTTGATTCTTCCATAGAATTATATCATTAATCTACATTCTTTGTATAGTTTTTTTACAATTTTTTTACTTTTTTTTACCAATTGACAAAGTCCATCAAAAAAATTTATTACTTACTTCTTAAGAAAAAATATAGTTAATTGTAACCCTTTTTTCTATTTTGAATAATATATACCATACGAAAGAACTTAAAAAACATTTAAAAAGTTTTATAAGGAGGTAAAGAAATGGGAAATTGTTGTTGTAATAATAGCGAACTTCTATGGTTTATAATCCTATTCTTACTACTTTTCTGTTGTGGAGGTAACAACTGTTGTAGTAACGGATGTAACAATTCTTGCGGTTGTTAGTTACATTAATTTCTTCAAATTTGAAAGGAGGGGAATTATATGCCAGAAAATAGAGGATGCGGATGCGGCTTCGGATTTGGTGATGATTGCTGCTGGATAATAATCGTATTAATCTTAATATGTTGCTGCTGTGGTGGTAACAGAGGAGGATGTTGCTAATTTAGCTTAATTTTAGATTAATGCAAAAAAAGATTGAGAATTTCTCAATCTTTTTTACTTATCTTATTTTATTATTTTCTTTTCTTCTGTCTTCTTTCCTTCTATCTTTTTTTACAGTTCCTTCAATTCCTTCTGCTTTTCTTCTGTCAGTTGTTTTTTTTCTTCTATCTTCAAATAAATTTCCTTTTTTATCAACTATCATATGTTCTCTCTCCATTTCTATTATTTAATTATACAAATATATTTCATCACTTTTAACTATATATTAAAAACATAATAAAGTCAATAGTAAAAAAGAGTTTAGTTTTGGTTGGGGTACTGTGATTCGAACACAGGAATGTCGGAGTCAGAGTCCGATGCCTTACCGCTTGGCGATACCCCAATATATACTTAAACAAAAGGGACGCTCCTTTTTGTTTAAGTTTTTGAACAGTAAGGAGTGTCCCTTTTGTTCAGGTTTTATTTTATTGCTTTTCTTCCTTTAAATACTGCAACATCTGCTAATTCTGCTTCAATATTTAATAATCTGTTATATTTAGCAACTCTATCTGTTCTACATGGTGCACCAGTTTTGATTTGTCCAGCATTTGTAGCTACTGCAACATCTGCTAAAGTTGTATCTTCTGTTTCACCACTTCTGTGTGATACAACTGCTGTGTATCCATTTTTATGAGCTAATTCTATAGCATCTAATGTTTCTGTTAAAGTTCCTATTTGGTTTAATTTGATTAATATGCTATTTGCAACTCCCATATCAATTCCTTTTTGTAATCTCTTGATATTTGTAACAAATAAATCATCACCAACAAGTTGTACTTTGTCTCCAATTCTTTCTGTTAATACTTTCCATGATTCCCAATCTTCTTCTGCTAATCCATCTTCAATTGAGATTATTGGGTAGTTATTTGCTAAATCTACAACAAAGTCTACCATTTGTTCTTTTGTTTTGAATTCTCCTGTTTTCCAGAATAAGTATCCATCTTTTCCTACTTTTTTAGCTTCGTCATACATTTCTGTTGAAGCACAGTCTAATGCTAAGCATACATCCTTTCCTGGTACATATCCAGCTTTTTCAATAGCTTCCATTATTAAATCTAATGCTTCTTTTTCGCTTGATACATTTGGTGCGAATCCTCCTTCATCACCAACACCTGTTGCTAATCCTTTTTCTTTTAATACACTTTTTAAGTTATGGTATACTTCTACACCCATTCTCATGCATTCTTTGAATGTTTTTGCTCCAACTGGCATTATCATGAATTCTTGAACAGTTAATCCACTATCAGCATGTTTTCCACCATTCATAATGTTCATCATTGGAACTGGTAATTCTTTTGCATTTACTCCTCCAATGTAATTGTATAAAGTCATTCCAAGTGAAGCAGCTGCTGCTCTTGCTACTGCTAAAGATACACCAAGTGTAGCATTTGCTCCTAATTTTGCTTTATTTTCTGTTCCATCTATTTCAATTAACATTTTATCTATTTTTACTTGGTCATAAACATTTTCGCCTTCTAATTTATCAGCGATTATGTTATTTACATTATCAACTGCTTTTTGAACACCTTTTCCTAAATATCTATTTTTATCTCCATCACGTAATTCTACTGCTTCAAAGCTTCCTGTAGATGCTCCTGATGGAACCATTGCTACTCCTGAAAATCCTCCTTCTGTTACTACTTCTACTTGAACTGTTGGATTTCCTCTTGAGTCCAATACCTCTAATGCTTTTACGCTTTCAATTCCTAAATAATCTTTCATTTTGTAATCTTCCTTTCTTTTTTTGTATTTTAAGTACTTATCAAGCCTTAAGCTTTAATATTGTACAGATTTATAATTATGTTTTAAAAACATTATTACCACTTTTTAGAGCTTTATGTTACTCCATTTTCAGTTATTTTCTTTAGTCAGAAAGTAACATTTTTTAATTCAACGGGTACTTTGTGTACGTTAGATTAATTTAATGCAGTCAAATTTTCATTCATAAATTCAAAAAAGAATTATCATAATGCTAGGAAAACGAGTAAAAATTTTTAAGATAGTACGATGGTACATTGAAAAAATTTTTACGAAGTTTGACAACGCAGAATGATGATTATTTTTTGAATTTTACATATGTTTTAAAATTTGACTCTTAACGCTATTCCTTTGCTCTTCAATTTGTTCTATATAAGTTTTTGGTTTAATATTTTTTTCTTCTTTATACAGACTTCTTAGTTTTCTTTTTCCTCGAATTTTATAGGTATAGTGTTGTTCCTCAAATTTATTTTTTGCTTTTTCTTCTATTACCTTCATCTCTGATTCTGGTACATATTCTAATTGTCTTTTTTCTCTATTATAATCTACTATCTTTCTTACTGGATTTTTATATATTGATTCAGTATAAGTTTCAATATCTGGACTAAAATATATTCTTTCATTTACATATTTGCGAATTATTTTTCTTTCATTTCTACTAAATGCTTCCTCTGGTAATTTTAAATTGATATATTTCCAAATTATGTGCTTATCCGTATCAGAATATTTAGTAGAATCTAATTGTTCATAATTATATTCTATTTCAAATTTTAGTCCCTCTACTCTAATTGTAACACTGTGCCATAATCTTTCATTTTCTTTTTTTAATACATCTCTAAGCTTTTTTATTTCTTTATATAAATTTTCAACTAGTTTAATATATTCATCTTCATTAAGATTAAATTTATTAGGCACTTCATAGACATTCACAGGATTTTTCTTTAATATTCCTTTAGGAAAATAGTAAAAAAACAATTCTCCTGTTTCAATCCCCTTAATTTTCTCTTCTACAGAAGCATACAAATATATTCTATCCCATTTTTCTGGTATTAAATAAAATAATTGTTTCTGTAATTCAGAGTAAATTTTCCTTATCTCTGAATTTTCTATCATATATTCCTCCAGTTATTAGTATTTATTTTACTATGATACTTTCTCCTGTCATTTCTTCTGGTTTTTCTAATCCCATTAAATCCAACATAGTTGGTGCTAAATCTGCAAGTTTTCCTTCCCTTAGTTTTACATCTTCTTTACCAACTAATATTAATGGTACAGGATTTGTTGTATGTGCAGTATGTGGTTCTCCAGTTTTATAATCTAGCATTTGTTCAGCATTTCCATGATCTGCTGTAATTAACATTATACCTTCATTATTTTTTATTGCTTCCACTACTCTTCCCACACATTCATCTACTGTTTCTATTGCTTTAATTGCAGCTTCTATACTTCCTGTGTGTCCTACCATGTCTGGATTTGCATAATTTAATATTATGCAGTCATATTTTCTAGAATTTATTGCTTCTACTACTTTATCTGTTACTTCATATGCACTCATTTCTGGTTTCATATCATATGTTTCTACCTTTGGAGATGGAACCAATATTCTATCTTCTCCTGGATATTGTTTTTCTTCTCCACCATTAAAGAAAAATGTAACATGTGCATATTTTTCTGTTTCAGCAATTCTTAGTTGTGTCAAACCATTTTTACTAATATATTCTCCAAATGTATTTTTTAATGTTTCTGGTTTAAATGCAATTTTTACATTTGGCATTGTTTCGTCATATTGAGTAAAACATACATAGTCCAAATCCATTTTTTTAGTTTCAAATTCATTAAAATCTTTATCAACTATTGCTCTTGTAAGTTCTCTTGCTCTATCTGGTCTAAAATTAAAGAATACTACTGAATCATTCTCTTCTATCTTAGCAATAGGTTCATTATTTTGGCATATAACTGTTGGCTCAACAAATTCATCAAATACTTCTTTTTGATAAGAGCCTTCTATTGCTGATATTGCTGATGTAGCTTTTATTCCTTCACCATTTACTATAGCATTATATGCTTTTTGTACTCTATTCCATCTTTTATCTCTATCCATTGCATAGAATCTTCCTGAGATACTTGCAATCTTGCCTACACCTTTTTCTTTCATTTTTTTCTCAAGCCCAATTATATAACTTTCTCCTGATGTAGGTGGTGTATCCCTTCCATCCATGAAACAATGTACATATACATCTTCAAAATCTTTTCTTTTTGCAAGTTCTAGTATTGCAAATAAATGACGTATATGACTATGAACTCCTCCATCTGAAAGTAGTCCTAGTATGTGTAATTTAGAATTATTTTTCTGGCAATTTTCTATTGCTTCTACTAATTCTGAATTGCTGAAAAAATCTCCATCTTCTATAGATTTTGTAATTCTAGTTAATTCTTGATAAACAATTCTTCCAGCACCTATATTTGTATGCCCTACTTCTGAATTTCCCATTTGTCCATCTGGTAATCCTACATTAAGTCCGCTAGTATACATTTTTGTTGTAGGACATGTTTTCATTAGTTTATCTATATTAGGTGTACTTGCAAGTTTTACTGCATTTGCTTTTTCATTTTCATTTATACCAAATCCATCTAATATCATTAGCATTGTAACTTTTTTGTCCATATTCCTAATCTTCTCCATTCTATTACAATTTTATTTATCGTAGTTTACTATTTTAGCAAATTCATCTGATTTTAAACTTGCCCCTCCTACTAAACCACCATCTATGTCTGACATAGAAAATAACTCCTTGGCATTAGAAGATTTTACACTTCCGCCATACTGTATTATAACTCTATTTGCTACCATTTGTCCATAGATATTTGATATTTTTTCTCTTATTGCCTTTACCATTTCATTTGCATCCTCTGATGTTGCAGTTTTTCCTGTTCCAATTGCCCATATTGGCTCATATGCTATGATAGTATCTTGTACTTGTTCATCTGTTAATCCATCTAACGCAAGTTCTATTTGTTTTGTTACGATTTCTTTTTCTTTTCCTGCTTCTCTTTGCTCCAAAGTTTCACCAACGCAAACAATTGGCTTTAATTCATATTTAAAAGCTGCTTTTATTTTTTTATTTACAGTTTCATCTGTTTCTTCGAAATATTGTCTTCTTTCTGAATGTCCTATTATTACATACTCTACTCCTATTGCTTTTAACATCTGTCCTGATACTTCTCCTGTATATGCTCCTGATTCTTCCCAATGCATGTTTTGTGCACCTATCTTTATATTAGTATTTTGTGCTGTAAGAAGAGCATAAAATAAATCTGTATATGGCACGCAAAGAACCACTTCATTTTCTGTATCTTTAACTAATGGAGTGAGTTCATCAATAAATCTTATTGCCCCATCTGGGAGCATATTCATTTTCCAATTTCCTGCAATTACTTTTTTTCTCATAATAACCTCCATTCTTAGATAAAAGAGAGTTCTTTTAAAATTAATATTTTTAAATTTAATTTTCTTCTCTTTTTATGTAATATCTAGTCAAATATAGGCGATGTGTTATTCTCATTGATACTAAAAGAAAACATTCATCGCCTAATAAATTATATTCTTTTTTATATTATTTTTCTAAAGAATTATCTTTTATAGTTGTTTTTTGCTCAAATTTTGTTTTTTCTTCTTTATCTGTTAAGCAAACTAATCCTGGTAATGCTTTTCCTTCTAATAATTCTAATGATGCTCCACCACCAGTAGATATGTGTGTAAATTTATCTTCTAGCCCTAATTTCTTAATTGCTGCAACTGAATCTCCTCCACCAACTATTGATGTCGCATCTGTTTCTGCTATTGCTTCTGCAACTTTCTCAGTTCCTATACAATATTTGTCAAATTCACATACTCCAAGTGGTCCATTCCATAATATTGTTTTAGATCCTTGTAACTCATCAGTGAATTTCTTAAATGTACGTGGACCAATATCTAATCCTTGATATCCTGCTGGTATTTTATCAGAATCAACAACTTTATCAGGTGTATCATTAGAAAATTCTGTTGTAACACGAGTATCATCTGGTAATACTATTTTTACTTTAGATTCTTTAGCTTTTTTCATTATATTCTTTGCTTCTTCTATTTTATCTTCTTCGCATAAAGAATCTCCTATTTCACCACCATTTGCTTTGATGAATGTATATGCCATACCTCCACCAATTAAGATTTCATCTACTTTATCAAGTAGATTTTCAATAACTCCTATTTTATCTGATACTTTAGCTCCTCCAAGTATTGCTACAAATGGCTTTTCTGGATTTTCAAGTGTTCCATTTAAAAATTTTATTTCTTTTTCCATTAAAAATCCTGCAACTGCTTCATCTACATGATGAGCTACACCTTCTGTTGAACTATGGGCTCTGTGTGCTGTTCCAAATGCATCGTTTACATAAATTCCATCTGATAAATTTGCTAATTCAATAGCTAATGTATCATCATTTTTCTCTTCTCTTGGATCAAATCTAACATTTTCAAGTAGTGCTACTTCTCCATCGTTTAAACCTGAAGTTACTGATTTTGCACTTTCACCTGTAACATCATTTGCAAATTTAACATTTGTATTTAATAAATCTGTTAATTCATCTGCTACAGGCTTTAATGAATATTCTTCTTTAACTTCTCCCTTTGGTCTTCCTAGATGTGAACAAAGTATAACTTTTGCGCCTTTATCCATTAAATATTTTATTGTTGGTAGCGCAGCAGTTATTCTTGTATCATCTGTAATTTTTCCATCTTTTAAAGGCACATTAAAATCACATCTTACTAATACTTTTTTGCCTTTTACATCAACATCTTCTATCGTCTTTTTATTCATGCTAAGACTCCTTTCTTTTTAGCTTTGTCTTACACTTTTAATATCTTGTAATTCAAATCTATATTTTTGTTTTACATCCGGATACTTACTTTTATCTACTTCTGATAAAAACATATCATATGGTCTAATGTATAGTTCATTATTATCATATAAAGCTCTATATACCACATATTTTTCTTTTGTTTCACTATGAATTGCTATATCTTCTACAACATAATAATCACCTTTAAAATGCTTATATAGGCCATGTATTTTTAAATATCTTTCCATATTACGCCACCTTATATTCATAACAATTACATACAATCTAGCTATATCATAGCAAAGACTGTATGTAATATTATCATTATTTATTAGCAATATACATAGTTAAATCAACTAATTTGTTTGAATAACCCCATTCGTTATCATACCATGCAACTAATTTAACAAATGTGTCTGTTAATGCTATACCTGCTGATGCGTCAAATATAGATGTATGTGGATCATGTATAAAGTCTGATGATACAACTGCTTCATCAGTATATTCCATTATACCCTTCATTTCATTTTCACATGCTTTTTTAACTGCATTACATATTTCTTCATATGTAGCAGGTTTAGCTAAGTTAACTGTTAAATCAACTACAGAAACATCAACTGTAGGTACTCTAAATGACATACCTGTTAATTTTCCATTTAATTCTGGAATAACTTTTCCAACTGCTTTTGCAGCTCCTGTTGATGATGGTATAATGTTAGCAGCTGCTGCTCTACCACCTCTCCAGTCTTTTTTAGATGCTCCATCAACTGTTTTTTGTGTAGCTGTTGTTGAATGAACTGTTGTCATTAAACCATCTTTAATTCCAAAATTATCGTTTATAACTTTTGCAAGTGGTGCTAAACAGTTTGTTGTACAAGATGCATTTGAAATTATATTCATGTCTGGTGTATATTTGTCATTATTTACTCCCATAACGAACATAGGTGCATCTTTTGATGGTGCAGATATAATTACTTTTTTAGCTCCTGCATCTAAGTGAGCCCCAGCTTTTTCCATAGTTGTAAATACTCCTGAACATTCTAATACATAATCTACTCCATCTTTTCCCCATGGAATATTTTTTGGATCCATTTCGTTATATACTTTTATTTCTTTTCCATTTACTATTAATTTTCCTTCTTCTGAAGCTATTGTACCATTAAATCTTCCATGTACAGTATCATATTTAACCATATAAGCCATATAATCTGCAGCTATAAATGGATCATTTATTGCAACTATTTCAACTCCTTCTCTAGAAAGTGCAGCTTGGAATGCTAAATTTCCTATTCTTCCAAAACCATTAATTCCAATTTTAATTGACATATAAATTCCTCCTATCTTTGATGCTAAATAAGCATCTATGTATTTAAGTATAACCTAAACACCAACATTTTATATCAAATCCATATATTTTTCAAGTATTTATTAATTTTTTCACATTAATTTCACAGAAAAATCGTTGCCAAGTACATTTGCTTTAGTTTATTTACTAATTAAAAATAGTATTTCTAAAAGTTTGCAAATATATAGTGTATATAGTGAAATATCAAAATCTGCTTAACTAACATATTTGAAATATTTTTTAGAAAATACTACTTTCCTATTACATAAAAAAACACAATAAGATTATAAACTTATTGTGCTCTTTTATTATAATTTGATATTATCTGTTATTTCTATTTCTCTAAATAAAGCGTTTTTTACTTTTTCTCCAGTTATTTCATAGAATAAAAAGTCGTGAACATCTTGTCCTGTTATCTCTTGATGCCAAAAATCATGTACTTCTTGGAATACTTTTTCTTGCTTTGGTGTTAATTCTAATTTTATATCTTGGCAAAGAAAGTTTCTTATTTTAGTCCACACACTTACTTCTGTTGGTAAATTGTTCGCATTTACACGATTTTCCATAATATATTTCCTCCTTCGTGGTCTATATAATAATTATTACATTATTTATACTACATTTTTTTTAATTAATCAAGTAAAACTTTTAGTTTTTTTATTTAACATTCTGAAACCATATATTTATAAGCACTTTGAGGATTATTACATTTTTGTTACAAATTTATTACAGTTTAATTACAATGATTATATTTCCATTTGACTTCCTAAAAAGCTGGCTGCAGATTGCACAACTTTTTGTTCAACTTCAGTCATTTTTGTTCCCTTATCTTTAGCCAAAAGTATAACTGTTCCTATAGTATCACCATCAGATATTATTGGATAGACTACCTGAGAATTAAATTTTCTTTCTTTATTATCATTCTTTGTTATTGGAACCGATATATCATTATTTTCTTTACTTGTATACCTTTCCTTATCTTCCATTATTTTTTCTAATTCACTGCTTACTCCCTGCTCTAAAAATTCTTTTTTTGATCCTCCAGAAACTGCAATTACAGTATCTCTATCTGTTATGCATGCAATATGTCCAGTAGTCTTAGCAAGTGTTTCAGCATATTCTGTGGCGAATTCTGATAATTCTCCTATAGGAGAATATTTTTTTAATATAACTTCTCCTTCTTTATCTGTAAATATTTCTAAAGGATCTCCTTCTTTTATTCTTAATGTTTTACGTATTTCCTTTGGTATAACAACTCTACCTAAATCATCTATTCTTCTTACAACTCCTGTTGCTTTCATAATTTTCCTCCTTTTAAATTTTATGTCTATTCTTATTATTACAAAAGAGGAAAAATTTATACATATTTTTTTCAAAATGAAACAAGGGGACGCACAATTTGTTTCAAATTTG
>CAMMDS010000029.1 GCA_946495655.1 uncultured Clostridium sp.
AACACCCTTTCACGGTGTAGACAGGGATTCGAATTCCCTTGGGGGTACCATTTAAAAATAAAAATATGACTGGTTTTTAGACCAGTCTTTTTTGTTATATAGAATATTTTATTCGTAAAAAGTCCTAATTGCTAATATATCTGCTAATAAAAAATATCTTTGAGATTTTAAGGTTTGTATTTAAGTATAATTAATCAAATATTATATAAAAAAAAGAGGAGTCAGCCATCACTCCTCTATATAGTCTATAATTTGATATTTTTGTTCTAATCTACAAACATCGCATTAAATTTTTTCATTGCTTCTTTTGTGTGTTCATCAAGTAAATTTGTATAAATATCAGATGTTGTAGAGGTCTTGCTGTGTCCGACTTCTCGTGAAGTAATCTCTGTTGGATTACCAGCCGCATGCATTATATCTATATATTCGCCACGTAAATCATGTACCCTCATAAAGTTTTCTGGTTTGCCATAGAGTTTAAGTAGCTTTTGAAATTTCCTAGAAACGTGTTTGCTTGATACAGGTTTTCCTGTACTATCTTTAAATAACAGTCCTGTTCTTATATCAAATTTTTCCATATGCCATAAAATTGCTTTTTCTAATTCTTCTACCAAATGGACAAATCTATAAGAAGAACTTGTTTTAAGGATATCTTTATATTCGTTACGTGTGTTTTGCTTGTTGACCTTTATAGTTTTATTGCGAAAATCTATATCTTCTACTTTGAGGGCAGAATATTCCCCTACTCGCATTCCTGTCATTATTGCTATGCAGTATAAACCATAATAACTTGGTAATTCTTTTTTGCATAATTTAATAGTTTCTTTTACTTCGGTTGTAGATAGTCTATTTCTAGGTAAAGACGAAGGGCAGGTTACTTCAATATCTTTGAAAGGGTTTACTTTTATTTTCTTTTTTTTAACACCATATCTAAATGCAGCTTTTAGGAACTTTACGCAATCATACTTTGTGTAGTTACTAATTTTGCCTCCTCCTCGTTGTTTCTTTTTCGTTCTAAGTTCATTTTCCCAATAATCAATATGGTCTTGGTTTATATTACAAACTTTTATGTCAACAAAGAATGAAAGATGATATTTCTTTAGTGATTTATAATTTTCTATTGTTCCTTTTGCTTTGCCTTCATCTTCTAGGTGTTTAATATAATTGTCCATTACCCAACCACAAGTTATTTCTTTGTTCAGCTCGATGTTGTTATTATCAATGCTATTCAAAAACTCTCTTTCTGCATCTAGAGCCTCTTTCATTGTTTTAAATCCCGCTTTAGTTTTTAATTTAACTTCTGGTTTACCAAATCTATCATATTTACCTGTTGGATAGTAAGCTCGAAATTCCCAAGAAGAGAATTTAGTTTTTGTTTTGTCTTTATATCTTTTTCCTACCGACATGATTATCTCCTTATATTGTTAATGCTGTAAATGTCATAAGATGTCTGTTTTTGAAATCTAGGATTTCACTTTTTAACCATAATTTTTTTGTTCCAAACATTACGATTGTTAATGTTTTGTCCTGTAAAATATACTTTCTCGCTGTGTGATACTTTAGTCCCAATATTTTTTTAATTTCATTCATATCGACCAATGGTTCATTGCTGATATCTTTTTCCATGTTTATCTCCTTTATTTCAAATTTAATATTCGTTATTATGAATATAACACATTGTATTTATTTTGTCAATGCTATAACGAATATATTATTCATTAAAGATATTATAAAATAGTGCATAGCTTGTTCGAATAACATATTCGATATTATTTGCAAAGATTTGGTTAATATGTTATTATTAATTTTGGAGGTTGATATGTTTTTGGAATATAAACAAAATGGAGATGAAACTGATATGTTGGAAATATTAAGAGATAAAGATTTTCAACTAAATCCATCATTAAAAATAGATGATATAAAAAAAGATATATGGGAATCTATCACATATTTAAAAAGAGCTAGGAATCAAATCGGTTGGACTATTGCGGAATTATCCAGAAAATCAGGGGTCAGTGTTGGTGTTATAAGTGATTTGGAAAATGAAAAAGGGAAAGTTCCATCACTTGCTAATTTTATAGCACTAACAAGAGCTTTAGGTATGTCAAAGGAATTTGTTTTAGGGCTTGTGTTGGATTATAAAATTTGTAACAAGTCTCAAAAAGTTGATACTAGCAAATCGATAATTAATAATCTACAAGAATATGGCATTCATGATAAAGAATCTATCGACTTTATAATGAATACTATTAAATTTGTTAAAGATAGAAAAAAGAACAAAACGATAAACTAATCACTTGATTTTTATCGCAGTAATGCCATTGGTATTACCATTTTTGTTTTCTACTGTAAATATTCTGTATGTACCTTCTTCTGTATTAACTGTAGTCGTATATATATAATTTTTATCAGTTAGGATTACTTTCATATGATTTATATAAGACTGGTCTTTTGCAATACAACAAGCAGTACAAGTTAAACCGATTATTATTCCAAGTATTAAATTCTTCATATGATTATTTCCCTATAGTCTTTATGTCGCAATATGTAAAACTTCCAAAAAATTCAATTCTCAGTGTGAGGATTTTAGCTTATATCTTAGTCTTTATTACCAGGTGTCTCTATCTGCGTTTTTGGAACTATTTTTAGCTTGCAGTCAAATAAGTCAAGAATTTCCATGACTTCTGCAAGCTGAAAGGTAGCATTTGAAAACTTCTTGACAAGACTAGGACGGCATCCAGACCTTCCCAATTTCTTGTGCATCAATTCTGCAAGTGCAGATTTTGTCATGTTTTGTTCCTGCATAAAGTCATTCATGAAATTTCTTACCCTATTCCTTACTTCATCTGGGACTTTGTATTTTGGAGGAACTTTTATTTTTGCTTTTCTCATGGGTTTATCTCCTGCTTTAATTATAGCTTATTAATTAGTTTTATCTTGTCAAGTTAAGTAATGCTGCAAAGATTATACCATAAACTTGACAAGATAGCCAAAAGGGTACATCATGAAATCGCAAACAGCGTACGGGTTTGCAGTAATACAAAAGCAAATATAAGGAGCAAAACAATGCAAAAAATTATTACAACAAACCTAAACTTAGAAGAAGAAATTAGACTTATCAAAAGCTATGAAGCAAAAGAAAAAGAACTAAAGGAACTTCGAGAAGAAAAAGAAGCTGAACTTAAAAAGTTATTGGATAATGCAGGCTTAGAAGAATTAGAAGTCGGAGCATTTACAATCAGATTTACCAATGTTGTAAGAAACAACTTTAATACATCAGCCTTCAAAAAGAAATACCTAGAACTCTATAATTCGTTCATCAAACAAACTAATTACAGGAAGTTCACAATTTCATAGGGGGGTTATTCCCCTCCCCTTATGGGGGTAACAGTTAAGTAATATTAAAAGATGAAAGGATTATAAGATGACAGCAACATATAAAGATGTAAACGATATATTCAGCAGAAATTTTGGTTCTGAAACATTATACAAACGTAACTATTGTAACAACCTATTTTATACAGAAGGAATTTTGGACTTTGCACAGACTTTGGATGCCCATTGGCTGATTGATACCGTTATTTCATACATTCCTGAAGTTTTAAAAGTATATGAAACAGAAGAAGAATCATTCCTTGTCATTGAGATTGTAGTAGATAAAAATCATCAAGGTTACTTTGAGATTTATCGAGAAGGTTGGATTGGCAACAATTATCACGAATGTATATCAGTAGCTAAGCAAATTATTCCGTTTATTGATTTGCCTACTAAAGACAATGAGGAGATTACATCATACAAGTTCTTTTTGGAATTGGCATCGGTAAATCCAGTAATTTACACGCTGCTTTTAACTTCAGAGCACTAATTATCAAGGGGGATTATTCCCCCCTTATATCAACTAAAGGAATTAAACATGGAAAAAACTAAAAAAATAAAGATTAAAACATATGAGGAGTTTAAAGAACAACTAAAAAAAGTCAAAGAAACTCAATCTGAGATTATATTGTCGTATTATAAGTATTGCCATCTGTATGACAAAGATGAAGATTTAGATTTTGATTTCTATAAGGATTTGATTTTGAAAGAGTTAGAGCCATATGGCTTAGAACCTATTAAAATTACAGAAGATTTAGATTTAATTTTTAGATTTAAGAATAAAGCTGAAGCTGTTATACATATTAAACCGTTTGGAATTGACTATCTTATATATAAAAAGTGATTGTGCCATAGGATGTAAACTTTATGGAAAATCTAAAAATTCCCTATAGCAAAAAGAAAGGATTAAAAATGAGTAAAATATTTGCATATATAAGGGTGTCTACTAGAGAACAAAATGAAAGCAGACAACTGGATGCACTTAAAGATTTAAATGTTGATGAAATAATCATAGAAAAAGCTAGTGGAAAGAACTTTGTTGGTCGTGAAAAATATCAAAAAATGAAAGCTCAATTAAGAGCAGGTGATTTATTGATTATTCATTCTATCGATAGATTTGGACGTAATTATACAGAAATCTGCAAGGAATGGGAAGGATTGATTGATAGGGGAGTTGATATTCAAGTCCTAGATATGCCTATTTTAAATACCAGAGACAATCAAAACGGATTAACCGGGAGATTAATTACCGATATTGTATTAAAGTTATTAGGCTATGTAGCAGAAAAAGAAAGAACCAATATCAAAACAAGACAAAGGGAAGGCATTGATTCTGCACTTAAGAATGGAGTTAAATTTGGAAGACCTAAATCAGAAATACCCAAAGACTTCATAAGAGCTTATGAATTATATAAACAAGGATTGATTAAGGTCAAGGATGTAATGTCTATGTGTAATATTGCCAAGAGTACATTCTACAAATATGCTGAGTCTATAAAAGGTTAGGTGTGTTTTGTGTACCTTTTTTGTAGGAAATGACCTCTAAAAATGGTTGATTTTGCATTTAAAGAATTTGTCCACGAAAAGTGTACTTTTTATAGACAATTGAATTTTATACAGAAAAATCGAATTGCATTGCTCCTTAAGATGCACAAAAGCCTTGTAATGATTGATATTACAGGGCTTTTTGTTTTATTAAGTCCACTAAACTTTTCATGCCAGCATTAAAAAGCAATTAACATAATTTTTTAGATATTTAGATATTATTTTTATACAATGATATCCTTAATTTAACTTCTAATTATGCTATAAACTATTATAAATTTTACAATTATTGTTTATATAACAAAAGGTATAATATTCCAATCTTGTTCAAAAGCAGAAGCTTTATGTCGAACAAGTGCCCCAGTAGACATTGGTACACTTTTTAAATACGGGATATAAAATGTTTCAATTTTCGGATTTATTAATTCTATTGAAAAATATTCATTAATAAGACTTGAACAAATATCATTCGAATTAATAAGTTCGTAGGGACTATATTTTATACAAAACATTATTATATTAGCAGATATTGCATTTAGGCAATTTTCTAATGTTGCTTTATTGAAATACCTGTCTTTATTGTGTTTTGTTTTATTATAGTCATCATACCAAGGTAAAGATGAAGTTGGTTGATTAACATTCCATGAATCAAATGGTTTAAAATATTTAATTATAGGATGATTAGAAAATGTTACTTGATACTCATCTAAAAATAATTTATCTTTGAGTTTAACATAATCATTAGTTGTTAATCTACTATTATTATTTCCTGATAGCCTCATATAATAAGTCCAAGTATTCTCACATTCGGTACAAGCAAGTATTAATAATTCTCTAATTTTATGGCCATATGTGTTTAAACAAACATTATCAGGCTCAATATACATAAGAATTTCGTGTAATTTCTCAATTAATATTTTTAATTCTCTTTTGGCTCGTAACTTTTCTCCTTCATCTATCTTTAAAGCTTTAGAAATATCTAAACAAAGTCCGGGTCTCCACACGTGTGAAACAATATCTCCAACATTATTTACAGATAAAACAGCATCTTGCGGTACAGTATTGGAAAGTTTGCCTATTTGATTTTCATACTTAACTTCTCCAGGTTGCCAGTATTGGTGAAAAATGTTTTTGTTGTCATGGTAAATAGTAACTCTTTCTGTAGAGTTATCGAATTTAGAACAGATAAAGTTATTATTTGCACTATCTCTATAAATATATGCTTTCATCTTAATTACATACCTCTAAATACTTATTTTTTGTATTGACTTGGTTTTTCTATCATATTTATAATTGACGACTTCTCCAGTAATAATTAATTTTACGGCCTGTTCAATTACTTCATAAGGTACTTGAAACCATTCTCTTGGAGTATGTCTTGAACCATTATTATCAAAAACATCAATGCTAATTTGACATCCTCCTAAAAATTTGTGAAGCAAATCTTCAAACTTTTGGGTATTCATATTATAAGTTTTAAATTCTGCAACAATTTTGACTGGAGCCATTAAATACGTTGGTTCATTTGCGGCATTTTTAATTCTACTTTTTACTGTAGTTTCACTATAGCCTATCTTGTATAAATTTCTGATGCTTTTAATTTTTTCATCTTTACTTCTTGATTGTAATACATATATATAACCAGTTGCTTTGTCTTCATCTTGAATGTTATTAAATTTCTTCATTTTATCATCTACAGTGTTCGAAACGTGTTTACCAGTTTCGAATAGTCGCTTGCATAAAGACCTAAATCTCATATTAGATTCTGTCCCATTTTCAAACACTAGATGAGTTCTTCCATCGTATTTATTTTCATATGCTCTTTCCACACGCTTAATATCATATAATTTATCAACATATAATAAGATACCATTCAAAACAAACATCTGACCCTCTTCAATTTGTTTCTCATTAAATTTTTCAAGGGTCCTTATTCCATATTTTAATTCAGATTGACACTTCTTAAATATTTCCTCATATTCCTCAAAATTAGGACAAGATTTTCTTCTAGCAACAAAATCTGTTTTTGCAATTTGTTTAGGAACATTCTTTAATGTGAATATATCAGCATCATCAGATAACAAATCAAATTCATCATCAGCAAATATATCATCCAATGAATCAGGAATATCTTTTTCTACTGATAATAAATTATGTTTATCATATGGTTTTAGTGCTTTCATCTTTGTTTCGTCTTCTAGAATTCCTTGTAATCTAAAAAACAAACTACGCTCTAAAATATTGTCTGTACTGCTATTTGGCAATGTTTTATTTTTATCAATAAATTCGTTAATCTCTTCAAAAGACCTAATTAGCCTTTCATCAGCAGTACAATTATTTGATGTTTTGGGTTTAACATTCAATAAGTTTAACTCATCATCATTAAATATCTTATCTAATTCTTTATTTATATCCATTAAACTTTAGCTCCACGTTCACGTTTAAGTTTTCTCAATAAAATCAAAGCTTCGGCCATTCTTCTTTCTAGTGGGTCATAAGAAGATATATTAGGTTCTCTGCCTACTTCTTTAACAAATTTCTTTATTTTAGGCCACAAGATAATAGCTTCTTCTTCAGTTATAGAGATTCTGGTTTCCTCTATACAACTTTGGATAACTTTAAAAGTCTTTTTATCCAAAGATTTAGACAATATTTCAAATGCTTTTTGGAATGGGTTAATTGAATCTATCAAATCTATGTTTAAATCATCTATATTAACAAATTTATTAGCCATTCTGATAAACTGTTTATCTCCAGAAGTTTCTATATCTCCTGTTTTAATTGCAGAATCAACAACTACATATTGTCTAACTTCTTCAATTTCTTCATCCGATAAATCAGGGTATGTAGTTTGAATTACTTTAGGAATTAAGACTTTGTTGATAACTTCCGGGTCAACACTTCCTGTTATTGCTTTTGCAATATTGTCATCTTGCAATATTTTGGCTTTTAAATCATTCAAATCTGTATCAACTATGTTTTGAACCTTTGCAGTTGAAGGTTGTTTAAATCCTCTAATTTTAATTGTTCCTTTTTCTGCTTTTTCAGTATCATCAGGAACTCTTGTTTTAAATTTAAAATTAGGTGCTAACACTTGTTCCATAAGCAAAGAACAAGTTATTGCTTTTAACATATTATTTACAGCAATTGTAACTTCGTTATCTTCTGCATCAGGTTGAGCAATTAAGTTAGTAAATTGAGCGTGTGTTTTATTTTCACTATCTCTTGTACAACGTCCGATAATCTGAATTATTTCCGTCAAAGAACCTCTATAACCTACCGTCAATGCGTGCTCACAATAAGGCCAATCAAAACCTTCTTTAGCCATTCCTAATGCAATTATCAAATCCATATCATCAACAGATTTAATATTCTTCAAGTAGCTAACAATTTTATCTCTATTAGTAGGATTATCATCAACTAAATCGGCTACTTTAATAATTTTTCCATCAGTTTTTCTTTTTATATACAAAACTCCAGTTTCGCTATCTTGTTTTTCAAACTCACCTATACTATCAAGAATAGCATTTACTTCTTCATACTTTTCTTTTGTACTTTCACCAGAATTTACATTAGGTATATGCAATATAGTTTTTTTGTCTGTATCTAAAATTTCGTTAATTGCACTAAGATATTTACCTTGATAAAAATGATAACCTATACCAAGTGATTTTAGGTAATTATAACCATTTAATTGGTCATAATAGTTATAAGTTACTTTATCAAATTTTATTTCATCTTCTGGTGCTAAAACAGGAACTCCATCACCTCTAAAATATGAACCAGTCATTGCAACAATATGTGCATTTGATTTAGTCATTATAGAATGCAACAAGTTCCCTAATTTACTACTGTCTTTATCAGCTGATACATGGTGAAATTCATCAATAGCAAGCAAACAATCATTAAATTTATTCTCTTCGACTTCTTCATAAGCATACCTTAATGTTGCATGTGTGCAAATTAAAATCTTTGAGTCACTGTCTAAAAACTTAGAGAATAAAGTTACTTTTGATGCATCACTTCCTGCTGTGCATAAATTATACTTATCTTCTGGATTCCAGTCTTCAAAGAATCCATTTTCTTTTAAGTTTGTTTTTTGGAAGGATGCCCCAATAGAACGTTCAGGTACAGCAATAATAACTTTTTTTATTCCTTGATGTGTTAATTTATCAAGAGCAATAAACATCAAAGCTCTTGATTTCCCTGAAGCAGGAGGAGCTTTTATAAGAAGATATTTTGAATTACGAGAAGCAAATGCCTTTTCTTGCATTTCTCTCATGCCATATTGGTTGGTCTTTGTGCTTTCGCCAGTTCTTGCATATGTAACATCTATTATATTAGGCATTGTTTTCCTCAATTTCTGATAGTTCTTGAAGTTTATTTTTTATTTGTATTGTAGATTTTTCTGATTTAAAGAAATTATGATTAGAATAATTTACATCTTCTGTTTTTTGTTTTTCAACTATTTCGTTTAATATGTTCAATGCATTATCATAAGTTTCCATAAGTAATTCTTCATCATAAACATCTTTTAGGGTTGGATTTAATAAACCTATTAAAAATAATAAAGATAAACTTGAATGTTTCAAATGTATAATATCCGTATGCTCTTTATTCTTATTTTTTATAACTTGATTTATTTTAAATGTATTCAATAATTTTGTATGAATATCTGGAGTATTATAAACGTCATCATAATAATCTTCAATTAATTTGCTTATACTAATTTTAGCTTTATGGGGAATTCCTATATATAATGAGCAATAAAGTTGGAGCAATGTATCAGAATTAATTGATAGAGCGAGTTTTTCCTCTTCAATATCCCTATTTATTAACAATGAAATATGATTTTCATAAAAAAATTCTTTTATTTTTCTTAGGTTACTATTAGTACTTTTTAAATCATACATTGTTATTTTATTTTGAGTGTTCGTTCCCTGAACTATTTCTGTTATTTGCTCGGGTGCAGTTGTTTGGTATATTCTAGCAATTACACTTGCATCATATAGAGGTGTTAGTTTTTCTTCATCGTTAGCACATCTTAAATAATGGTTATATATTGTTTTTGTTGTTTGTCCACCATTAACAATATACGGATGTGTAATTTCAAGTTCTTTTCTGCCTGACATGGTTTTTACTTCAAAACGTTCACATACAATAGATAATCCATTATTTTTGTACCAAAACATACCTGGGTCATCTATTAAACTATTATAAATATTCTGATTTATTTTACTTTTAATTAACTTTCTAACATTTTTTTCTAATATCACATCACCAGTTTTTTCATATAAACAAGCTATATCAAAAGCACTAAAACTTACAATACAAGTATTAATTCCGTTATTTAATTGAATATAGTTTTTATCTATAGGTATAACAATTTTATCAATAGGAGTGTCTTGTTTCCCAATCATAAAATCATAATCACACAATATATCTATTTTTTTTACAATGCTATTTTCTTCTTGAAATTTTTTGAGAGTATTTTTTTCTTGCTCATTAATATTGGCACCATTAGTTACTAAAAATAAGTTTAAGTGTATGTTATTTAATTCAGTATTTTGGGAGATATCCCATAACATATTAAGTTGCTGTTCTAGATTTGGATTTGTAGATATATTGGATATATCTTTATCTATAATTATTGTTTTTACTTTTCTTAAGAACAAATCTACATCATTTTCTCCAATAGTGGATGTTAAATTAGCTTCCGTTTTATATTTACACTGAAACACATTAATATTAATCTCATTTTCAGAATTGTTATCAATATGCAAAATATCAATTGAATTATCTTGTCCACCTTCTGTAACATTATCTATTATTTCTTCAATATTGTAATTTCCAAGAAATCTTTGCAATGTATACACAACAAAGGCAAAAGATGTTTCTTGAGCACTTTGTATATTTCGTTCATCATATATTCCAAGTTCTTTTAATTCTGTTTGAACTTTTCGTAATCTAGCAGTTAAAATGTCATTTTCAAGTTTTTCCATTAATATTCTCCTTACAATAAACTTAGTTGTTCTTCAGGGCTTAGTTTTTTGTCTGGGTTTGTCATTATTTCATAGCGTTTGAAAAGGTGCTCCAATCGTTTTTCATCACTTTCAAACGGTGTAGCACGATAACATTTTTCTATTGCTATATCAAGACTATGATGAGCTTCTCTTAACCCTTGTGGCATTTTATCAGGGTCATATAGCTCTGCCATTGTTTTATCAGAATGTTTTTCTCTTTCTGCAAGGATATTATTAACATAATATTCAATGTTTTTCTTTTGCTTGTCTGTAATATCAGGGAAAGGGAATGTGTTGTAGCATAATTCTGCTGAATATCTATAATCTGTTTTTAATCGTCCCGCAACAGCTCTCACCCATACCATATGCATCCTTGAAGTAACAACTCCAAAGACCCAAGGCTCAGCATCATATATACCATAGCAAGCATTTGTTAACACAGTACTTGCTCCCAAAACGCCTATAGGAATATATTCTCTCCTCTCAGAACTTACTATCGGAATAGCAAAAAGTGAATGTTTTGCTTCTTTTGGATACCTAAATTGATATGGTTTATTAGCTAAAGATTTTGCAACTTGCCCCCCTGATAATCTATGTTTTTTTACATCCTCAATTCTTTGTGCAATACACTTAATACTCATTGCATCATTTATCTCATTATCCCTTACCCATATGCAATATCTCTCTACTCCCTTAAGTAAATCAGAACTACTTAGTATAGGACGAATAAATCTTGCTGCATTTGCATTTTCAAGAATAAAAGTATTGCGTTCTTTGGGTGTTAAAAATAAGAAACCTCCGTCATATGTCATATTCCCATATGTCATTTCTTTTAATTTTGATATAGGAAATGCGATTCTTTCTACTAAAATTTCATTATCAGTTAGATATGGTGTAATTATTGAAACCTTTGTTTTCATTGTGTTGTCATATAAAATTTTAATTTGATTCGATTTGTTAGCAATGCCAATAATTACACAAGTTACACCTGCATTATTTTTTGCGTTATTAGTCCATTTGAATGACTTATAAGCAAAAAATATTTCATTATTATTGTTTAATACATTAGGCCACAATATTTGAATTTGCTCTCCTTGGCATATGGAATTTGTTGAAACAAAAGCAAATTTTGCATTTGCATTTTCAATATAATGGCTAGCTTTATAAAACCAACAACCAACATAGTCTATTTTTTTATTTTGAGGGAAAATTCTAATAATATCGTCTTTTTGTTCTGTTGTTTGCCAACTCGAACCAGCATAAGGAGGATTTCCAAGAATATAAATCTCATTATCTGTTCCTTGGATTTCAAGTTGTTTAAATTTCTCAAGTTCAAAAAGCTTGTATTGTTCCATTTCCTTGTGAGTTAGGCCTTTAATACCTTTAGGACAAACTTCTTCCCAATCGAGTCTTGTAGCATTACCACATACAATATTGCCACTTTTGCTTAATGGTAAAGATGGTTTGCAATCTCCAAAGAGTTCTTTGAATTTTCTATTCATTTGGTGTTCTGCCAACCACAAAGAAAGTATTGCAATTTCACAAGCAAAATCATCAATTTCTATTCCATAAAATTGTTGTAATTGTAGTTGAGACATCATAAAAGGGTGCTGTCCAGGCAATGTTTGTATTTTTTGTATTATATCCATTTCAAGAAGTCTTAACTGTTTATATGCAATAATTAAAAAGTTTCCACTTCCACATGCCGGGTCAAATATCTTTATGTTATAAATCCTATCTAATAACTTTCTTAATTTCTTTTCAGTATCAGCTTTTTCATATTCTTCTCTTAAATCGTTTAAGAATAGAGGCTCTATTACTTTCATAATGTTAGGAACAGATGTATAATGCTGACCTAATCCACTTCGTACTTCTGCAACAGATACAGCTTGAAACATTGAACCAAAAATATCAGGGTTTATTTCTTTCCAGTCTTGTCCTCCACATTCAATCATTAATTTTCTAACCTTGGAGTTTAATATTGGAATATCTGCTTTTTGGGCAAACAATTTACCGTTTACATAAGGAAACGCTTGAATATAAGAAGGATATGAAGCTTTTTCTTTATCATTCTTATCTAAAGATTCAAATAGGATTGCAAGAACATCAGCTAAATCATTTCCATCTTCATTTGTATGATTTACAATAGTCTTTGAAAAAAGGTTATCCTCAAAAATACCAGTATCTTCTGCAAAGAAACAGAATAATAATCTTGTTAAAAAGACGTTTAAAGAATGGTTTTTGTCTTTTTTTAGCAGTTCAGGATTTAAATGTACAATTTCATCATAAATCTTTGCCATTTTTTCTGCTGCTTTTACATCAGCAGGGTTTTCTTGATGTGCGATATATTTTTCTTTACCTGTCCAAGGCAGAAAGAAATCAACATGTTTATACAATTCTGTTAATTCTGCATCAAGAGTTTCATTTGTTTTAGTATCTATTGCTAGCAGTTTTTTATCATTCTGAACAATTATAAACCTTGGTTTATGTGTGTACGTTGTAGAATCATTCTTTAAATCATCTATAGTAGAGTATAGATTATCATTAGGACAGTATTCATAAAATAATTTTTGTTTAATGATGAGCTGATTTTCTTTAGATGAAAGGTTAGAATTTCCTTCTCTAAGTCTTTTGATAGTCATCTTTGTAAAGCCAAATGCCAACAAAAAATCAAAGATAAAATCTTTTTCTGAGAAATTTTCCACTAAAGTTTTAATATCTTCTTCGATTTTTTGAGTCTGCATCTAACCCCCTTATTGGTCCAATTATAGCATAAAATTTGAGAATTCTGGCGTTTGTTAAGTTGTTTGAAATAATAGGTGATGGTATTTTGGTGGTTAAAAAGCCAAGGATTGTTTATACTAATATATTGTTTATTTATATGCTAATATAAATCTATGATTAAATCTTTTAATTGCAAGGAAACAGAAAAAATCTGGAATGAAGAGTTTTCAAAGAAGCTTCCGCATGATATTCAAAAGCGAGCTTTAAGGAAGCTTATGATGCTTAATGTAGCAACTGTACTTGAAGATTTAAGAATTCCACCAAACAATCGTTTAGAAGCCCTAACTGGAGACAGGCAAGGTCAGTATTCAATACGCATAAACGACCAATACAGAATATGCTTTAGATGGCTAGATAACCATTCTTTTGATGTTGAAATAGTCGATTATCACTAAATATTATCAACTTATGTAAAATTATACTTTAATGGGGTTGATATTACGTGGTACGTACTATATAATATAAATGTAGTTAATAATGAGGTATTAAATATGTTAAAGCATATAAACCTAACAACAGTCGGAGAAATGCTCAAGGAAGAATTTATTGAGCCATATAACCTTACACAAAATGCTCTTGCCAATGCTATTTTCGTTCCTCCAAACAGAATTCATCAAATTATAAAAGGGCAAAGAAGAATCACCGCTGATACTGATTTACGCTTAACTACTTATTTTGGTCTTTCTCAAGGTTATTTCTTAAGGTATCAAGAAGAGTATGAACTCAGAATTACAAAACGTGAAATAGCCGATGAAATAAATAAAATTAAACCGATTAAAGCTCTAGGATAATTAAATATTAAACGAGAGCCCACTAGAATCGATTTTAAGAGGCTATAATTCTTCTATTTCATTATCTTCAATAGGTATAGGATTATTATATTTAAAATGAGAGAGCCTAAATCTTAGCAGTTTGTTTTTTCGGATATCCTCAGCATTATATAAAATTTGTTCATTTATAACATGATATTTTTCTAATATCGCCAAATAATTGTTTAAACGTTCAGCTGCAAATGCTTGTGATGTACTGAGACTTATGCTAGTAATCTTTAGTAATTCTTTGATTTTAATGTTAAGAAAAAATGGAGAACTAGGGTTTACACTAAATAATTTATTTATGAAGAACATTATAAACTTGTAATTATTGGTTGTTATATCATTTAATAAAGCAAAAGGAATCTTTATATATGGCGGTTTGGATAACTCATTGATAAATGTATCAGAAAAGGTTATTGATATGTACTCATTTATTAATTTAAATTCTTTAACCATGCCAGCTTTATAAGCGATTTAAGGAATTCATTGTAAGACTTTGAATAAGTCTTTAGTTCCTTAGATTTAGACGACTCATTTTTAGGTCTTACGTATTTGAAACATTTAGGAATTATTGCCATTAAGTCTTTTGGACATATATGGCATTGTGTTCGTTTATGTTTAATAATATTTGATTTTTCTGCTATAAATAGCAATGTACAATATAATTTAAAGTATTTGAAATCATTGAAATTATTTGTTGTTAATGGTTGTTTGTAAAGATATAAATAAGGGTGCTTCAAGGAATAGTCAGCATAAAATATATTGTTAGGTTTTTGCGATAACTCAGCTATGTTGTCTAATATAGACGTTGTTGTTGAATTGGTTCTTTTTTTGTTCTTGGGGTTCTTATGAAATATTGTTATTTTATCAGTATATTGTAATGTTAATTGATTACATACGAAATAATTAAGATTATTATCTTTTATATTCAATAAAGGAACAAATATATTTTGTCTTTCAGGTTTTGGAAGATATAGGATTAGTGTTGTATTCCGTTTACACTAATATATCCAATAACTTCACTGTTTCTTATGAATTTATTTAATTGAGAATCATCATATAAAGTTATAAATAAATAAGGTATATCAACTCCTATTGGTAATGTTGATATAGTATATATTCCTTTTGCATTCTTTGCTTCTTTTACGGTTGCAGTAATTGTATTTATATTTAATTCTATTAATTTCTGTAGTATTTTATCATCGAACATAATTATAATGTTCCCTTTAAATTTGTATTGTTCAGAAAAACTTTTGTATTGCTCAGAGTATATTTTATATAGGTCAGAATTTTATA
Source organism: uncultured Clostridium sp. (assembly GCA_946495655.1). Classification (GTDB taxonomy): domain Bacteria; phylum Bacillota; class Clostridia; order TANB77; family CAG-508; genus CALXVA01. The sequence goes on from CAMMDS010000029.1 coordinate 15,839, forward strand.
TATATTTAATGTACCTGTATTGTACTTTATATCTGTTTTTTAATCTTGATGAGTATCATCGTTAATAATATATATAAATAAACTTTAATAGCACGCCACCTCGTATTCACTCGGCGGCCGAGGGCATCCCTCATGTTTAGAGTTCAAGAGGGTGCTCAATAGTGCCATTTTTAATACTTTCCCACAAATAAGATAGTGTTTCTTGTGCATCTTCATAGTCAATTTCATCATTAATATACTTAAATAATTGATATATTAATAATAAATGCACAATTTGTTTATAATTTCTTTCTTTATCCCATTCCATGGTTTACTCCTTTTGTTAATATGCTATAACGAATAATATATTCATTATAAATATAACACTAGATAATCATTTTGTCAATGTTATTGTGAATATTCTATTCGTTTTGAATGTGATGTAGTTTTTTCTTCTTTATGCTATTATTAGCAAAGGTAGATTTAAAATGTTTGAATTGCTAATATAATGCTAATGCAATTTATTAATCAAATTAATTTTATCAAATTAATAAAACCTAAAAGCCTGCAATAGTAAGCATTTTATCAAATGCATTAAATAGATTAAATGGTTCAAAATATCCTGTTAAAACCTTTCACGGTGTAGACAGGGATTCGAATTCCCTTGGGGGTACCATTTAACTTGA
>CAMMDS010000030.1 GCA_946495655.1 uncultured Clostridium sp.
ATTCGTAATTAAGAAAGAGAACAAAAAGTTCGTAACCTGTAAGAATATCGCTCCAAAGTATATAAAACTTATTGCTAGAAAATATGAAGAAAATTTTATATGTTTGTTCATATAACATATTTTGATAGGTAGAGAATCTATTTCTCTACCTATTTTTAAAATGTAAAATATTGAAAAACAGTAATTATTAATATATAATGTAAAAAATAGTATTGTAGTAAAGATAAAATGATACTATTATCGTTATTCTAATAAATATATTTAAAGATAGGAGAGAAAACTATGCCTAAATTTATTGAAGAAGATGAAATAAAAATTAATGCAAAAGCAACAAAGGAATTTACAGATAGAGAAGAGCCAAGAAAAGCTTTTTGGGAAAAATATAATAAAATGTTACAAGGAAATTCAAATGAAATCCAAGTGATTTCATACTATGGTTTTGGAGGAATAGGAAAAAGTTCTTTATTATTAAAACTAAAAGAAGAAATAGAGGAAAAAGTTCCTAATTCAAAGATAGAATTTTTGGATATCGAAAAATTAGAAGAAACAAACAACAATCTTTTAGATATTCTAAAAGTTATAGAGAAAGATTTAAGAACTAGATACAATTTTTCTTTCCCAATATTTGATTTAGTTGCGTATGAATACGAGACTAAAATGGGAAGAACAGCAACAAAGCCAGAATTAAGTAGCATTTTTGATGAAAGTAAAGAACTTGGATTTTTGAAAGATGTAATAAGTGAGATACCACTTATAGGTTCATTTGCAAAAATAATATATTTTGCAGATGCAGGAAAAAATCTTCTAAAAGATAGATTGCAGAATAATAAATTAAGGCAAAGATTATTAGACATAGAAAATACATCAGCAGAAGAAATAAAACAGCATTTATCATATTATTTTGCTTTAGATTTAAAAGAAAATTTAAAGAATGAAAAAGCTCCTTTTGTATTTTTTATTGATACTTACGAAAAATTAGTAAATGAATTAACACAAAGAGGGGATGTTTTGTCTAATGATTTATGGTTACGTTCTGATGAAGGGCTAATTTGTAGAGTACCAAATGTTTTGTGGGTAATTGCAGGAAGAGAAAAATTGAAATGGCAAGAAATAGATGAAAGCTGGAATGATGCATTAGATCAACATCTATTAGGAGTATTATCACTTAGCGATGCTACACACTTTCTACAAACTGCAGGAATAGAGGACGAGCAACTTATACATCAGATATATAATCTAACACATGGAACTCCAATGTATTTAGATTTATGTGTGGATACGTATTTAAAGTTAAAAGAAAAAGGACAAGAACCAACAATTGATGATTTTAATGGAGATACTACAAAGTTAATAAAAAGATTTCTAATGTATATGGATGATACAGAAAGAGATTTTACAATAATGCTTGCACATATACCAGAGTGGACTGATGACACAATAGAAGCAATTTCTATGAAAATGAATGGTAGCTTTTCATTTTCGCTATATGAAAAAGTAAAATCATTCTCTTTTGTAGAAAATGAGAATGGAAAATATAGGATACATGAATCAATAAAAGATATAGTTGTAGCTAATACTCCAGAAATAATGAGAAATAAATACTCTAAAGTGCAAGAAGAAGAAACAAATGAAAAAATAGAGAAAATTATACAAAATGAAGAAGTAAAAATAAAAGAAATAGAGCAAAAAGAACAAAAACCAATTTCATATATAAATACATATACTTCAAGAACGTCATACAAGAAGATTATCGATAATTTAATTAATAATATATGCAGTGTAAAAAGCATGGAAGCTTTTAAAGAAAAAGCGAATTACTTAATAAGCAAAATAGAAGATTATGAGAACAGATATGATATACCAGTAAAATTAAATAGTACAAATGCAAGGCTTTTTAAAGAAATAAAACAATATGCTGATTCAAAGGAATATGCTAAATTAAAGTGTTTTGAAGATTTGGATTTAACCGAAGCATTAAAAAGTGTAGAACAGCTTGAAAAGCATGGTATAGATAATACTTACTATGTAAAAAGATATATAAGGCATACAGATAAAATAATAAAAGATAATACACAATTTGATGAATTGTATAATCTTTTATCTGAAAACAAGGATTTATACTTTATTAAATTGCTAAGTCTAATAAATGAGAATCATCCTAAATATAATGAATACAAAGATGAATGTGAATTTTTACTTGATAAATATTCAGGAAAAATCAATACATTTTATATAGAAATATTACTTAGCTTTTTACAAACATCTAGGAAATCTATTAGTAACAAAACAAATGAAGAAGAAAAAGGTACATATAGTTCTATTGATTCTATTATGGAAAGATTTAATCAATTACTTGGTGAAGTGAATTCAGTAACATCTGAAATTGAAGAAGATGCAGGAATTGATATAGATAAAAAGAATTTTAATGCAGAAAAAATAGAATTATTAGTAAAATGTTTTGAGAATAATCCAAAGCTTCTAACTTCAAAGATATTAAATAATATTTTATCACTTGCTGGAGACGGATTTAGTGATGAAACAAAGAAATTGTTATTTGAGTATTTATATTCTATTAGATATATTGCATTAAATTCTAGTGATATAGATATAATAAATAGTTTTTATAATCTATTTAAAGAATATTTGGGTGGAGAATATAATATTTCATATTTCAATACAGAAGATGAAGAGATTGCTATAAAATCAATGTATGCATTAGAAGAGTTAAAGGATAAATATATAGAACTTTATGGTGCGGATTCATTTATAGTAAATGAAGCTGAAACATTTATATTGAAATATAAAATAAAAAATCAGCCTAAGTTTTTTGATGAAATCATAGATGAAAATATTAAAAAATTTGGAATTACAAATGATAAAACTGCAAATACTTTACTTATATTAGTAAAAGAAATAAATAATTATATAAATAAAAAATCTGCTAGTCTAACAAAAAATGAAAAAGAATGGTTTAATTCATTAATCAAATATGGAAACCAATTATTAGACGGACTTACGATGGAAGACTTTGCAGATGGTAAAATAAATATATATACTCATGTAATTAATACAATATATAAAACTCTAAAACTAATATATGATTTAGAAGAGAATGAACAACAAAGAACTAAGTATTTAAGCGAGATGTATGGCTATTGCTATAAAATAATGAAATTTTATAATGATCAAACAGAAATTGCAAAAGAGCTATCTTGCTTATTTGACATCACAGAAAATTGCTTAGATGAGTACTTTAAAGACAATTCAAAAACATATTATTTAAATGAAGTAGAAAAAGTTGCAAATCTAATTCTAGAGAATAATTGGAACAATGAATGTTTAGAAAGATTGATGGTTAAGTATTCAATGTTTGAATTATATAAAGATATAAGCAAAATTGCAGAAGAGTATAAGGAAAACGTAGATAGTAAATTTTTAGAAGCCTACAATAAAAGGGATATACAATATTTGAATGATATGATTAATAGAAATCTTTGCTATATGGAAAATTATAAAAAGCTAGAGTGGTATAATGTATTAATTGCTCATGTTTGGATTGAATGTTTATTGCCGAGATTAGATGTTATTATAAATGATTACCACAAATTAGTTGATATTCAAGAAAAAGGAGAAGAGGGAACATTTTCAAAGGATAACCCTATACATATTTTATTGGCTTTAGGAGATGTGCTAAAGAGTTTAACATTTAAACAATGGAGATTAAATAATGTTTATAGATATGATTTATATGGATATTATTTAAACATTGTATATACTATTGAGGGTGAAATTTGTTTTGACATGAATAAAATGACAGAAAAAAATAGAAAACGTTTTCATTTTAGAGAATATGATAAAGATAAACTATATAGATTAGATAAATTAAATAATTTGTTGAAACACATTAGATACAATGTAAATAGCAAAAAAGATTGTAGATATGAGAATGTATATGAGATCTATAACAAATAACATTGACATAACTTTCCAAACATAATATAATAATCTAGGATAGGAGGAAATAATGGGATTTTTTGATAAATTAAAACAAGGATTAAGTAAGACTAAAAGTTCATTTGAAGAAAAAATGAATAATGTTTTTAGTACTTTTAGAAAAGTAGATGAGGATTTACTAGAAGAGTTAGAAGAAGTTCTAATTATGTCTGATGTTGGAGTTGAGACTTCTACAAAAATAATTAGTAATTTGAGAGATAGAATAAAAAAAGAAAAAATAGAAGATGCAGAAGATGTAAAACAAGCCTTAAGAGAGGAAATAAAAGAGATATTTGATTCACTAGATAATAGCTTACATTTAGAAACAAAACCTTCTGTCATTTTAGTAGTAGGTGTAAATGGAGTAGGTAAAACTACTTCAATTGGAAAAATGGCTAATAGACTTAAACAAGATGGTAAGAAGGTTGTTGTTGCTGCAGCAGATACTTTTAGAGCAGCAGCTGTTGAGCAATTAGAAATATGGGCAAATCGTGCAGGATGTGAATTAGTGAAAAGAGAAGAAGGAGTTGACCCTGCTTCTGTAGTATTTGATGCTATAAAGATTACAAAGGAGCAAAATGCTGATGTACTTATTTGTGATACTGCAGGTAGACTTCATAATAAAAAATATTTAATGGACGAGCTTATAAAAATAAAAAAAGTTATAGATAAAGAACTTCCAGATGCATCTAAGGAAGTACTAATGGTTTTAGATGCTACAACAGGTCAAAATGCTATCAGTCAGGTAAAAGCATTTAAAGAAACAGTTGATATAACAGGATTAGTACTTACAAAGCTTGATGGAACTGCAAAAGGAGGAGTTGTAATAGGAATAGCAAATGAAAATAAAATGCCTGTCAAATTTATAGGTATTGGTGAGAAAATAGATGATATGGAGATATTTAATAGCGAAGATTTTGTAAAAGCCTTGATATAAGGAGGAAAAAGTTAAATGGGAGAAAAGAACACTAATAATAAAACTAATGAGAAGGTTAACAATTTAGATGAAGAAGCTTTAAAAATAAAAAATGAATTAAGAAATGAGAGAAAAGAGCAAGAACAAAGAAAAAATGCTAAAAAAAGTAAAAAGAGAATGTATGTAGTTTTATTATTCATCTTAGTTGTGGTTTTAATTGGCTATATTATTTTCAGAGGAGAGTATCTAGAAATTCTTGAAATAGGAGAAGAATATATTAGCATATTCTGGCAAAATGTAAATTATACAGCTATAACTTTTGGAATTAACTTTGTTTTATTATTCATTATCATATATTTGAATAATAATAGAATAAAAAAAGGATTAAAAGCATTTTTCGAATCAGAAAAAAAAGAAATGCCAAAACTTCCAAACAAATCAATTTCTTTTATAATTTCTGTAATAGTAAGTGCATTTACATCAGAGCTTATTTTAAATCAATATATGCTTTTTACTAATGCAACTTCATTTGGAATAAATGATCCTGTGTTTGGTATTGATATAGGTTATTTTATGTTTCAAAAGCCATTTATTGAAACAATATTAATTTATGTTATTTTACTTGTAATAGGTTTAACAATATATAATGTAATTTATTATATAGCTGTATTTAACATATGTTTTGATGGTGTTGATAGAGAAACATTAAAGAAAAGTAAGTTATTAAAACAATTATTTACTAATATAAAAATATTAGCAATTTTACTTGCTGCTTTTGTGTTAGTAAAAACACAAGACATTGGATTTGATAAATTCCTTAATTTACAAGAAGATACAACATATTCTATATACGGTGCAGGAGTAACAGATGTTACTATAAAATTATGGGGGTATAGAATATTACCAATATTAATTATTTTATCAGTATTTATGGCAATTAGGGCATTTAATAATGGTAAAACAAAAAAGGTTGTAATATGGGTGCTTGTTGTACCAATATATATAATTATATTATTAATAATTATGGTATTATTTCAAGCAATATTTGTTACACCAAATGAATTAGATAGAGAAGAAGCCAACATTCAAAATAATATTAACTTTACCAAAGAAGCATATGGAATAGATACAAATCTATTTACTATTGAAGATGGTGGAGAGACTATTACTAAAGATATGTTAAATGATTTAGATGAAACTATTGATAATATTGTAATTGTTGATGAAGAAACTGTATTAAAGGATTTAAATACTGTTCAAACTGAAAAGGGATATTACACATATGATACAGCTAAAATTGCAAGTTATAGAGTAGATGGAAAAACACATTTAGCATATATTTCACCAAGAGAAATATCTAATTCAAATGGAACATATAATAATCAGACATATGAATATACTCATGGATATGGTGTAGTAGTTACATCAGCGACAAATACTGATAATAATGGAAACTTATTAAAGTTACAAAAAAACTTTAATACATCAGATACGGATATATTTACAATTAAAGAACCAAGAATTTATTTTGGATTACAAACAAATAATAATATAGTAACTAATAGTAAAAATAGAAAAGAATTTGATTATCCAGCATCAAGTACAAACAATGCAGAAAATGTATATGAAGGAGATGCAGGATTAAGCTTAAACTTTGTTGATAGATTTATACTAGGAATTAAAGAAGGAGATTTAAATTTAGCATTATCTGCCAATGTAAATTCTGATAGTAAAATTTTAACTAATAGAAATATTATTGAAAGAGCTAAAACTTTAATGCCATATCTACTATATGATGAAAATCCATATATGGTAGTTGATGACAATGGAAATTTAATTTGGGTATTAGATGCATATACAACATCAAATAATTATCCATTTTCACAAAAAACTACTTTGCAATTAGATACTTTAAATAAATTAGAATTAAATTATATAAGAAATTCAGTAAAAGTATTGATAAATGCTTATGATGGAACTATAAAATTTTATATAACAGATATATCAGATCCAATAGCTAGTGCTTATGAGAAAATATATCCTGATTTATTTGTTGATAAAAATGAAAAGATACCAAGTGATATTAGTAGTCAATTTATATATCCAGAATTTTTGTATAATATTCAAGCAGAAATTGCACAAAGATATCATGATATTCAACCAGATGTGTTATATAGAGGAGACGATGTATGGGATATAGCTACACATAATACAGGAAAAGTATCTACAAAAACAGGTGTAGATATAGAACCATATTATACAATGGTAAAAACAGTTGATTCAGAAGAAAGTAAGTTAGGATTAGTGTTACCATTTACACCAACAGAGAAACAAAATATAACTTCATATATGGTAGGAACATATGAAGGTGGAGAACCAAAACTTACAATATATAAATTTGCTTCAGATAGTAATATTTTAGGACCTATGCAATTAGATACACAGATAGAGCAAGATGAAGATATATCAAGTGAACTAAACTCACTAAATGTAACAGGTACAAGAATTACTAAAAATATGATTATAATACCACTTAATAATACTCTTCTTTATGTTGAGCCTGTATATCAAGAATATATAAATGAAGAAGATTCTGTTCCAACATTAAAAAAGGTTATTGTGGCTTCTGGAAATAAGCTTGCAATAGGAGATAATTTAGATGAAGCATTAGGAAATTTAGTATCTCAATATGCAGTTGATATTGAAGTGGAAAATACAGATAGCATAGAAGATTTAGTTCAAGCTATAATAAAAGCAAATGGAAATTTAAAAGATTCTACATCTAATTCGGATTTTGAAATGATTGGAAAAGATATACAAAGACTTCAGAATTTAATAGATCAATTGGAAATAGTTGTAGAAGAAGAGGAAAGAAATAGGCAAGAAAATAATATTTTAACAAATGAATTAACAAATGAGCTTATAGGAAATAATGTGATAGCTAATGAAACTATACTATAGTTGTAAATGAAAATGTTTTAAAAATCATTCTCTAAAATATTAATTGAAACATTAATGGATTTTTTATTAAAAACCTTTAGGAAAGGAAAGTGAATCTATGAAAATTACAAATGTAGAAGCATTAGAAAAAATAGCAATAGAAGTTAGAAAAGGAATAATTGAGGCTGTATATAGTGCAAAGTCTGGACATCCAGGCGGCGCACTATCATGTGCAGATATATTAACAGTACTATATTTTAACCAAATGAACATTGATGAAGAAAAGCCAAATGACAAAAACAGAGATAGATTGGTTTTATCAAAAGGACATGCTTCAGCAGCTTTATATAGTGTGCTTGCTGAAAAAGGATATTTTGACAAAGAATTATTAAAAACATTTAGAAAAATAGGAAGTAATCTTCAAGGACATCCTGATATGAAAAAAGTTCCAGGAGTGGATATGACAACTGGTTCATTAGGTCAAGGATTATCTGTGGCTGTTGGTATGGCTTTGGCATCTAAAATGGATCAAGCTGGTTGTAAAATTTATTGCGTAATGGGAGATGGAGAAATAGAAGAAGGACAAGTATGGGAAGCGGCAATGGCAGCATCTAAAAACAAATTGGATAATTTGTGTGTGATATTAGATAATAATAATTTACAAATAGATGGTGAAATAGACAAGGTGGGTGGAATGAACAATATTACAGAAAAATTCCAAAGCTTTGGATTTAACACTATAAATATAGATGGTCATAATATAGATAGCATAATAGACGCATGTACTACTGCTAAGCAGACAAAAGGAAAACCTACAATCATAATAGCAAAGACTGTAAAAGGCAAAGGTGTATCTTTTATGGAAAATAAAGCAGAATGGCATGGAAAAGCACCAAGTGAAGAGGAATACAATTTGGCGATAGAAGAACTTAATCATTTATTATTAGTTCATTAGATGAAAGATATTATTTATAGGGAAAATTTATATGAATATGAAAAATCAGCAAAAGTTACTATAGAAAAAATAAGTATCGAATATGTCGGTCAAGCTGATTTTCGGATGTATTCTAAAAGAAATTTTGGCAGCGCCCTCACAAGTTTGCGAGATTCCCTATCAAAATTTTTTAAGAATACATATACTCAAATCACATTCCATTCCATATTCTTCCTTGTTTTTTCTATAGTAACTTTTGCTTTAATAAAAGGACTTAAATAAATTTTAATGATATAAAATAAGAATAAAATATAATTTTAATTGAAAGGAAAGTGGAAAAAGATGAACCTAGATAAAAAAGTTGCAACAAGACAAAGTTATGGAGAAGAATTAGCCAAATTAGGAGAAGAAAATGAAAATATAGTTGTTCTAGATGCTGATTTATCAAGTGCAACTAAAACAGAGATTTTTGCAAAAAAATTTCCAGACAGATTTATAAACGTTGGAATTGCAGAACAAAATCTTATGGGGATTGCAGCAGGATTAAGTACTTTTGGCAAGATACCATATGCTAGTACATTTGCAGTGTTTGCAGCAGGAAGAGCATATGAACAAATAAGAAATAGTATTGCATATCCACAATTAAATGTTAAAATTTGTGCTACACATGCAGGGATTACAGTAGGAGAAGATGGAGCTACACATCAAATGTTAGAAGATATTGGACTTATGAGGGGACTTCCAAATATGACTGTAATGTGTACTTCAGATGATATACAAACAAAATGGGCAGTAAGAGAAATATCTAAGATAGATGGACCTGTTTATTTACGTTTATGCAGAATGGCCACTCCTTTAATATATGATGTAAATGATAAATTTGAAATAGGAAAAGGTGTACAAATAGGGAATGGTCAAGATGCAAGTATTATAGCAACAGGGGTAACTGTATCTGAAGCTTTAAAAGCTCAAGAAGTTTTAAAAGAAAGTGGCATTGATGTAAGAGTAATAGACATTCATACAATAAAACCAATAGACAAAGAATTAATTGTGAAGTGTGCTAAAGAAACAAAAAGAATTATTACAGTAGAAGATCATAGTATTATTGGTGGACTTGGAACAGCTGTATGTGAAGTTTTATCTGAAGAATGTCCTGTAAAAGTAGAAAGAATGGGTATACCAGATTGTTTTGGAAGAAGCGGAAAAGCAGATGAATTATTAAAATATTATAAAATAGATAGTTCTGCTATTGTAAATAAAGTGCTTAATTAAAGTGATTTAACAATAATTTACAATAACATAGAATTTTGAGAAAAATAAAGGGATTTTAAGTTAAAACAACATAAATTATTTTTAGAAGAAAATTTATGTTGTTTTTTGTTAAAAAAAGTATTGCAAATATTTTTTTTTATTGTTATGATATAGAAGTAAATTGCTAATTAAAAATAAAAAAGTTTAAAAATTTAATTTGAAAAGTAATTTATTAATTGTTTTCAAAAATTGTCAAAAAACGACAAAAGGAGAAATGTATGATTGAATTTAGAAATGTAAATAAAAAATATGATACAGGAACAGAAGCAGTTCATAATGCAAATTTTAAAATAGATAAAGGAGAGTTTGCTTTCTTAGTTGGAAGCTCAGGCTCAGGAAAATCTACTTTAATAAAACTTATTTTAAAAGAAGAAGAACCTACATCAGGACATATTATAATAAATGGAAAAGATACAACATTTTTAAAACCTAAAAGAGTACCTTTTTTAAGAAGAAGTATGGGAGTTGTGTTCCAAGATTTTAGGCTTTTACCAGATAGAACAGTTTATGATAATGTAGCATATGCAATGTACATTGTAAGAGCTACAGCAAAACATATTAGAAGACAAGTACCTATGGTTTTATCTTTAGTAGGATTAAGTGATAAAGCAAAAGTTTACCCAAATGAGCTTTCTGGAGGAGAGCAACAAAGAGTAGCCTTAGCAAGAGCTTTAGTAAATAATCCATCCATGATAATTGCGGATGAGCCTACAGGAAACTTGGATCCAGATACTGCATGGGAAATTATGACATTATTAAATGACATTAATGCTAGAGGAACAACAGTTGTTGTTGCAACACATGCTAAAGATATAGTTGATAGAATGAAGAAGAGAGTTATTCAAATCGAAAAAGGCAATATAATAAGAGATGATAAAAAAGGTGGGTATGATAGTGAAGTATAGTATTTTTGGTTATTTAATAGGAGAAGGTTTTAGAAATTTCTTTAAGAACAAGAAATCTACAGCAGCATCAATAATTATTATGTGTGCAACAATGTTTATATTTGGCATATTTTTCTTAATAGGAGAAAATGTAAATTATGTAATTGAACAAGTTCAATCAGAGCAGGCAATGCAAATATTTATTAATCCAGAAGCAACAGCTGAGCAAGAAACAGAATTAGGAAATAAAATAAGAGAAACACAATATGTAAATACTACAGAATATGTATCACAAGAGCAAGCTCTAAATGAAATGAAAGAATGGTTAGGAGAAGATTCTGCAATTCTAGATCCGTATTCAGGAGAGGATAATCCATTTAAAGCTTCATATGTAATAACATTAACAGATTTAACTAAAACAGACGAAGTACAAAAACAAATTGAATCATATGAAAATGTAGCAAGTGTTCAGGCTGGAAATACTACTATAAATAGATTAGTAGATATAGCAAATGGTATTAGAACAGCTACAGGTGTTATCTTAGTATTATTAATACTGATTTCAATATTTATTATAGCAAATACTATAAAGCTTACAGTTCATGCAAGAAGAAAAGAAATATCAATTATGAAATATGTTGGTGCAACAAATGGATTTATAAGATGGCCATTTATGGTAGAAGGTATAATTATTGGAATAATATCAGCATTAATTACTGTTGTAATACTTGGATTTGCATATAATTTTATATCAGATGGAATAACACAAAGTGGTACTATGTCAACATTGGGTTATGGTTTATTAAGTTTTTCAGATATGATTTCAATGTTATTAATTATATATATAATAATGGGAATAGGAATAGGTGCTATAGGTAGTGCAATTTCAATGAAAAAATACCTAGAAGTATAATAAACAATATTTAGATAAAAATAAAGGAGAGATAGCTTATGACAAAGAAAGTTATATCAATAATGTTAGTATTAATATTACTGTGTATTTGTACAGTTCCATCAATTGCAGCAAGTGTTTCTGAACTTGAAGACAAAAAGAATGATTTGGAAAATCAACAACAAGAAGTTCAAAATCAGAAAGATGAAGTAACTGCACAAAAGAATTCTGTTATGGATGAAATTAGTGAACTTACAGTTCAAATATCACAATATGAATCTGAAATTGAAGAATTAAATGAAAAGATTGATTCACTAGAAAGTTCAATTAATAGTACAGAAAAAGAAATTAAGCAATTGGAAAAAGAAACAAAAGAAAAAGAAGATTTGCTATTACAAAGATTAGTAGCAATGTACGAAGCTGGACAAACTACATATCTAGATGTATTACTTGCATCTGAAGATATAACTACCTTAATTTCTAATTATTATAGAATAGAAGAAATTGCAGCAGCAGACCAAAGTGTTATAGATTCTATAAAAGAAAAACAAGAAGAAACAGAAACTAAAAAACAACAATTAGAAAAAGAAAAAAATGAAGTTGATGAATCTAAAAAAGAAGTAGAGAAAAAGAGTGAAAGTTTAGAAACTGCAAGACAAGAAAAACAAGTTAAAGTAAGTAGTTTGTCAGCAGAAGAAAGAGAATTACAAGCAAAAATAGATGAATTTGAAGAAGCTATAAAAGAAGCACAACAAGAAATAGAGCAAGCAGTACAAGAAGCTTCTAATTCAGGGGGAAGTTATGGTGGAAGTTTTGAAGGTATGTTTGATTGGCCTTTAAGCTCGTCTTCTTATGGATATAACATTATTACTTCTGTATTTGGATATAGAGATGCACCAACAGCTGGAGCTTCTAGTAATCATGGAGCAGTAGATATAGCAGTAAGCTATGTGCCAGTTTATGCGCCAGCGTCAGGCAAAGTTATAATAGCTAGATGGCTTTCAGGATATGGAAATTATGTTATGATAGATCACGGAGATGGATATTATACAGGATTTGGACATTTATCTGGATTTAGTGTAAGTCAAGGACAAACTGTATCAAGAGGACAACAAATAGCAACATCAGGAAATACAGGAATTTCTACAGGAGATCACTTACATTATGAAGTGTACATAGGTGGAACAGCAAATTCATATAGAGTTGATCCACTACAATATACAAGTCATCCAAGTTTGATTTACTGGTAAAGTTTGTTAGAATAAGCCTATAGATATTCTATAGGCTTAGGTTAAAATTAGAGGAAAGGAAGAATCAGTAGATATGAAAAAGAAAATTATTTCAATAATACTAATTATAATTGTATTACAATATTTCTGCACTTTTGTATTTGCTGATAATTCTCTTATAAACGAAATAACAAATAGTGTAACAAATGAAGTAGATTTACAAGAACAAAAAGAACAAGTTGAAAGTAAAATAGAAGAAACTAATACAAAACTAGAATATGTTCAAGATGAATTGTCGGCAACAATGTTAAAAGTACAAGAAACTGAAGATAAAATAATGGGGTACGAAAATGAAATAGAAGCATTAGGTGAAAAAATGGATACACTCCAAGCTTCAATAGACGAAACAAATCAAAAATTAGAAATAGCTTCACAAAACTATGAAGAGAAAAGTGATTTGTTGGCTAGAAGACTGGTGGCAATGTATGAAGCAGGAGATACACAATATCTAGATATATTGTTAAAATCTAAGAGTGTTACAGATTTTATATCTAAATATTATATCATCCAAGAAGTGGCAGAATATGATAGTATATTAATAAATCAAATTGTGGAAGAAAAAAACAATATTGAAACAACAAAGCAAAAATTAGAGAATGAACAAGCAGAGATAAAAATTATAAAATCAAGAAGTGAAAGAACATCAATAGTATTAAGTAATATGAGAACATTACAACAAAGCTACATAAAAGAATTGTCAGCAGGAGAAAAGAAATTACAAGAACAAATTACTAAATATAAGAAAGAACAAGCAGAAATAGAAAGACAAATATTATTAGCTACGAATAGCATAGACCCAGATATACAATATACTGGTGGAGAAATGTTATGGCCAGTTGCAATTAGTGAAACCGTGATTACTTCTGGATATGGAGTTAGAGAACATCCAATTCAAGGAGTTGTAAAAGAGCATACAGGAATAGATATTGGAAATGCACCTTTGGGAACCCCAGTGGTTGCTGCTGCAGATGGTGTGGTTTCATATGCTGGATGGCTAGGTGGATATGGTAATTGCGTAATGATAAATCATGGCAATGGAGTAGTTACATTATATGGACATGGAAATAAAATTTTAACATCTGTAAATACAGAGGTTAAACAAGGAGATACAATAATGGAAGTAGGCTCAACTGGAAATTCTACAGGACCACACTTGCATTTTGAAGTTAGAGTGAACGGAAACTACACTAATCCATTAGGCTTTGTGAAAGTGCCTTAACTTTATAAAGATTAGTTAAAAGAAACTCTAAATTGATCATATAGAAAATTGTTGTAAATTATAATATAAATAGTATAAAAATCTGTTTTGATTAATACAATAAAAATAGAAATAGTGAGATTGCTAGTTTTGGCAATCTCATATAAATGGTTTATTGCATATAGATATTTAATGACTAGAAAGTAAAAGAGGACTTTAAGAAAGGATTTGATTAATTAATGAATACAGGAAAAGGACAAAGAGTTTATAGAATTGCAATGCTTATAATAATTACAGCTCTAATTTCATCAATTATAACAGCAGTAATTGTTAGTGAGAAAATAACATCATCTTCAAGTGTAAAAAGTATTGCAGAAGGAGATGGAACTACTGGAATAGAAACTGCCCTTGCATCAATTAGAACCATATTAGAAGATGAATATATAGGTGAACTTGATGATGAACAAATGCTCGAAATGGCTATAAAAGGATATGTGGCAGGTGTTGGTGATGAATATACCGTATACTATACTCCAGAGGAAATGAGTGAAGAATATGATACTGCAATGGGAAATTATGTTGGCATAGGTATATATATGATTGTAAATTATGAAGAAGGAACAATTACAGTTGTTGAACCTATGGAAGATTCTCCAGCACTAGAAGCAGGTCTAAAAGAAGGAGATTTAATTGTTAAAGTAGATGGAGAAGTAATTACACCAGATAATGTAAGTGAAATGTCAAATAAAATAAAAGGTGAAGAAGGAACAATAGTAAAATTAGGCATTAAAAGAGACGAAGAAGAGTTTGAAGTTGAAGTTGAGAGAAGAAGAATTGAGGTAAGCCATATAGAATCTAGAATGATAGAAGATAATATAGCATATATACAAATACTAGATTTTGATGGAGGAGTGGCAAAAGAGTTTAAAGAAAATTACGAAGATTTAAAATCAAAAGGTGCTAAATCTTTAATAATAGACATACGTGGAAATGGCGGAGGAGTGGTAGACGAAGCCATAGATATATTAGAAATGATATGTGATAAAGGTAGTACACTTTTAATAGAAACAGATAAAGATGGAAATGAAACAATAACAAAATCAGAAGAAGAACCAATTATAGATATGCCGATAGTAGTCTTAGTAAATGAAAATTCTGCAAGTGCATCAGAAATATTTGCTGGAGCATTAAAAGATTATAACAAAGCAACTATAATAGGAACACAAACATATGGAAAAGGTGTTATTCAAACTTTAATGAGATTATCAGACGGAAGTGGATTAAAAACAACTACAGAAGAATATTGCACACCAAATAGAAATAAAATCAACAAAGTGGGAATTGAGCCCAATATAATAGTCGAGTTGCCAGATGATATAGAGGAATTAACAGAAGAAAATGATACTCAATTACAAAGGGCGATAGAAGAATTAAAATAACTCTGAAATAAGAGTGAAACAAGGGGACGCCGGGTTTTTTTCCATTTTTGGGAAAAACGGGGGGTCCCCTTTTTTAAGTTAAAGTAAAATGTAATAAAAAAAAAGGGGAAAA
>CAMMDS010000031.1 GCA_946495655.1 uncultured Clostridium sp.
ACACCCACATACTTCCATCTGATGTTTTTGCATTTGCCCATTTTTTTGCTGAATATTTCCATATAGCCTGCTAGTTCGTTCATTTGAGCTTGTTCGTTTATTACTGCTTGATTTGTTTTTTCTGCTGCCTCTTTTGCTTTTGCTATTATTCCCATCTTTTTATTTTTTAATCATTTTTTACTTTTTGTTTTTTCTACATTAACTCGTATTTTTAAATGCTTTAGCTACTCTATTTAAGCTATTCTAACACTTGTTAAAATAATAATTGCTAAATTCAAAATAGGAACAATCTTTTCTTCTTGGTCTCAATATGTGATATCATCATATCATCTCATTGTGAGATTGTATGTTTCTTTTATATTACATTTTCATTACATTTTGATTGCATTTTGGGGTGCTTTTTAATGTGTATTTGGTACAGTATGATATTACAATTATTATTTAACTCACTTTCTAATTCTATTCTATATAAAAAAAGATAGCACTTTTACTACACAAGACCTTAAATTTTGTTTTTACAAAACTTTAAGTAATCTTCCATAATAAAGGTACTATCCTTATTAATTTTTTATATTTACATCTCTATAATGTGTTTTTCTTTTTTCAAGTTGTCAAATTCTCCGTCCCCACTGACATTTTTAGTTACTATATTTTTCTACTAATTCCTTCACTTCTTTTTCTGATAATTGAGTTATTTTTACAATTACATCTATTGACATTTTTTCTTGTATCATTCTTTTAGCTATTTCAATTGCTGTTTCTTCTCTTGTATCTTCTTTTATTTGTTCCATATCCATTCTTTCTAGCTCTGCCCTTAATATTCTTCTCCTTACTAAATCATCTTGGCTTATTCTATCTAGCTCCTCTTTTGCTTCTTTTATATCTTTATTCTCTTCCATTATCTTCGCTACCTCCATTCCCTCGGGGTTCTCCAAAAACATCATCCATTGTAGCATCTCATCTTTTTTATTTACTTCGTACTCTTTTATTGCTTTTGGTAGCTCTATTATAACAACTTGGAAATAGTCTGTCAAAATCTTATTTTTGTATTTTTCCTCTGTTATTCTCCATTTTGTGCATGCTTTCTCTATTTCTCTCAATTGTTCTATGTTTTCATCTACTATTATTATACTTATTGTTTTTCTTAAATTTTCGTATCTTTCTCCTATCTTTAAGTTCGCTACATACATCTTTGCCCAATAATATAAAAATCTCTCTAATATTTTCTTGTGGGTCGCTAATTGTATTTCTATATCACACTCTATATCTTCATTTATTACTGCTCTTAAATCTAATCTTCCATTTTTATCTTCTTTATTATCATTTAACAAGTCTTTGCTTTTGTCTAAATCTAATTTATGTATTTTTATCTTTAGTATATCTTCTAACAATGCTTTTGTTATACTTTCTTTTCCTCTTGAAAATAATGTTTGAAACACTATATCGTTCTTAGGCAACAATATATCTTTTTTCTTCTCTCCTTTTTCTATTATTTCGTTTTTCTCCATAGGCAATGCCCCTTTCTCTTTTTATTTTTATTTACTAGGCTAAAAAGACTTCTACTGCTTCACTTTATTTTTTTGTTTTCTAACTTATTTTAAAATAATGTATTGGGAAATTTTAAGATAATATAGATAACATTTGATATTAACTTTTTTGATTTTAAATATGAAAAATATTAAAATTTTTAATGTTATTAACTTCAATTATTATGAAAATGTTAGATAAAATATTGATTTAAAATAGTTTTGAATTAATATAAATTTTTAATATTAGCAATAGAAACCTATCAGCTAGAAATATGTTTATTATACATAGTATTTCCTTATTTTTCAACATATTTCGTTTGACCTTTTTCGACATAAAAAAACTATCAACATACATAAAGTACATTGATAGTTAAGTTTATGTGTTTTTCTTTTTTCAAGTTGTCAAATTCTCCGTCCCTAATGACCACTTTTTCAAGTTGTCAAAAATCTCCGTCCCCATTGACCAAGTTGGCACTTACCATTTAACTACTAACCTATCAAATTTAGATTTAATGTATTTTTCTAGTTTTTCCATAAATTCATCTGGTTTTATTTCGTTTTTTGCAACCATATCCAAGCCTTTTTCCCAACTTGCTGTTAACTTTGGATTTAACATGTCTGGCATAGACATATTTACAACATCATATATTGCTTCTCCTTTATTTGTTGGAGTAATTATTTGTGTTTTATCATTTATTTGTATATATTTTATTCTTTCTAACTTTTTTATAATTTCTGCTCTTGTTGCACTTGTTCCAATTCCTGCTCCTTTTATTTGTTCTCTTAATTCTTCGTCTTCTATAAGCTTTCCTGCGTTTTCCATGGCAAGAATTATTGAGCCAGAGTTATACCTAGATGGAGGAGATGTCTCTGCTTCTTTTGTTTCATAGTTTACTGCAATTAGTTCTTGTCCCTTTTTTAGCTTATTTAATATATCTAAATTTTGATTTTCTTCTACGTCTTCTACTTTCTCTATATTACTATTTTCTACTAATTCTCTATTTTTTTCGCTTTCTGCTTTTGTTATATTTCCATTTGCATCACTTTCATTAGTTTTCAATTCAGCCTTTTTAGAGCCTTCTACTACATCTTTATCACTTTTTGTTTCTATATTATTATTTTGATTTGCCTTTTTATCCTCTTTTAATACTTCTTGATAACCTAGGTTTACACATACTTTTCCACTTGCTGTGAATTGTTCTCCTTCTACATCAATTGTAACAGATATTTTATTAAATTCTGCTGGCGGATAAAATATTGCTAAAAATCTTTTTACAATTACTTTATATACATCTTTTTGTAGTTGTGGTAAAGAGTCATAGTTTTCATAGCCTTGCCCTGTTGGAATTATCGCATAATGGTCTGTAATTTTGCTATCATTAACATATTTTGTTTTTACAAGATTTGTTGAATATTTTTCTTCTGACATCTTTTTTATATAGCCTTGTACTTCTTCATCTTTAAAACCTTTTGCTATTCCGTTTAAGTTTTTTGTTATTACTTTTGCTATTGCGGTTGAAAGCACTCTGGCATCTGTTCTTGGATATGTAACAAGCTTTTTCTCATATAAATTTTGTATAATCTCCAAAGTCTCATCTGGCTTTATTTTAAATCTTTTTGTGCATTCATTTTGAATTTCTGCTAAATTAAACAAAAGAGGTGCATTTTCTTTCTGTTTTGATTTCTTTACTTCTTTTACAATAGCTTTTTTATCTTTTAATGAGAGTATAAAATCTTTAGCATCATTTTCTTTTTTAAATCCTGTTTCATTGTACAATTTAGGTGAATTAAATGTACTTGAACCTTCAACTGACTTCCAGTCAGCTTTAAAGTTTCCATCTTCTTTTCCAAATGTCCCTACTATTTTATAATATTTTGTCTTTTTAAAATTTCTTATTTCTCTTTCTCTTGAGACTACCATTCCTAGTACACATGTCATTACACGTCCAACAGAAATTGAAACTTTATCTTCTTTAAGGTCTTTTGCAAGCCTTCTGCCATATATTATAGAAAGCAACCTAGAAAAGTTAATTCCTATTAAATAGTCTTCTTTTGCTCTTAAATACGCAGAATTAGATAAACTATCATATTCTGATAGCTCCTTTGCCTCTTTTATGCCTCTGTTTATCTCTTCTTCTGTTTGTGAATCTATCCATACTCTTTTTTTGTCTTTTCCTTTTACACCAATTGCTTGGTCAACTAATCTGTATATGTATTCTCCCTCACGCCCAGAGTCTGTTGCTACATAAATTGTGTCTACATCTTCTCTTGTTAAAATTCCTTTTATTATATTAAATTGATTTTGTACATTTGATATTACTTCATATTTATATTCTTTCGGCATAAATGGCAAAGTATCTAGTCTCCAAAATTTTAATTTTTCATCATACTTTTCTGGATATGACATTGTAACTAAATGACCAACACACCAAGTTATAATCCAATTTTCCGCTTCCATGTATCCATTTTGCCTTTTAGTATTTATTTTAAGTACTTTTGCAAACTCCATTGCAACAGATGGCTTTTCTGTTATTAGTACGCTTTTTCCCACTTCAATTGCTCCTTATTAAAATATTAGTACGTAATTTTTGTATTTATACAAATTTTATAGATTAAAACTACAATATCTTTTCATTAATAGATTTACAATTGTAGTATATCACAACATTTGTTTTTATATCAAGCCGAAATATTATTGGTATTTTACTATAAAAATAGACCTAAGACCATTATTTAGCCTTAAGTCTATTAATTAAATCTTATTTATTTTTTTGCTATAATAATCAGATTTTAACCAGTACTAAATTTTTATAATTAGTAAAAAATTTATAGTTTTATAATTATTAGTAATTAGGTTTATTAGATTTGTAATTAATTTAATTATTAGTATCTTTATTTTTTATCTAACTTTTTTATTCTTATATAAATAAAGGCTGATAAAACAATTAATACTGAAATTATTAGAACAATGATACTATTAAATCCTGTTTGTGGTATCTTTCCAGTTGCTAAAGTATTATCTCTCTGTCCATTTTCAGGCTTTTTATTTGATTCTCCATTATCAAAATTTAATATTTCGTCTAATTCTTGTTCATTGTCTTCGCTAGGCTTATTATCTGGATTTTGTTCATCGTCTTCACCTGGTTTTTCGGCTGGATTTTGTTCGTCTTCTTCTCCTGGGAAATATTATTATCAGTTCGTAACAATTTATTAATTAGTTAAAGTCTTATAAAATAAGGCTTTTTCTTTTATCATAATTTAGTAAAGTTTATAAAAATAACTTTATTTTAAACGTTTAGTATCTGATTTTGGTATCTAGAAAAAATAACTATATTCTTTTTTTCTTTAACTTATCTTTATTAGATAAATAGAATTTTTCTAAATCACTACATTTATAGGCGTTATAAAATTTAGATTTCCAATAATTACTATTAAATTTTTTCGTATATGGAGATAATCCTTGTATAAAGTTTGCTCTATTTTCATTTAAATAATTTCTAATATAATCTCTTTTTATTTTATTAACTGGTTCGATATAATCAATTGTGTTTAGTAATCCATCTAAAACAACAAAATGTTTCCAAGCATTTAAATAACTAGTACCATCAATAATAGGATTAGATATAAGCCATCTATAATTAGTAATCAACTTTTTATACATTTTTGAAGAAGCTCTTACTTTATGTCTTTTTATCCATATACCAGTTATTGTCGGGCATTTACTATCTTTTAATAAACAAATTTGTGTCTTTTCTTTTTTTCTTTTATGCCCATATTTTTCTAATACTCCATCTATAGATTCTAAAATCGAATTGAAATCAAATTTTTCATTATTAGTAGAAAAAGTTACATCATCTACATAGGTACTAAATACCAAGTCATTTTCTAAAGCAATCTTATTTAATTCTGCAAACATTTTTCTATATGCAAAGAAACTTATTAATGTACTAGTTGGAAATCCTTGTGGGATTACTCTTATTTTTGGATTACTCTTCTCTGGTACAGTTACTAATTCTGCCATTCTTTGTGCAAGATCATTTTTCATTTTAAATCCACCACCTGACATAAAAAAACGTTTAACTTCTTTAAATTTGCAATTTGGATAAAAACTCGCTATATCTATTAACAAAAAATTAGTATTTCCTCTATGATGTCTAGCATTTTTTACATAACCACCATCAGTTTTAGCAAACACATAATCAGGTATACTTAATTCAGATAAATAACTATTTAATTTTTTTAATGCAGTCTTTCTAGGTTCTGGAACATCAGTAAATTTTCTATATTTTTTAGATGTATAATCTTTTGGTTCTCTTTTATATCTTTTTTTAGTTTTCTTACTTTCATAAAATATAATTTCTTTCTTATCATATTTATAAATGATATTATTTAAATCATTCTTTGTAAAAATTATATTTTTATTTTTATCTGATAATAAATCTGCTACATATTTTTTGCTTCCTCTATTATATAGTTTAGAATCACTATTCTTTATTACTTTGATTTTCATTTTTCACCTCTTTAACGTAAAAACGCCAAACATACATCAACGATTAATTAAGTGATAATACTCAGCTTCACTAGAAGGGCTTCCCCAAAATTAAAATTTGAGTACAAATTGACTACTAATCCATAAAACACTATGCAAGTTGTCATTTGATCAGAGTCTAAATTTAAAACCTTCACCATAATTGGAAAAATAAATGCAAGAATTGTTGTAATAACAATAACTTTTTGTTTCTTTTTCTTTTTCATAGGCATTCCTCCTTTATATATTAACTAATAAACAAAGGGGAAAAGCAGCAACCTGAAATCTTAATTAATCTCCATACGTTTGGCAATTTACGTCATGTATGGTAAGTACTCGTAGGTGAGCTGCAGCTTGTCTGCAAGCGAACCACGAGGACTCCATATCATTTACCTAGCTATTGCTATGAGCAATGCTAATACTCCCATTATAAGGATTCCTCGGACTTTCACCGAATTGAATGTACCAAATAAAACTATTATCTGTTCCTAAGTACGAGAATATTATATCAAAAATCACCAATTTTTTCTATCAATTCAACTAATTTATTTAAAAAAAATGACACAGTGACACATTGTTTGTGAGTACCCTACACTCATTTTTAGTGTCACAGTGTCATTTTTATCTAAATTTATCTAATAATTTAATATTGTATTTAAAAATTATTCAAAATTCCAAATACCTAAATGTCCTTTAGCTTTAATAGGTTTATCTAATACTTTTATATCTTTTAATATCCACGCATATCTTCCGATAGCATAAACACCTGTTATATACTCATTTTTATTTTTCTTTATATCCTCTATAAATTTATCTGTCATTTCAATACAATCTACTAATTCACAAGAACAAATTATATTACCATAGTTTAATTCATTTAAATTAACTAATGACATTAATGCTTCATTATTTTTATATTCTTTTGGAATTTTTGTTGAACTTGCATGAATATATAGTTTACCCCTATAATTTGTTTTCCAACTTCTAGTTTCAATAGTTTTACTTCCATTTTTTATTAATGTTGCATATGGTTCAGTTAAACTTAATACTTTCACAATATCACTCACTTTCAAAAGTGTAATTTATATATATATATTTCTAATTTAATTATAAATTTCAAAAATTCCTAATTTATGATCAAATATATTATCAACAACTTTATTATAAGAACAATTTAATTTATTACTTATAATAAAATGATCTAATTGTTTATCTTTTCTTGTTGACTCATTTATTAAATCTTTACAATGAGTCATTATTTTTGGAAATATAGTATTAACATCATCATAATTAAAATCTCCACATAATACTAATTTATCATTATAATCATAAGCATTTATGAATTTGTCATCTGCTTTTTCAAATATACTTAAATAATCTAATGGATTTTCTTTAAATACATGAAATGGTAAGCAATGACCTGTAATAATATTTATTCCTTGAATATTCGAAATAATAAATCCTTTATCATGTGAATAATAAGTTGTATTTTCATCCACTGAATAAATTAAGTTAGGATTATCTAATAGTAATGTTTCATAATTAGTTATTTCATATCTAGAACAGATAACAATCCCCATTTTACATCCAATGTTAATATGAGAATCAGACAATTCATATTCAACTGAATATTTTAAATCAGTTTTATCATTTATATATTTTGCTATGCTTGGTAAATAATCTGATTTTATAATAGCTTCTTGTAAGCAAATAACATCTATATTTTCTTTTTTAATAAAATCTACTATATAATTATAAGAATTTATATTTAATTTACCATTTTCATTTCTTTCATCTTCACCAATGTTCCAAGTAACTATTTTCATATCTTTAACCTACTTCCTGTAATATTTCTTCAAAAGTTATATATCCGCTTTCTTCGTTTATATGACCGCCTTCTTCAATAATATATTGTCTATTTGAAATAACATCAGCAAATTCTTGTTCAACTTCAAATTTTACATAAGGATCATTATCAGAATAATAACAAACTATATTATCACAATAATTTTTAATATCCTTATAGTTATCAATAAACATAGGTTCATTTACTGCATCAAAATCTTTATCTATCCCTAAATAATTATTAAATCCACATACAAATATTAATTTTTTTACTTTTATCTTATTTGTTATTAAATATTTACATACAAATATTGGAGCAATACTATGAGCAATTATTGTTGTATTAGCATTAATATTTAGTTCATTCATTATTTTAGACCAATTTTCAAAATTTTGATTACCAACACCTACAGGCATTTGTGGTACATCAACTTTCAAATTTCTTTCTTCTAATTCTTTCTTTAACCAAGGAAACCAATTTCCATTCTTTGAGCCAAAGCTTCCATGTAATACTATGTAATTATTCATTAGAATCTTCCTCCATTAATCCAAATATTTTCACCAGTTATAAAACTTGAATCATCAGATAATAAAAATAAACACAATTTAGCCGTATCCTCAGGAGTAGCAAATCTTCCTAATGGAGTTTCTTTTAATTTTTGATCTATTTCTTCTTGTTTCCATCCTCTTAATGACAAAGGTGTTGGGGTAAATGCAGGGCATATACAATTAGCTCTAA
Source organism: uncultured Clostridium sp. (assembly GCA_946495655.1). Classification (GTDB taxonomy): domain Bacteria; phylum Bacillota; class Clostridia; order TANB77; family CAG-508; genus CALXVA01. The sequence continues at coordinate 8,642 of CAMMDS010000031.1, forward strand.
TTTTTTTATCAGAAAATTCTAATGCTGTTGCTTTAGTAAATGTGATAATGCCGGCAGCAGCTGAACAATATGCAGGTGATTCAGTACAAGGTACTACTCCTAAATGAGATGAAATATTTACTATACTACCACCTTCATTCATAATCGAATAACTATGTTTAGTACAAATAACCTTTCCTAACAAATTGATATCTAAGACCTTTTTAAAATCACTTATATCAAAATCTTTAATTAAATTATCTATAAATGTTCCAGCATTATTAACTAAATAATCAATTTTACCATATTTAGTTTTTATTTTATCAAACATATCAATAACTTCTTCTTCATTACTTACATCACATTTTATTATTAATAAATTTTCATTATTAAATTCTTTCTCAGTTTCTTTAGCTATTATTTCATTATTATGGTAACAAGTTATTACTTTACAATTTTTATCTAATAATTCTTTTACTATCTCTTTTCCTATTCCACTAGTTCCACCAGTAACTAATGCTACTTTATTATTCATCTTTCGATTCTCCTAACTTATATTTCGTTTTCTTTTAAATAGTCGATAATCTCAATAAAGTTTTTATCATCTTCATATTTACTTCTATCAAATTCAATCCATGCATTAGATATATTTTTTTCACTATCTAATACTTTTCTAACATTAGGATTATTAAGAATTGGGTTATTAGGCTGATTATTTAAATCAAAACATCCTTCTTGATCATATAGTTTCATTTGAATATCACACTCTAATTTATCACAATGATAAGCAAATTTTGCTTCTTCTGTAGTTCTTTCATTATACTCATCTAATAATGCTGATATTTCATCTTTTCCAAGCAAATCCTTTAATATATAATCTGTTGCTTTCTTACCTTTAATAAGTTTTTCTTCTCTTGTAGTTTCAAAGAATGCTAAATCGCCAATTTCTATTTCTTCAAGTTCATGAACTGCCAACATATAAATAACTTTCATAATATCTAATTTGTATCCCAATTGATAATAAATTGATATCGCTAACATTTGAACTCCGTATATGTGTTCTGCAACACTTTCGATTCTTTCTCTTTTTGCATTCCAAACAATAGGACCTGTCCTAATTGTATCCTTTAGTTTAGTACATAACTTATAATATTTTATAGCATTTTCAATTTTTTTATTCATTATTATCCCTCTCCGATTTTTTCTTAATTTTACTTCTTGATTTACATAAATCCATTGCTCTTTTTAAACCATTTTCTTTTGCAAGATTCAAATAATAATCTGCCAAGTCATAATTAATATCCGTTCCATTACCATTAAAATAAAAATTAGCACCCAAATCATAAATTGCGGCAATATGACCTTTATCAGCACATTCTTTAATAATCTGAAATGCTTTGTTATAATCTTTTTCTATATTACCAAGTCCAAAATAATAATAAGCACCAGTTACAAATTTTGCATAGATTCTTTCTGTATCAGAAATGTTAGGATTATTTATTAATTTAATAATCTTAGGATATGCATTGTTTAGAAGTTCTTTTGATTTATTTTTATCTATTGATAATATTTCTCCTAATCCTAATTCGTAAGAAATACCTAAAGAATAAATACATAATGGATAATCAATATTTAAACCCTTTAAATAATATTCTAATGCTTTTGTATAATCTTGGATAGCACCATTTTCTTCTAAATCATAACTTCTTCCTAATAAATAGTATGAAAAACCTGTATTTTGATTTTCAAGTTCATCTAAATTGAACTTAATTATGTCCATAATATCATCTCCCTAGTTTTTCTTTGGTAATTTACTATAATCGTATTTATGTTCTGCATCCTCTAATTCGTCAAATGCATATTTAATATCTTCAATGGCTTTATCTATTGTATATAAACTATCTTTATTATCTTTCATTATTTTTAAGTGTTCCATAGTGTAAAATAATTTTTGTCTTGCATCACTTACTTTTTTTCTTTTTTCATTATCAAAATCTAGTAATTCTAATTCAGATTCTTTATATTGTTCAATTAAGTCTTTTAAATCTTTACTAGATTTATTTGCATATTTATCCTTAGAAAAATAGAAAAGCATTTCATCATATCCTGCAACCTTTAATAGTTTCTGTAATGACATATCTAAAGTTTCAGCAATTTTACGTAGATCATCAATATCTACTTTTTTTATTTTACCATTAATTAAATCATTTAAAGTACTTCTACTAATACCTGTTAATTTAGCAAGTTCTCTTTGTGAAATACCTTTTGCCTCTCTTGCAGATTCAATTAAATTTTTAAGTTCTTCTGAGTTCATAATAACACTTCTTTCTCCCCTTTTTTCTCTCAACAATTTAATTTTACCACGTTTTTATTTAAATGTCTAGTTTTTCGGTCAAATTGTATTGACAATGTTTTCGGACAGTGTTATATTTAAATTGTCCTTAATATCGGACATTACAAAGGAAGGAGGTTAAGAATATGAGATTATTTAAGAAAGATAATATAAATGATTATATAATTCCTAAAGATTTATCTATTGGAGCAACTGGTATGCTTAATTCATTATTAGTTAGAACTAATGATGAACTTGAAAATACTGATCTTTACTCTCTTAGTAATGATAGTAGAAAAGATGTTGCTCTAGCATTTAGAGAATTAAGAAAGAAAAAATATATTATCTATAATTCATTAGATGATACATATTACGTTTTTGTATCACCACAAAAAAATTAATACGAAGGGAGGAAAATAATATGTCTGCAGAAGAAACATTAAAATTAATAGCTAAGCAATGGTGCACCCTAGAAGATATTATGAAGTTAGGACATCTAGGTAGGAATTCTGCACTAAAAGCTAAAAAGAAAATAAAAGATAAATTAGAAAAACAAGGTTATCTTATTCCAAAGTCTGTTGTTCCAACAAAAGAAGTTGTAGCATTCTTTGATATAGATATTCCTTATTTAGAATCTAGAGTTTCTAGTAAACAATTAATTAAAAACATGTAAGAAAGGAGATACAAATTGAAACAGATAAATGAATTAAATAAAAGCATAAAAAAAGATATCATCGTCGAAAACCTAATGATATCAAATGGAGTTTATCTACTTGTATCTCATCCTAAGGTTGGCAAGTCAATGTTTGCTCAGCAACTTGCCTTCTCTCTTACTACTGGAGAAGATTTTTTAGGATTCAAAGTAAATCCCTCTCATGTCTTATATATTACCACAGAGGGCGATATAAATCAATTACAAGACCGATTTAAATTAATGAATTTGAAACCTAATGTAGATAAACTACACATTATAGACATAGATGATATTCCAGATTTTTATATCAGAGATATTGAAAGAGATATTCATGAATTAACCTTTGATAAAGAACCTTTATTCGTAATAATTGATATGTTTAAAGACATTAAATTTGATAGTGACTATAATCAAAATGATTATCAAGAAATAAATAATGTTGTATTTAAAAAGTTTAAAGAAATATGTAGAAAATATAACTGCACATTATTTGTTACACATCACTTAAATAAAAGTAATGGAATTATGGGTAGTGTCGGACTAACTGCTGATGCATCTGGAATTATGAAATTGAAAGAATCTAAAAATAATTATAATAAACTAACTTTAGATTATAAAGGTAGAGATTTTAGTAGATTAGAATTAAATTTGAAAAGAAATGAAAATCAAACATTTAGTGTTATAGATGAAAACACTGATGATGAAACTGATTATAATCTATTACTATTTATAAAATATGCAGTTGCTAAGAAGGATTTTGATTACACAATATCAGATATCTTATCTAAAACAAACATTTTGTTAACTCCAACACAACTTGGAGGTTTAATTCAAAGAAACCTAAGTTTGTTGGAGAAAGAAGGTCTTCATATAACAAGTAAAAGAACTGCTAATGAGAGATTATGGCATTGTTCTTATGAAGAACCTTCTGAAAATAATGAATGAACGTGGCACGTTCTGACCTGTAAGGTTGGAAGTGGCGATAGTGAATTCATTATCCATTAATTAAATGATATAGTATATCGTTTAATTAATCTTGTGATAGCGAACGCCTTTACCTATTTATTAGGTATTGGCTCTAGCTATTACAAGCATAAAGGATTCTAAGGAATATTCCTTAGCTCACGGTTGGGCATATATTATGCCCTAGTGAGATAGAGTATTATTTTAAAACAAGCATTGAAAGGAGGTCAAAATAAATGTACTCAGGAAAACAAGCATTAAGATTAAAAAAATTTAAAGCATCAGATATTGGTGGACTAGATAAAGAATTAAAGGAAAGAAAAGGATCAGGTAAATATGATAGCACTAGAACTCCATATAATATAGAATTAATAAATTATGATGGACCTACTCTAGCAAGTTCTACATATGATTATCTTTATTCTAACAATATAAACTATAATCCAAATAAGAAAAGTACAAAAGTATTGAATGGATTAATCATAACAAGTGGTCAAGAATTCTTTGAACATTACGGAATGGAATTTAAAGATACTGGAGAAGTTTATAAAACTGGTGATAACGCTGGTAAACCAATCAGACATGTTGTTATAGATGAAAATCATAAACTACCAAATGAAATAAAAAGATTTTTTGATGAAAGTCTTAACTTTATTTCTGACTTCGTAGGAAAAGAAAATATAAGATATGCAGCAATACATCTTGATGAATCTACTCCACATATGCATATATATTTTACTCCAGTAGTTAATGAAGTTAAAAGAAAAGTATTTGAACTTGATGAAAATGGTCATCAATTAAAACACGAAATAACTAATAAAAAAGGAGAAAAGAAATTAGTACCAATTCAAAAGAAAGATGAAAAAGGAAATAATATCTATGAAACAGTTAAAGGTAAATTTCTAAATTCAGATCAATTTTGGAAACAAAAAGGTGGTAATGCTTCTTATACTCTACTTCAAGATGATTATAACGAATTTATTAAGTCAAAAGGTTATAACTTATTTAGAGGTGAAATTGGTGGGAATAAAACTCATCTAACTAATGCTATGAAACAACAAATTGAATTAAATGCTTTAAATAAAGAAATAAGAAAAGAAAATGAACTATTAAAAGAGGCAAATAAAGCCGAAAACAAGTTTATTGATAAAGTTGATAAAGAAACATCAAAAGATATCTTAAATCCTATTAAAAAAGGTATTATTAAGCAATATAAAGATGAAGATATAGATAATCTATCTACTTATTCAAAAGAACTTGCTGAAGATAATATTAAAAAGGATTTAGAAATTAAACTTCTAACTAAAGAAGTTAATGATTTTAAATCAGGTAAAACTTATAAAGAACAAAATAGAATTATTGATAGTCAAAAGAAAATTATTAGTGAAAAAGATAATGAAATAAGTATATGGAAAAATAAATTTGAAGAAATAACTAATGAATTTAAGATGTTTAAAAAGAAAATTCAAAAGAAAATATTCTCACTAACTTCTAAAATATTTGATATTCTTCATATACCATATACTTGGTATGAAGCAAATGATATAGATTTTGCTATTGATAAAACTAGTAGTTATTTAAAAAAATACTCAAAATCTAAAGATGATTTTGAGAGATGATTATAAATATTCGTAGTTTGTATGATAAAATATAATTGTTACGAACTGGTATATTTATAAATCCCAACAAAAAAGGAGGAATGAAATATGGGAATATATAAATTACCAAAAAATCAATGGACCAAAGACGGTCGTAAATATAAATATTATTGGAATGAAAAAGATAAAAATGGAAAATGGCATAAAAAGTTTTCTAAAGCTTATAAAACTAAATTAGATGCTATGAATGCTGAAAGAGAGTTTTTAAATAGTAAGGTTGAATTTGGTGGAGATATGGATATGACATTTGGTACACTAACCGACCAATATATTGAATCTCAAAAAAATAAAGTTAGAAGAAGAACAATGGAAACATATTTAAAAAGAAGAAGATATTTTGCTGATTTTGAAAATGTTAAATTAAAAGATATGGATGGAAATCTATATCATAAATTTCAACAAGATTTATGGAATAAACCTATTAAATGTTCTACTAGAAATGATGTTCAAAAATTTCTTAAAATTATTCTTAATTGGGGAATGAAAATGTATGATATCAATCTAATGAAATTTTATAAAAAAATAGAGTTCTTTAAAGACCCTAATGAAATGAAAGAAGAAAAAGATGTTTACACTTTTGAAGAATTCCAAAAATATATAACAGGAACTACTAATCTAAATGATAAAGCAATGTTTGAAATGTTATATTATTGTGGATTACGTCGTGGTGAAGCAAGAGGTCTTCAATGGTCTGATATAGACTGGAATAATAAATTAGTATCTATTACCAAACAAGCTAATAGTGTAAAGGATAGTCAAAAGTATTATGAACTAACTCCACCTAAAACATCTAAAAGCATTAGAACTTTACCACTTACCGAAGTTTTATATAATGATTTAGTAGATTTATACAATGAAAAAAAGAAGTACTATGGCTTCAATGACAAATGGTTTATCTTCGGAGAACATGAACCATTAACTTTCGGTATGATGTCTAGAATTAATGGTAGGATTGCTAAAAACGCAGATATCCGAAGAATTCCACTACACTCTTTTAGACATAGTTGTGCTTCTTTACTAATAAATACTGGACAACCAGTAACAACTGTATCAAAATATTTAGGACACGCTAGTACTAAAGAAACATTAGATACATATGCTCATATGTTTCCAAATAATCTAACTGATGTAAAAAATACTATGGATAATTTAAATCTAAGTATTTAAATAAACTCAAATAAAAAAATAATTTAGTATCTAAAAACTAATATTTAGTATCTAGTATGGTATCTAGATAAATCCAAAATAGTTAAAAATCCCTTATAAACAAAAGTATTCCCCTCTCTCGAGGGGAATTTCAGGGGGTTATCGTCTGGTTTTTGTTCGTCATCTTCGCCTGGGGTTTCGTCGTCTCCTGTACCTGGTGTTTCTGTATCCTCTTTAATCCAAGTTACACT
>CAMMDS010000032.1 GCA_946495655.1 uncultured Clostridium sp.
CTGGGATTATAGGTGATTTATTTTTACCGTTCTGGAATGTTACTTCGGTGTGTACGGTACTTTTACTTACTCCGAATTTTTTTGCAGCACCTCTTACGGTATCTTTACTATCTATAATATAATGTGCCAAACTTATTGCACGTTCTTCTATATACATTTTTCCCAATTTTAATAACCCCCTAAGAAACTATGTTTTGTAACATTGTATTCTTAGGGGCAGTCCATTAGAACTAAAAGAAATATTAATAAATGTTCATCACCTTTTTACAAAATTCGACATAATATATATTAGCTGACTATTTAAATAGAGGTGAGAATATTGAATAATATTAAAAAAGGAGATATTGTTGCAAGAAAATCCTATCATAAAGATGTGATTTTTATTGTAGATTTAGTAATTAAAGATAAAATAGCAATACTTACTGGTATCACAACAAGGTTAAAAGCAGATAGTCCGATAGAGGATTTAGAATTAATTGATAAGAAAGAGATTACAAACATCTATAAAGCAATAGATGAAAAGATAGATAAGAAAATTAAGACAAGGGAAAGTGCAAAAAGTAGCTTATTAAAGAGAAGTGATAAAATAATATATACAGGGAGAATCCTTCATTTAGATGGAGATAGAAAATATAGTGAAAAATCTAGTGTTTATTATAAAAAAATGGGGTTAAAAGCGGTTGTACGAAACATTCCAGAAAATAGACAAGCAAATGTGGTAAATACATTAATTGATCAATATAAGCCAGATATTTTAGTTGTTACACGGACATGATGGAATGATTAAAGCTGGAAAAAGATATGAAGATATTTATAATTATCGAAATTCAAGATACTTTGCACAAACGGTAAAAAATGTAAGGAAAGAGATAAAAAATAAGAATTTAGTTATTTTTGCAGGTGCTTGCCAGAGTTATTATGAAGCACTAATTGATGCAGGAGCTAATTTTGCATCTTCACCAGCAAGAATTTTAATAGATTTCGTAGACCCATTAGTAGTGGCCGAAAAAATAGCGACAACAGATTCTAACCAATTTATAACTATTTACGATATCGAGAAAGATTTACGAGATGGGGAAAGAGGAATTAATCGGAATAGGGGCAAGTGGAAAAAAGAAGATTTTATTTATTTGATTTATTGAAATCTCATAAATCTTATGTTAGTATATTATCTAAGGAGTAAGATAAAAATGATTACAGAAGAAAATGAAGAAAAAGGTTTAATAGAAAATCCAGAAACTAGTCAAAGTAATGAGAATAAAGAGAATAAAAATGACAAGAATCTTGAACAAGATGAACAAAAGCAAAAAGATAAAAGAAAAGTTAATTTGAAGAATTTAAAATTTAAACAAGTAAGAAATATTATATGTATTATTTTGTTTAATTTAATATTTCCATATATATTATATTTAATCTCAAATATAAGTAATTCACTTTTCTTTGAAATAAGAGAAGCAAGAAGAACAGTTAGTATATACAACTTTTCTTTCTTTTATGAATTAATAATTATATATGGATTTTATTTCCTATTTAAATCGATATTTAAGAAAAGTCTAAAAAGCAATATTGCTGTATCCGTATTATTTAATTTAATACAGATTATATCTTTTTATAAAATAAATTCAGTCGACAAACCTCTATGGCCAGAAGATATTCTTTTAATAGGTAATGTAACTGAAATAGCAGGATATGGAAATATAAAATTTGAAGCAATACTTTTGTTACAAGTATTTATAACAGCTTTAATATTAATAATTCAGTGCTTAATTACAAAGTATTCAAAATATGAGGGAAATCTAAAAAATATTACGAGAATAATAATTGGAATAGTTTCCATTATAGTATTATGCATAGCTTGTTGCTTTAATTGGACTACAATAAGAGGTTTTGAAGAAGGAGAATATAATAGTAAAGCAAATTATTCAATGTATGGTGCTACAGTAGAATTCTTTAGAAATGCATATAGACTTATTGAAAAACCTAAGTTAGACATATATAACATAGAAAGATTAGAGCAAATAAAGCAAAAAAGCTTAAACTTAGAAGATAATAATTTAATACAAAATGATGATTCACCCGATATAATAGCAATTATGGCAGAATCGTTTTCAGACATAGCACAATTAGATTCATTACAATTTAATCAGGATCCATTACCAACATATAGAGAACTTATAAAAAATCATCCTCATGGAAATACTGTAGTTAGCATAATAGGTGGGGAAACTTCAATGTCTGAATTTGAATTTTTAACAGGAAGTTCTACTAAGTTCTTAAATGGAAAAAAATATCCATATTCTCAAATAGTAAAAAGCAATACAATTTCTGTGGCATCAGTTTTAAAAGAGAACGGATATTATACTACTGCAATTCACGCCAATGATGGTTCATTTTATAATAGAAATAATGCTTATAGATGTCTGGGATTTGACAAAATTATTTTTAAAGAAGATATGCAAAATATAGATAATGTATATGAGAATTGTGTATCAGATATGGATACAGCAGAAGAAATAGTCGATCAATATGAAAATATGCAAAGTGATAAAAAATTTATTTTCACGGTTACAATTGAGACACACTTACCATATAGTTATGATAAATATCCAGAAAAAGTAATTGAAGTAAAACCTACTAAAGTTATGCCTGCTACAGAAGTTCTAGATATTGAAACATATTCTCAAGGAATAAATAATTTTGATAAAGCATTAAAATATTTGACTGATTATTTTACAAGTAAAGATGAAAAAGTAATGATAGTATTATTTGGAGACCATTTACCAGCGTTTAAAACAATATATGAGATGGAGTTTGGTGATAGTATAAAAAAATATGAAACTCCATATCTTATATGGACAAATTATGATATGACACAGGAAGAAATTGAGAAGTATAGCAGAAAACAAATTTCTTTAGCAGGATTATCGATGATGACATTAGAAGCAGCTAACATAGATATGCCATGGTATTATGATTTTATAAATGAGCTTTATAAACATTATCCAGTATGCACAAATAAATTTTTAATAGATGAAGAAGGAAATGAAGTTACAGTAAATACAAATAATGAGTTGATTGAGGACTATAATATAATTATTTTTGATATTCTGTACGAGAAAAATATAGAAACTTGAACAATAGGGACACTCATAAAAGTTTAAAAACTTGAACCAAAAGGAGTGTCCCTATTGTTTAAATTAATATTACAAAATTATTACAAAAATGTAATATATTTGTAACAAATAAAGGATAAACCTAAAATGCCTAGAAACATCTGAAATACAGGCATTCGACACATAGTTGCCTATTTTGACTTTCTTCTGTTTTTATGATAATATTTGTCTATAAAATAGGAGTAGGTGATTAAATGATTTGCCAAAAAGATATTAAAAGTTTGAAAACAGATATTGATGAAAAAATTGGACAAAAAATAATTGTCAAAGGTTCATTAGGAAGGAGTAAATCGTTTGAAAAAGAAGCCACTATAGAAAAAGCTTATCCAAATCTATTTGTGATTAAGTTTGAAGAAAACAATAGAAATGTAAGTTATAGCTATACAGACATTCTAACAAGAACCATAGAAGTTGATGTATATGATGGAAATGGATATAGTCCATTAATTCCACCACTTTCAGCAGTTGAAGCATAAACAATATGTAAGAAAAAAATAAAAAAGTAATCAGAAAATTCCTGAAAACAGGAATTTTTTTTATTTGTACAAATATATATTAGATAACTAGAATTTTAAGGAGGGATATTAATGGTGGTAGAAACTACTAGAGACAATATCTGTGTAAATCATATAATAGCACAAAAAAATGAAAACTTTATAGCAGAGGGAGATAGTATAATTCCTGATATAAAACCAGATATCATAAATGAGGTTTGTACAAGTGGAACTGTTTGTATCTATAAAAAGGAAATAAACGAAGGTAAAGTAAGACTTGATGGATGTGTGAATACTTACATTATGTATCAAGCAGATGATGAAAATAATAGAGTCAGAAGTTTAAATGTAAATTTAGATTTTACACAAGTTATAGATATACCAAATGCTATGCCAGATATGAATTTAGAAACAAATGTAAAACTAAAAAGCATAGAATGTAAAGTTATTAATGGAAGAAAAATAAATGTAAAAGCATTTCTAGAAGCAAATATAAAAATTACTGCTAATGAAAATATTGATATTATAAATGATGTTAACTTAAAGGGAATACAGATGTTAAATAAAAATTTAAATGTTAACTCTCTTATTGGAAGGGGTACTACCAAAACATATGCTAAAGATACATTAATAATAGACAATATTGATAATTTATCAGAAATAATGAAAGCAGATTTACATATATCTAATAGAGATATAAAAGTTAGTTATAATAAAGTTTTAGCAAAATCTGATCTTAATGTAAGAATTTTGTATTTGACAGATGATAATAGAATAAATTCTGTAGAAAGTGTAATACCAGTAATGGGATTTATAGATATTGAAGATGTATCAGAAGAAAATATTATAGATACTAAATATGAAATAAAAAATTTAATTATTAAGCCAAATAATGTAGAAGAACATTCAATATATGTAGAAGTAGAAATAGAAATTTATTGTGAAGTATATAGAAATCAAGAAATTAATTTGATTCAAGATTTATATAGCCCAAAGGCAAATGTAATATTTACTCAGAAACAAATAAAAGTTATGCAAAAAAGGGAAAACATGCAAAGTACATGCAATATAAGAGAAAAACAAATGGTTCCAGAAATAGGCTCAAATAAAATATACGATGTTGGAACAAATGTTGAAATAACAAAACAGACTATACTAAATGATAGAATTCTTTTTGAAGGCGAACTTAAATTAAACTATATTTTTAATAATGGAAATAGTTTAAGTACCAAAGATACATCAATACCTTTTAATTTTAATGTAGATTTTACAGGAGTTAATCAAAATTCTAATATAGATACTAATATTGAAATAGGAATGCAGGATTTTGTAATAACTGAAGATGGTGGTATTGACGTAAAAGTAGATATAATATTTAATGTAACTTTATTAAATAATGCAGAAATCAATATAATTGATGATATTAAAGAAGAAGAAAATAGAAGTGAAAACACATGTAGTTTAGTTGTATATTATGTGAAACAAGATGATACTTTGTGGAAAATAGCTAAAAAATTTGGAAATACTGTGGAAGAAATAGCAAGGATTAATGGAATAGAAAATGTAGACAAATTAAATGTAGCACAGCAGTTATTTATTCCTAGATATAATGGATAATAAAAACGAAAAAATATTTAGTAGAAAGAGAATAAAATTGCCATATATAGAAATAAAAGGGTTAAAGAATAATAAGAATTTTAGAAAGATAATAAAAATAATCGCAATATTAATGATTGCGATTATTGTGTTAAAAATTGCATTAAATGCTACGATTCCAATTGTTGACGAGCAATGCAGAACTATGGCGAAATCTATTGCTACTAAAATATCTAATGATGAAGCAACTAAAGTTATGGCAAATTATGAATATGAAGATTTTTGTAGGGTGGAGAAAGACGAAGATGGAAATATTACTATGATTAGTGCTAATATGATAACAATAAATGAAGTGATTTCTGATATTCCAATACGAATACAAGAAGATTTAGAAAAAGATGAAAATAATACATTTACTATAAAACTTCGGAAGTTTTTTAGGTAGTAAATTTTTTTCTGGAATAGGTCCAGATATAAAAATAAAAATAATGACAGATGGAACTGTTGAGACAGATTTAAGGTCAGAATTTAAAGAAGCGGGAATAAATCAAACATTACATAGAATTTATTTACAAGTTAAGTGTAATGTAAATATTCTTACTCCATACAATACAATCACAGAAACTATTTATAATCAAGTACTTTTAGTAGAAGGTGTAATAATTGGAAATATACCAGATGCCTACTATAATTTAGAAGGATTAAATGGTGATCAAATGATGGAAATGATAGAATAGATAAATATACCAAGATAATACTTACATTATCTTGGTATATTTATTTTTATAAGACAAGCTTAGTTGCTTATGCGGTATTTCAAAATTCTCTAAATATACATGTTACCTAATTGTATAATAATTTTGCAAAACTATTATCTTGTAATTAATTACTGAATTACTTTTTTAATTAATTGTAAAAAATAAGAGAACTATGTTATAATAAAAAAGAATGGAGGAGATATGTATGCATACTCACAGTGAAGAAAAAAGTGTTGAAAAAGTATGTTTTGAAAATGAACATATATGTAAAAATATAGAACTGATAAAGAAACAATTTGAAAAATATTTTTCTGAATTTATAGAATCTGGAAATAATTCAGCTTTAACACATGAAAAATTGGAGCAAATGGCTAAGAATTTTGGAATTGATATTCCTGAACATAAAGTAAATATTGCAGAAAAATACAACCAAATAATAAATGAAGCAATAGCTGAATTTGAAAAAGATAGAGAGAAATATTTAGCTATCATGAATAAAGATGTTTTAGAAGCATATGAAGAAGATGTGAATTATTTCAAAGAGAAAGTGTTAAGAAATGAATGCCCAGTTATACATTCTACATTACAGAATAAAAAAGCAAAACAATTGGATAAATATAGAAGAGATTTTAGCACTGCAAAACCAGATGATTTGCTAAATGTTGTTACCAATCTATACAATTTTGTAATAGAATACACAGAAAAGAATAAGAGTAATTCTTTTGAAAATATTACAGATTATAGAGAATTAAATTTGGAATTATTAGATACAGAGGAATACACAGTATATGGAGTAATTGGCGGAGGAATAAAAAGTATGCTTTTATATAAAATGAATCCAGAATTGTTTTCATATAGAAGTAGAGAGGCTATTTGGGCATTATGGTATTTAACAAATAAAGAAATACTAGATTGTACTATGGATTCAGAATTTATAATGATAGATACTGATAAAGTAACAACCCAACAAAATTATTTTTATCCATATTGTTTATTTAGTTATTATGCTTTAAATATCTTAAATTTATTAAATGAAAAGGCTAAAGAAAATGGTGTTGTTATTCCTGTTAAATATAGATATGTTATAGTTGATGCTTTTATGTCATTTGTAGCAAGAATGCACCAAGAAGAAATTGATTTATATACTAGAAATATAGGAGAGGATAGTTATTATGGAATATAATATTGATGAAAAATTCAAAGAAATTTTTCCTAAACTTGATTATAATTTGACAGGAATACAAAAAGATTCAATACAAAAGGTAGTAGTGGAAAGAAAAAACACTTTAGCTATAATACCAACTGGAGGAGGAAAATCAGCAATTTATTGGCTTTCAGGTAAAATATTAGGAGGGATAACACTTGTTATTTCACCACTTATTTCTTTGATGGAAGAACAATCTGAAAAATTAAATGAAAATAATTGTACCACATTTATGTTACATGGACAAGAAAATGTAAAAGAACAGTATTCTAAACTAATAGATTTAGCAAATAAAAACTATAGTCCAGATTTTATATTTGTAAGTCCAGAAAGATTAGCAACAGATGGAATGATAGAATATTGTTTAAAGAAAAGAAAGAAAGATATAAAATTAATTGTAATAGATGAAGTACATTGTGTAAGTCAATGGGGAGATTCATTTAGACCATTTTATAAAAGAATTAATTCTTTTATAAATGATGCTTTTGAAAATGAAAAAGAAAAACCTAGAATTCTAGCTCTAACAGCTACATTAAATCCAAAAGAAATAAAAGATATATGTAGTGAATTTGATATTAATTCTAAAGATATAATTAGAGCAGAAACATTAATTAGAAAAGAAATAAATTTACAAATATTCAAATTTAATAAAGAAGATGAAAAAGAAGAAAAATTATGGGAATTATGCAAGCTACATAAAGGAGAAAAGATCCTAGTATATGTATATAAGAAATATTATGGAAGAGGAGTAGAAGATTTAGCACAAAAAGCTGAAGAGAGAGGCTTAAACTCAATCTGTTTCCATGGAGACATGTCTGCTGAGGAAAGAAAAGATATTATTAAAAGATATAAAAATAATGAAATAGATATAGTATTTGCAACTAATGCTTTTGGAATGGGAATTGATATTAGTGATATAAGAGTTGTAATTCATTATATGATTCCAGAATCAATAGAACAATATTATCAAGAAATCGGAAGAGCTGCAAGAGATGCAAAACAAGGAGGAACAGCTATAGCATATTTGCTGTATTCAAATAAAAATGTGGATGTAAAAAAGGAATTTTTTATTAATTCATCTTACCCTAAACCTGAAAAATTAATAGAAACATATAAAAAAATAACAAATGGAAAAAGTGGAATTAATACATTATTTTATTTTCAAGATGAAGATATTCAAGAGTGCTTGCAATATTACTTAAATATTGGATTAATTGAAATTGTTGGTAAGGGATTTTCAGATTTTAAGTTTATACAAAATTGTGAAGATGAGTATATAAATAATGTTTTGGCAAAATCACCAATAAAAACTATTAAATTAGTATTGAAAAATAATCCAGATATAGAGCCTAAAGAATTAATTGAAAGAACATATGAAGCAATAATAGCAGATAAAATAAAACTATCTAAATTACCAGATAAAATACTTCTAATAAATGTAAAAGAGCCAGAAATAAATGAGGAAAAATTAAAACAAATTTTACAGGATATAGAAGAAAAAAAGAAATATAGGAATGATTTATTAGATTATTTTGTTTCACGTTTAGAAAATGATTTGAGTTCAATACAGTTACATCAAGAAATTGCAAGATATCTTGGAGTGGACAAACATCAATTAAATAAAATATATACAACTTCAAAAGGAGATTTAGTTAGAAGTAAATCAGAAGTGATAATTGCAAATCTATTATATGAACATCATATAAAGTATAATTATGAGGAAAAATTATTCTATTCTGATACAAAATGGATAGAACCGGATTTTACAATATATCTAAAAGACGGAACTAAAATATATTGGGAACATTTAGGGTTGATAGGTACAGAGGAATATGACAATAGGTGGATGGAAAAGCTAGAAATCTATGAGAATAATTTTCCGGGAAGACTTCGCAAAACATATGAAAGTGGAGCTTTAACAGATGCAAGCTTGAAAATAATAAAAGAAATAAAATCAATGGAAGAATAGCTTATAAAAAGTAAATAAGAAAAGTGTGCGTTAACTATACAATAAAAACCTCGGAAGTGATAAAAACTTCTGAGGTTTGATATTTTTGCATAAATTCTATCTTTTTGAGAATTGAGGAGCACG
Source organism: uncultured Clostridium sp. (assembly GCA_946495655.1). Taxonomy (GTDB): domain Bacteria; phylum Bacillota; class Clostridia; order TANB77; family CAG-508; genus CALXVA01. The sequence continues at coordinate 9,318 of CAMMDS010000032.1, forward strand.
TCTTGCTTTCTTAAGACCGTATTTCTTTCTTTCTTTCATACGTGGATCTCTTGTTAGGAATCCAGCAGCTTTTAATACAGGTCTATATTCTCCGTTTGCTTCTAATAATGCTCTTGCAATACCTAAACGAATTGCTCCAGCTTGACCTGTAAATCCTCCACCTTGTACTTTACAAATAACATCATATTTATCTGTAGTATTTGTAGCTGTTAGAGGTTGTCTAACTATAACTTTTAATGTTTCTGTTCCTAAATATTCATCTATATTTTTATCATTTATAGTAATTGTTCCTTTGCCTTCTACAAGTCTAACTCTAGCAATAGAACTTTTTCTTCTTCCTGTACCATAAAACACTATTTTATCTGTTTTTGCTTTAGGCATTTTAAAATCCTCCTTTAATTATTATTAAAAATTCCATACTTCAGGTTTTTGAGCAGCATTTTCATGCTCTTCTCCTGCATATACTCTTAATTTTTTAAGCATTTGTCTTCCTAAACTGTTATGTGGAAGCATTCCTTTTACAGCATGCATCATCATTTTTTCAGGACTCTTATTTAATAATTCTCTAGCAGTAGTTTCTTTCATACCACCAATATATCCAGAATGACTTCTGTATACTTTTTGGTCTAATTTTTTTCCTGTTAAAACAACTTTACTTGCATTTAATATAATTACATGATCTCCAGTATCTAAGTTTGGAGTATAAGTTGGTTTATGTTTTCCTCTTAATAACTTAGCAGCTTCTGTAGCAACTCTTCCTAGAGGTTTGTCAGCTGCATCAATTATGTACCATTTTCTTTCAATTTCACTTTTTTTAATACTATATGTTGTATTATTCATGGTAATATATATCCTCCATTTCAATTTAAATTTTAATAATATATATGAAACCATAGTAAAAGCCACCGGGGAGAAGCTTTTAAATTGGTCATATTCGATATAATGCTATAATATTTTATAACAAAAAGTTAAAAATGTCAAGCGAAATACTTGACATTTATTAATAAATGTTGTAAACTTATATAGTCGAATAAAGCAGAAGCAATCCACTTCTCACCTTAACTCATTAGGAAAAGGTTAGAATATGAATATAATGTGAATAACTGATACAAAAATTTGGTTATAACTGTAATTATTTGTGGATTGATTTGTCTTTGACAAATCTTTTTTTGTGTTTCAAACACATATATTTTTGGAGGTGTTTTATATAAAGCAAGAATTACCTATTAATGAACAAATTAGAGCAAAAGAAGTTCAAGTAATTGATGAACAAGGAGAAAAGAAAGGAACAATGAATCTTAATGATGCTTTAGATTTAGCTTATGAGAAAAAACTAGATTTAGTGTTAGTAGCACCAAATGCTCAGCCACCAGTTTGTAAAATAATGAACTATGGTAAATATAAATTCGAGCAAGCTAAAAGAGAAAAAGAAGCTAAGAAAAAGCAAAAAGTATTTGAAGTTAAAGAAATTAGAATAACACCAAATATAGAACAACATGACTTTGAATTTAAAGTTAAAAATGCTAGAAAATTTATCGAAGATGGAAATAAAGTAAAAATAACAGTTAGATTCAGAGGAAGAGAATTAAACTATGTTAAACTTGGTGAAGATAATCTAAATAAATTCATTGAAGCTTTATCTGATATTGCAAGTCCAGAGAAAAAAGCAATACTAGAAGGAAAAAATATGTTCATTATATTAGCTAAAAAGGCGGAAAAATAGTATCGTCGACATAGCTAGATAATAAACACCCAGAGTATTTATTGATTTAGTTTTAAATATATATTCAATATATATTATATAAATATCATAAGGAGGAATAAATTATGCCAAAGTTAAAAACAAATAAAGCAGCAAAGAAAAGATATTCATATACTGCTACAGGAAAAGTAAAAAGAACAAAATCTAATAGAAGACATTTATTAGCAAATAAAACATCTAGAGCTAAATCTAGAGGAAAAGTTATGGATGCTTATGCAGATAAAACATGCGAAGCAGGTATTAAGAAATTATTACCATATGGAAATTAGGATATTAAGGAAGGTGAATAGAAATGGCAAGAGTAAAAACAGCAATAATTACACGTAAAAAACATAAAAAAATATTAAAAAGAGCACAAGGATATTATGGAGCAAAACATTACAGATTTAGAATGGCTAAACAAGCTGTTATGAAATCAGGAATGTATGCATATGTTGGAAGAAAAGATAGAAAAAGTAATTTTAGAAAATTATGGATAGCAAGAATAAATGCAGCTGCTAGAATGAATGGATTAACATATAGCAAATTAATTGCAGGATTAAAAAAAGCTAATATTGTTATAAACAGAAAAATGTTAGCAGAACTAGCAGTAACAGATCCAAAAGCTTTTACTGAAATAGCTGAAAAAGCAAAAAAAGCATAATTATTAAAAAATGGCCAATAGGTCATTTTTTTTGCAACAAGGGGACGCACAATTTGTTCCAAATTTGAAACAAATTGTGCGTTCCCTTGTTGCAGTTTTGTTCTTGACAGCATAAAACAACTAAAATATAATATAAATTAAAGTATAATATATAGAAAAGAGGGGATAAAATATGCAATATAAAATTGTAGGTCAAACAGTACCAGTAGTTGAAATAAGTTTAAATAAAGGAGAAACAGTTTATACTCAAACAGGAGGAATGTCATATCAAACAGATGGAATAGAAATGAAAACTAATGCAAGAGGCGGAATAATGAAAAGTTTAGGAAGAATGTTTTCTGGGGAATCAATTTTTATGGCAAATTACACAGCCGAAAGGGATGGAGCGACAATAGCTTTTGCTACAACGGTTCCAGGAGATATAATTCCAGTAGACTTAAATCAAATGCCTAATGGATTGATAGTGCAAAAGGGATCATTTTTATGTGCTGAAGATTCTATAGAAACTTCTGTAACTTTTACGAAAAGATTTAGTGCTGGATTAGTAGGAGGAGAAGGGTTTATATTACAAAAAGCACAAGGAAATGGTATGCTATTTTTAGAGGTTGATGGTGATCAGATAGAAAAAGAATTAATGCCAGGAGAGGTTTTAAAAGTAGATACAGGAAATGTTGTAGCATTTGAGCCAAGTGTATCTTATGAAGTAGAAGTAGTTAAAGGATTAGGAAATATATTTTTAGGAGGAGAAGGAATATTTTTAACACGATTAGTAGGACCAGGTAAAGTAATATTGCAATCACAAAACTTTGGAGATTTTGTAGGAAGAATTTTACCTTTTATTCCTAATAACTAAAAAATTATAGGAAGGAAAAATCAATATGAGAATTGGAATAGATTTAGATGGCGTTTTAACAGACTTAGGAAGATTTGTAGCAGATTATGGTACAAAATTTTGTTATGAGAATAATATAGAATGTACACTAAAAGAAGATGAATATGATGAAGGAAAAGCTTTAGGAATATCGTATGAGTATGTAGAAAAGTTTTGGAATAAATATTTACCATACTATGCAATGGAATATAATACTAGAGAATTCGCATCTGAAGTTATATCTCAATTAAAAAAACAAAATGAAATATACATTATAACTGCAAGAAATGAAGAAGGATTTACGAAAGAATTTTATGGGCATATGCAAGTAATGGTAAAAAAATGGTTAAAGGATAGAAAAATAGAATATGATAAATTGATATTTACAGAAGGAAGTAAATTACCATATTGTGTAGATAATAAAATTGATGTGATGATAGAGGATTCACCAAGAAATATAATAGAAATATCAAGTACAATACCAGTTTTATGTTTTGATAATCCATATAATAAAACAATTGAGGGAAAAAATATTACTAGAGTATATAGTTGGTATGATATTTTGAATAAAATTGAAAAAATGTAAAAATATGAAACAAGGGGACGGACGGTTTGTTCCAATTTTGGTACAAATCGTGCGTCCCCTTTTTTCTGTAAGCTATTTTTTTTTTATTTTTGGTTTTTCAATTAA
>CAMMDS010000033.1 GCA_946495655.1 uncultured Clostridium sp.
TACAAGCTCTTTATAGAAGAATTTATCAACAAAAATTTATGACTGCATATAGGAACAAGGAAAGTAAAACTATTCAAAAAGAATTTGACCAATGGAAAAAAGAAGCTAAAGATAAAATTAGTAAGATAAAAAAAAGCAAACTTACTGAAGATGAAGTTTATAAGTGGTTAGTAGAAAATAAATAATAATCTAATGAAAGAACATATTCACTAAAGACGATATGATTTTAAATACTTTTAATGTAAAAACAAACTAAAAGAGCTATATTAATTATTGTAATATGGGGATGAATTATTATGAATTATATAAAATATGTGAATGAAATATTTAAGTTTTGGAATATAATAAAAAATGCTATTATATTAGCATTAGGTATAATTGTTATAGATTATCTGAATATTCCATCACAGTTTATCGAAAAAGATTTATTTTTGACAATGGCTATACTTATTGTTTTAATATTATTAGCAATAATAGAATTCATAAAGTTAAAAAGTTATAAATTCATTACAGCAAAAACTATTAATGTTTTTGATAGAAATATTTTTATATTGCTAATTACTATGTTATTCTATGATATTTATGTAATAAGTGGTTTTAAAATGTATAAAGTCATCATATTATCAATATTTGGAGGAATATTATTTTGCCTATTATTATGGAGAATAATATATATATGTAAAATTTTAAAGAAACAAAATATTGTTGAAAGCAATATATGTGATTTAAAAGAATTTTTAGATAGTAATAATACACCAAATAGTTCTAATAAATTAGTGCTATTTAGTGAAAATGACGTTAAATATGATTTATTAGATAGAGAAATATTTGTTGATTATATAGCTTCATTAATTAATTATTGCAACCCAGAGAAAAGTTTTGTATTTGCATTAAATGGGGCTTGGGGAAGTGGAAAATCAACTATATTAAATTTGGTAAAAAATACCATAAATTCTGATGAAATGATTGTAATAGATGACTTTGATCCATGGAAATATAATAACAATGAAACACTTTTTAGAGGATTTTATGATAGTATAACTAAAAATAAGAATTTTGCCTTTGATTATTCATTATACAAAAAATTATATAATATTTATAAAGTTCTTATTTTAGGAAATGACAACATTCTTAATAAAATTAGTTTTGATACACATTTTATGGATAATAGCTATTCAGTAGATGAACTAAAAAATATAATCTCAACACACTTAAAGATTAATAATAAAAAAGTAGTTTTTATTATTGATAATATAGATAGACTAAATAAAGAACAGATATTAATAATTTTTAAAACAATTTCTACTTTATTTGATTTTAATAATTTTGTATATTTACTTAGCTTTGACGAAGAACGTATTTCAAAAATTTTTGAGGATGAACTAAAAATAGACCCTAATTATTTAAATAAAATTATTAACAGTAACATAAGTTTACCTAAAACTAATTCTAGTACAATATCTGAAATAGCAGTAAAAGTTATAGAAAAAATGTATGATTATTATAATATACAGATTGATGTTGATGAAAGAAATAGATTTATAACAATGTTTTCACAATTATCATCAAAATTTAGTGATATTAGAGAACTAAAAAGATTTTTCAATTATATTTCCGCATATATTCAATCAAAGGATATTCAGGAGCAAGTAAATATAGGAGATTTCATAATTATACAAACAATAAAATATTTAAATATTGATTTATATAACACAATTTATAGTACACCAATATTTTTTGTGTCTGAAGATAGAAATTTATTAACTGCATATAGAGATGAGTATTATTTCCCAGAAAAATTTAATACAGTTGCTGAAGAATTCTACAAGAACTTGTTTAGTAAAGAAAAAAATAAAGAATATGAATCAATTATGGAAACATTATTTCCATATGTTGATAATTTTGTAAGAAAATATGAAATAAGAACAACGATTCCTTATGTTCATGATCAAGCCCTTTACAATGATAGTATTGTTAATAAACGAATTTTTAATGGAAGATATTTTGAACATTATTTTGAATTGACTCCTAATTTATATTCTACATTACTAAAAGATGTAAATGAATTTATAAAACACTTTAATAATGAAGAAAAAATCGAAAAAATTGATTTGTATTACAAAATACTCATAATGTCTGATAAAAATAATCAGAGATTTAAACTCGAAATATTAAATCAATCTCTAGAAAAAATAGATAAATACAAAATAATTCATTTAATAGATATAATATACAATAATATGAACAATTTAAGTATAAATAGTAATGGTTCTACTATGCTTGGAGAAAGTGAAAGATGTATATTAATATTTTCAGAGATTTTAAATATTGTCGACATAAAGTTAGCTAAAGATAAAATAGAGAAATTCATAAATGAAAATAATAAATTGTTAGATATAGATAGCTTGATATATTGGTTAAATCCAGAGAAACAATATCAAAGAAATTTAAATCAAGAGCTTTATGATTTTGCTAGAAATAAATTTGTAGAAAAATTAAATATTATTATAGATAGTAAAGTAGATGTTGTTTCAGATGGAAAATATGGTAATTATAGTATTTTGATATTTAAGAAATATTCTATAAAAATAGAAAAAATAAAGGTATATTTGTCTGAAATATTAAATAATAAAAATATTTTTAGATTTTTAAGAAACTTTATAGCAGAGTGGATTGGAAAGGGATATTCTTATGAATTCAATGAAAAAGAATTAAATGAGTTTGTCTTACGAGAAGATATAGATAAAATAATTTCTCTCGTGGACTATGAATTGAATATAGAGCAACAAAGAGTTTTAGATATATATAATAAAAAAATTCATTCGGATAAAAGTTTCACTACACCGATAAATTATGGAAGATTATAATATTTAAAAGAGAATGGAAATTAAAAAATAATAATTTACTATTCTCTTTTAATCATTATCATCTAAATCATCAAATAATTTACTATCATAAAAATCTTTTAAAGAAATTCCAAAACCAATACATATATAATGGATAGTATCAGAAGATGGAGCCTTTTGTATAACTTTAAAAATACTTCTTATAGTTGAGGGATTAATTCCAGAAGCTATTGCTAGTTGATTTATATTCATATTGTTTATTTTACACAATTCATCTATTCTTTTTCTAGTTGCTTCTAGCAAAGTCATAATATCCCTCCTATTCTCACAAAATTTACAAAATCAGTATAGCAAATATAAAGAAAAAACATGCGTGAAATTTAACACATAAGCATTGACTTTTATGCGTAGTAATGGTATAAAAAGATATAGAGTTGTAAACTTATGAAAAGGGGAAAATTTTATGAATAATAAAGTAGTAAATAAACAAATACCATTAGAAACAATAGTAAAAGTTGCTAATCATTTAGAAGATTACAAAGAAAAATACGATAAAAAATTTGAATTAGAGGAAAATAAAAATAAGAATATTCCTTATGGAGAAAAACAATGGGAATATGAAAACGGAAATACCACTATAAAATATACAATAGAATTTAAAAATGGGAAAAATATAACAGAAAGTGATTATAACTGGTTTGTTGGAAATTTAAACCAGCCTCAGACTATAAAAAGTATATCAATTGACTTATATGTTAGTTTTTATACCAAAAGCCCTAATAATACTATTAATGATATATATAATAAAATTAATGTATCATTATATTTTAGAGAATTTGATGTTACTATAGATGTAGACACTACAAACCAAGAAAATGAAGCTCATAATTTATATTCGGAAGTAATGAATATTTTAGAGGATAATGAAGATAGATATGACAAAATAATGAAACATAGAAAGATAAGAACACAATGTTTTACAATATCTGTAGGAATTATTTTATCTTATATTTTGTATATTATTTTGAAAATCAATGCAAATAAAATTTCACCTGTATTTGCTGAATATTTAAATAATAAATATATTTTAGTATTTGGACAATGGTTTGTGGCAATTTTATTTGGAAATGTACTTTCGTATTGGTACATATTATCACTATATAGACCATTATTACCAGAAACTAAATATGCAGGTTTTAATTATTCTACAAATAGAGGCAAATATACAGATGATGTAGACGATTTTATAGAACATTCAGAGGTGCATTTCGGAAAATATTGGGATGCAGAAAAAAGAAGAAATAGAATTGAAAAAATATATAAAGTTACAAAAATAATTTTACTTGTACAATTAGTTATTAGTGTAATTCTATTTTTAGTTATAAAATAATTTTTTAAAGGAGCAAATATGAAAACTAAAGAACAAAGATATAATGAATTATATAGTAGTGGATTAGTAAGTTCTATTAAAGATTTATTTGCTAATAGAACTGATATCAGTGAAGATTACTATGTTTTAATGGCTGATTATATAGATTCTATGAATGAGATTAAGGATGAAATGTTAATAAATCCAACAGAAATAGCAAGGAGAATGCCAGAACTTGTAAAAAGTATTCAAGAAACAAATTTGGGAGGCATTTATGGAAGAACTGATGATAGCAGAATTCAAATAAATCAATCTCTTAATTATGAAGATAAAAAATTATATTTCTTCCATGAATTAACACATGCTTTACAAACTTCTCATGAAAATGGTAGAGAACAATGTGGTTTTTATGATGGACATGATGGAATGTTCCTTACAGAAGGTGCTACACAATATACTGCTGAAATGCTATATCATGTTTCTAATGGCACACACCTACAATATAGAGAACAACCCAGAACAGTACGAGGTGCAAGCAATAGAACTCCATATAGCCCATTAAGTGAATATCAATATAATGGTAATGTATTAGAATTACTTGCGAAAACTATGGATTTACCTCTACCACAAGTTTTAGCTTTAGGATATAGGAAAGATGGTAGAGAAACACTAAAAAATATATATGAGAGTATGGAAGGAAATCAAGGTAAATTTGATGAACTAATGAATAATTTAGAACAAATATATTCAATTGATAAATTGATTATTTATGGATATAGTGAACATTTACAGAGTTCAACTCCAGAATTATTTAATATGGCAAATGATGATCATACACCTTTTAGAGCGAATTTTGCTACATATAATGAACTTATGAATAAAACTGAAAGGGAATTAGTTGCAACATATATGGAAAATCATGATACGGAATATGTTTTGCAACATTATAATGAAATTGCACAATTTTTGACCACTCCAGAATTAAAGAATAATTTTCTATCTGCAATACAACAATTAAGCCAAGACTTGCCACAAAATAATATTATAAACTTAAATGAATATAGACGAACACAAAATACTGAGGTGCAACCAGAAATGCCAGAAGGTTATTCAATTAATGAATTTGGAGAGATAATAAGACCAAATGGGATAGAAACTGATGTTCAAGTGAATGATAATATACCAGTATTTACTCCACCAACAGAAGAAAGTCAAGTAAGTCAACCAATTCAAAGTGAAAATCAAAACGAGAATAAGTTAACATTAAAACAAAAAGTAGCACAATTTTTACAGAGAAATAATCTATTTATGAATTTATCTTTTGTAGATAAATTTGTGCGTAAGCAACTAGATGTATTACCACCTGCAACACAAGAAATAAGAAATATTAATACGAGGGCAGTAAGTAGAACTAGAGAAGATTTTATGAATGAATTAACAAATTTTGGACAATATAGAAATTTACCACCTATTCAAAGAATGTCTGACCCAGAAAGACTAGCACGAATGCAACGAAAAATGGAAGAAAATCAGCAATCTAATGATGAAAATGAAAGAAATTAAAAATTAAAAGAAAGAGGTATTTGATTATGATTATTAATGGAAAAAGTATTTCAACAAAAACAGAATTATTAGAAGTAATAAAGCAGGGAGTTAATATTTTAGATTATATAAAAGATGAGAAAGATATTGATTTTATAACTGATGCAATTATGATTGAGAAAACTGATGAAGATACATATTATGAAGAAACTGCTGAAATAGTATTTAAGTCAATATTATATTATGTATTATTTACTGAAGGAGAAACTAAAACTCTGAACAGATGTAAAGAAATTGCTAAATACGGTATGGATGGAATAGATGGAATTAATAAAATAAGAGATATGGTCGCAAAAGAAGAAAGAGCAAATGTGTTATTTAAACCAGTTGAAATAGCTTCAGAAACAACGGCAAAAACAGTATTTGAAAAATTAAATGAAAGATTATCAAAAATATAAAATAGTTTAAGAGGAGTAGTTCTCCTCTTTTATAATTCTAAGTCCCATTCTTTTTCTCTTTTTTCATGATGTAGCTGTTTTTCTGGATCAAGATATGAGTTGGTTTCTTCTTGAAAATCTTTAATTAATTCTTTAGATTCGCCTAAACCGAATTTCTTGCAAATCCAAATTATAAATTTATCAACAGTTTCATAAAACTTATCAATAATTTTGTGTAAATGATTATTTTCTTTTTCTAATGTTCTAATTTTACTTTTATATTTATATTCAATGTTAAATTCCTTATTTTGAAATTCTTGTTCTAATTCAGTTTTTCTATTATGGTAATAAAAATCAAGATTACTGCTTTTTCTTTTATATTCATTTTCCAAGTCCTTAACTTTATTATTTAATTTCTCATTATCTGCAATTATAGAATCTCTTTCTTTTTGGTATTTTTCTGCTTCGTCAATGACTTTTGATTGTTTCGATAATTCTTTGTGCAAAGAAAGGTTATCTTTATACAATTCTTTAATTAACTCATCTTTAGGTTTTATAATTTCTTCTAATATTTTCTCATCTCTCTTTCGTGAGAATTTGCTAATATTAGTTATATCTGGAACGTCTGGTAGTTCTAGTTTTATTTCATTTAAAATTTTTTTAGTATTATCATAGTTTGTAATCTTTTTATATTCTTCTACAGTATAATGCTTTCTATTAGTATCCTCTACAAACATACCTCTTTCTAGGTCAAAACCTTTTGATTTTACATGATTAAAATAGGCATCTTGTAATTTTCTGTAACTATCTCGACCTTTCCAAAAATCTCTTGCACAAATTTTATCAATTTCTTTTCCTTCTTTATCTTTTGTATGAACAACAGGAACAAACATTAAGTGCATGTGTGGAGCTCCTTCATCCAAATGTACAACTGCTGATATTATATTCTTTTCTCCAAGATTTTTATAATTACAGATAAATTTATAACATTCATCAAAATATCTTTTTGTTTCTTTTTCTCCAATTTTATCAAAAAAAGCTTGGTCAGAAGTGAACACCATTTGGCACATTATTATACTATTACTTCTAAGATGTCCTTGCAAATTATTTTTTTTCATATATTTATCAAATTCTTTTGTGTATGTTAGTTCGTTTTTCTTAACATAATAATTCAAATGTGTTCTTGTTGAATCAATATCTTTATTAGTATGATTTTTTGCTTTTCTATCATTGTGAGTTCCTTTTCCATTTATTTCTGCTCGTGTTAATTTTTCATTTCTTACAATAGCATAACTCATATCTCCATGCACCTCCTTCTTTGCTCGAGATATTGTTTCAATGTCTAACACACTAGACAAACAAGTTTGTCTGTGTGGCAGGGTTTACTCAACCCCACACCCCAAAACCTAAAATTGCTTAACTGCATTTTTAGGTTTTTTCATAAAAATTTGCTTATCGCAATTTTTATGAATGTGAGTAAAAAATAAATTTTTTACTCACAACAAAAAAGCACTTATGCTTTTTTGTATTCACTTTAGCAACTACCAAGTAGAAACCAGAGGGAGAGAGCTAAAGTGAATTAGGTGTAATAATCCCATTTGTTAAAAATAGAATTATTACACCTATATATGTTGAAACCGTCGGTCGTTCGCCTCGTTTCATAGGTAGTCTAGTAAGTAGCTTTGCTACTATAATTGCTGATACTATTAAAGTATCTTGTTCATACTTGCCCAAACTTTTTACAATTACAAATCCATTTCAAGTTTTGCCACCGAATACTCTTTTATTATTGTGAGTCTGTGTTCTAAAATCTCACTCACGCATTTTGTATAAATAGACTGTTTATACGAATACGAGCAAACTTTATAGCATCGGCTTGCTAAACCAAGAACTTTTATAGAGGTTCTGCATATCTCTTGCATAGAAAAAAGACATCTGTAATTTTTAGATTACAAATGTCTTCTCTATTAAATATTCAATTATATTTGCCCTTACAATCAATTTTAAGCAGAATAAAATCGTAAGGTAATAAATAATATACCTACAAAAAGTGTAGGCATCAAATTTCTCGTACAAAATAAGTAGTTACATATATTTTTTCTTTTAGGATAGATAACAAACACACACCACATGGGGTAGATGTATATCCACAGTCGGCTGCAGGAATGCCTTTCTCAGCATCTGTGCTAGCTTGTAAAGGAGACCCAATAGCAAATTTACAAGAGGACTTAGCAGCCGAGCAAAAGGCAAGAGCAACATATGAAAAGTTAATTGATTTGTGTAGGGATGATCCGGATGTATTAGATCCACTTAAGTTTTTACGTCAAAGAGAAATAGTTCACTTTCAAAGATTTGGAGAAGCACTTCGAGGAGTACAAGATAAATTAGCTGAAAAGAAGTTTTATATGAATAACATGAATTGCAATAATATGAACAATAACAATAATAATTGTGATTGTGGATGTAATTAGTAGATAAAAAATAAATTCTAATAAGATAAAAGAAGAGAACAAATTCTATGAAGAATTGTTCTCTTCTTTTGAGGTAACCTTGGTATACTCTATTCATTATTCTTTGGCTATTACAGAGATTAATAAATGTACAATCAAACTTATTACAAACACAGAACCTGCGGTTACAAGTCCAATTGTCAATAATCTATGGAAGAAAAGTTTTAATCCTGCAACATACAAGCCAATAGGTAAACCAATACCACATCCGATAGATTCAATTATGATTTGAGGGATGTAGGTTTTAAATCTTTGAGTAATCCGTTTCATGTAATTACACCTCATTATAAAATTATAGTATACTTAATTATAACATAAAATAAGTAAGAATACAAATCATGTGGCTTTCTATAAGTGAAATTATAATGATAAATACAGATAAAAAGCAAAAGATTTAAACTTTAGCATAAAGGTAAAAAGATATAAAAGATAGTGGAAAATAAACTAAAAATGTAAATAATACTTAAAACAGGATAGGAAAGTTAATTATTCTAAAAAAGAAAAAGGTGTTGTAAACATTCAAAGAAAACAACATTTTTAAAATATATAAAAAAACAATCAAATATATAGAAAATTTGATTGTTCATAAATGATTATAACTTTTATTGGTGCGGATGAGAGGACTCGAACCTCCACGCCGTTGGCACTGGTTCCTAAGACCAGCGCGTCTGCCAGTTCCGCCACATCCGCATTTCTTAATAACAAAATATATTTTAGCACAGAAAAAAAACAATGTCAACACTAATTTAGAAAATAAAATACAAATACAAATTCTATTTCAAACAATGGATTGTAGGATTCTTAATCGTATGATATAATTATGAAAGAAGATTATAAAATAGGGAAGGATAATATGAAAAAAGTTATGAAATATATATTAGCATCAAAATCTCCAAGAAGAAAAGAATTATTGGATTTGATGGGGATAAAATATGAAATAGTGGTTAGTAATGCAGATGAAACTTTTGAGGAAGGGCTCACAATAGAAGAACAATCAAAAAGGTTAGGATATATAAAGGCAAAGAAGGTATTTGATACAACTAATGGAAACAGAATTGTCATAGGTTCAGATAGGTAATCCTTATGATAAAGCCGGAGCGTATGTGATTCAAAGTGAATTTGGTGTTCATATTGAAAAAATAGATGGAAATTATTTTACTGTGGTTGGACTTCCAATACATAAATTATATGATATTATAAAGAAAATAGAAAAAGATTAGGAGGAAGAAACATAATAATATTAGTTACTAATTTATTATGAACAAAAAGCATGGAAATACCAGTAAAAAAGAATCATGAGTATGAAGTAGAAATAATTGATAATGGATATGATGGAGAAGGAATAGCAAAGATTGAAGACTTTACTATTTTTATTCCAGGAGCAATTAAAGGAGAAAAATGCAGAATATTAATTGTCAAAGTAAATAAGGCATTTGCCTTTGGAAAATTGATAGAAGTAATAAAAAAGTCGAATAATAGGGTACAGGCGGATTGTAGTACATATAAAAGATGTGGCGGATGCAACTTGAGACATATTAAGTATGAAGAAACTCTAAATATAAAGCGAGGAATGGTGCAAAATTTAGTAAATAGAACATTGAACAAGAACATAGTAGTTAATAAGGTTATAGGAATGGAGCACCCATTTCATTACAGAAATAAATTGCAATATCCAGTAGGTATAGATAAAAATAATAATCCTATTATGGGAGTATTTGCTAATAGAACACATGAAATAATACCAGTAACAAATTGTTTGATTCAAAATAGAGAAGCAGAAAAAGTAGCTAAAAAAGTATTTGAATTTATTAAACAGAATGATATATCTATATACAATGAAAATACAAGAGAAGGAGCTATAAGGCATATTGTTGTGAAGATTGGAATTAGAACAGATGAGATAATGTGCATTATAGTTTCAAATCAAGAAAATTTTAAGCAAGAAGATAAATTAGTAGAAGTAATAAAAAATGAATGTCCTAAAGTAAAAACAATAATAAAAAATATAAATAATAGAAATACAAATGTTATCTTAGGTGATAGAAATATAATTTTATATGGTGATGGATTTATCTATGACAAATTAGGAGAATATACATTTAAAATATCACCAATGTCATTTTACCAGACTAATCCAATTCAAACAGAAGTGTTATATAGTAAAGCGATAGAATTTTCAAAATTAGATAAAGAAGATGTACTTTATGATTTATACTGTGGAATAGGTACAATTGGAATATTTGCATCAAACAAAGTAAAGCAAGTATATGGAATAGAAATTGTGGAAGAAGCGGTCGAGGCTGCAAGAGAAAATGCAAAATTAAATAATATAGATAACGTGGAATTTATTGCAGGTGATGTGGAAGAAGCATTTAAGCAGTTAATAGAAGAAAAAAACGTGAAACCAACTGCAATTATTGTGGACCCACCAAGAAGAGGATTGGATAATACTACAATAAATAAGATATTAGATTTAGAAGTGAAGAGAGTCGTTTATGTGAGTTGCAATCCAGCAACTATGGTAAGAGATTTGAAAAAGCTAGAAGAAAAATATGAGGTAAAAGAAATACAACCAGTGGATATGTTTCCATTCACAAGCCATGTGGAGTGTGTAGCAGTGCTAGAGTTAAAGAATTGCCAGTAATACTTGAATTTACTAGCTTTCAAGATACAATAATGTTTCATAAAAGAGGTAGATTTGGACTAGAAAAAGTACAAAACTCTGAAATTAATGTTAAGGTTGTTTTAGATATGGAGTGTGGAAACATA
The DNA here is from genome assembly GCA_946495655.1 of uncultured Clostridium sp. Taxonomy (GTDB): domain Bacteria; phylum Bacillota; class Clostridia; order TANB77; family CAG-508; genus CALXVA01. The sequence goes on from CAMMDS010000033.1 coordinate 11,474, forward strand.
TAAAATAAATTTTAAAATTGATATAATAGTTGCTGTGAGTGAATTGCAGAGATTATATATCTATGGTCAGTACACCATATGATATGGTTGTATGTTGATGAACATATGAATTTGTAATAATAAAATTTTAAAGTTAAAGAGAATCCTAAGTAAAGTGCCTTGTAATAGGTGCTTTATTTTTTGAGTGAAAATTCAATGTATTTAATGCAAATTTTGCTGAATTTGTTGAGGAAAATGTAAATTTGTGATATAGTGTAATCAGAGAGTTAAGAGTATAATATTACGAAAATATGTTAAAATAAAATATACTAGATTATAGTTATTAAATAGAAAGTGGAGGAAAAAATGAGAACTAAAGAAACACAAGAATTTTTAAGTAAAAATCCAAAAGATGAAGAGATGATGACTTTTTTAGAAAAAAATATTTCTGAAAGACATTTAGTTCATGATGATATCCTGTCAATTATAGAAATGTTGAATGATGAAGAAAATAAAATTAGAGCTATTAATAGATATGTTGGGAAGGATGTATCATCATTAGATGTATTATCATCAAATATGGGAAGAGTTTTTTCAATTATTTCAAATATGAAAGATCAAGAAAAAAGAGAAAGAGCAGAATATATAATTATAGGAAGATTAGAAAAGTTAAAAGATGATAATAGAAATAGTAATAATAATTATGATAAAAAAATATCTAAGGAAATTATGTCATATATAGGCTCATTGGAACAAACTGGAGAAGTTGATGGAAAACTAGAATACATTGAAGAGGCTAAAACATTGCTTAATGAAAATGTAACAATAAGACATATGATAGAAGAAATTGATTTATTGACTTTTCTTTTTAATGTAGATTTTAGTAGATGGAATAGACAAGAATTAGAAGAATATGAAAGCTTTTTAACACCTGAGAATTACCAAGAACTTATGGAAATGTGGGAAGAAGCACAAGGAAAAGAATCTAAAAATTTAATAGATGGAGTAATACAAGAAGCAAAGCAACAAGGAATTCCATTAGAAGATTTAGCAAAGGAGTTTCTTGGAGCTATTACAAGTGAAGGAATCAATTTTGATAATTTATATGAGTGGATTTTAGAATCTAATGAATTCAAATTATTAGATAAGCAAAGAGCAGAGTTATTAATAGGAGAAAAAGAATTTGAAGAAAAAAATGTTGAAAAATGAACAAAGAAAGGTTAAATATATATGAATAGTTCTACCCAAAAAGCATATGTAGAAGTGATTGAATTATTAAAGTTTTTTTCAGCTGAACAAGTAAAAAACATACCAATGGAAAAATTAAAAGTTTTTTTAAAATATAGAGATGAAAACTATAATTATAAAGTAGATAAAACAAAAAGTTTTTTTGAACAAAATATGATGCCTGAAACTAAAGCTATATTTACAATTTTGTTTGAAGATTATTGGGCAACAGATGAGCAGAGAAAAGTATTAAAGCAAAAAGAAGCAGAGGCATTTAAAGAATTAGAAAATAAAAAAAGAAGTTTATATAATCCTGATGATTTATTTAAAAATAAAAGAATAAATGAGATTGAGAATGATACTAAAAATGCAAATATAACTATATTAAATGAAAAATGGTATAGCAAAGTTATTTTAGCTTTAAGAAATTTTTTTAAGAGAAAATGATTTATAAAAAATTAGATTGGAGAAAATATCAAATGGATATGCCAATAAGAAAAGTAGTTAGGTGTAAATTATAAATTGGAGAAATAATAAGTGAGTGAAATAACAGAAAAAATCAAACAAGAATTATTAATTAGATGTGAAAAGTCAAA
>CAMMDS010000034.1 GCA_946495655.1 uncultured Clostridium sp.
TATCTCCCAAAACTGTACTTATTGTTACTGTAGACAATATGATTAATATTATTATAGTTATCACTAATGTTACTATTGTTATTCCTTTTTTGCTCTTTAAATATTCACTAGAATATAACTCTCTCTCTCTCTCTCTCTTACAACCTCAATGGTTTCGCATTTCTTTGTTTTCATCTTAAAATCTCCCTTCATATGTTTATTTTTAACTGAAATTTTACTTTCTTAAAACATTTTACCATACTTTGTATTTTTTTCAATATATTTTCTTTCACTTTTTATACCCAAGTCTTAAATTAATTAAACAATTTTATATACCCAAATAATTATATTGTGTTTTTTTGTCATTTATTATATAATATTAATGTAATTAGGAGGATTTAATGAAAATTTTAATAGTAATAGATCAATTTGATAATTCTAACAATGGTACAACTATTTCTGCAAGAAGATTTGCCAAAGGATTACAAGATGCTGGACATGAAGTATATGTTGTTAGCACAGGGGATAAAAAAGATGAATATAAATTTAATTTAAAGGAACTTCCTCTTCCTCCTGGAATATCTCATATAATAAAATCACAGGGGATGAGTTTTGCTATTCCAAATACAGAAATTTTGGAGAAAGCAATTTCAAGTGTTGATATAGTTCATTTTTATATGCCATTTTTCATATCAAAAGCAGGTCTTAAAATATGTGAAAAATTAAACATTCCACATACTGCTGCATTCCATGTCCAACCTGAAAACATTACTTATTCTATTGGACTTGGAACAAACACAAGAGTAAATGATATGATATACACTCATTATAGAGATTCATTTTTTAATAGGTTCACGCATATACATTGTCCTAGTGAATTTATTGCAAATGAACTTAAAAATCATGGTTATACGGCTAAGCTACATGTTATTTCAAATGGTGTTGATAATGAATTCAAGTTTTATAAAAAAGAAAAGCTTCCAGAATTTGAGGGAAAATTTGTAATTAGTATGATTGGTAGATATTCTAATGAAAAAAGACAAGATGTATTAATAGATGCAATAGCAAAGTCTAAATATTCAGATAAAATTCAACTAGTTCTTGCCGGAAAAGGTCCAAAAGAAGCCAAATACAAAAAATTAGGTGAGAAATTACCTAATCCACCTATTATGAAATTCTATGACAAAGATAATTTGTTAAAATTATTAAAATCAACAGATTTATATGTTCATAGTGCTGATGCAGAAATAGAAGCAATTTCTTGTATAGAAGCTTTTGCATGTGGAAATGTTCCTGTGATTGCAAACAGTCCTAACTCTGCAACAAAACAATTTGCTTTAGTAAATGAAAGTTTATTTGAAGCCGGAAATAGTAATGACTTAGCAAACAAAATTGATTTTTGGCTTGATAATGAAGATTACAGAAAGGAAATGGAAATAAAATACTCTAAAAGTGCTGAAAAATACAGACTAGAAAATAGTATTAAAAAGATTGAGGAGATGTTTGAAGATGCAATTAGAGAATGTAAATAAAGAAAATGAAAATGAAATTCCAGAAGATTCTCACGTATTACATTTTTGGCAACCTTGTAAGTTTGAAATAACAGATGATTTTGATTATGTTAACGATAATTTTTTATTTAATATATTTTCAAACTTATTATATATAATAGCATATCCATTATTGATTATAATAAATAAATCTTTCTTTGGGTTTAAAATAGAAGGAAAAGAAAATTTAGAAGATGTTGATACTGGTAAAGTTACTGTTTCTAATCACGTACATCCAATGGATTGTACAATGGTTGGACTTGCAAATGCCCCTCAGAAAACATTTTTTACTTCTCTTGAAACTAACTTTAAGATACCAGTTGTACGCAAAATTATTAAACTTTTAAATGCAATCCCTATTCCTCAAAATATACAGTATACAAGGGATTTTATTAACTCTATAGATGAACTTTTAAAAGATAACAAAACCATACATTTCTACCCAGAAGGTTCACTATGGCCTTATCATGATAAAATAAGACATTTTAAAAATGGTGCTTTTGATTTTGCAGTAAGAAACAATGTTCCAGTAGTCCCTATGGTTTTTAAATTTAATAAATCTAAAAAAATTAATAACTTAATAAAAACTAGAACTACAATAACATTAGTTATTCAAAAGCCTATTTACCCAAATAAGTTACTTGCTAAGAAAGATGCAATAATTGATTTAAAAGAAAGAGTATATAACTCAATGTGTGATGAATTAAAATAAATTTATAAAAAATTATAAATTCAGATAAAAATAAAAGCTTGGTCCAATAAAGATCCAAGCTTTTAAAACATTATTATTTTTCCGTTTTTTTTAAGCCATTTATTTTTTTCATCATAATCTGGAATATATGTTTTTACCAAACTATAGAAATCTTTACTATGATTTGGATGAACAATATGGCATAATTCATGAACAACTACTGCATCAATCTTATCATCTGGAAGCATAATTAATCTAGATGAAAAATGTAAAAGCTTTTTACTAGGAATACAGCTTCCAAATTTACTAGTTGCGTCATTTACTTTAAATTGTTTATATGCAATAGATGTGATTTTGCTCCAATAAGGAACTTTATTTTGCAAAATATATTCTGTATTGTTTTTAAGAATTTGTTTTATTCCTTTATCTACATAGTATTTTCTCTTTTCATCACTTAAATTATTTGGGTATGATATCAATAAATATTTATTATCTTTATCAAAATTAATGTGTATTTTGTTTTCATTAGGATTATTAACTTTAACTATGTACTTATCTCCCTGATAAAAAAATGTATCTCCTTCTTCCCATTTTTTCAATCTGAAATCCTTGTTCGAATTAATTTCAACATACTTTTTATATATATACTCTTTATTTTCTTTTATAAAGTCAAATGTTTTTTTCATGCTAACATATTTTGGTTTGCTAATATATAAAACATCTGCTTTAAAATACATTTTTAAATATTTAGAAGTTTTATAGTTTCTTATATTAATTGGAATATCTTTATCTTTTATTCTTATATATTTTTGTTCTTGCACTTAGTATTCTCCTTATTTAATATCATAATTAAAGAAGCTTAAAATAAGCATAAATTTACTAGAAGTGATGTTACGGTATGTCCCTCAAACGACATGGTTGTCGTTTTTAGGCCTGTCCCTATAGCGACAATTTCTTTAATTTTGCTATAAAAAATCCTTCTGTTTCTTTTGATGGCAAAATTCTTATTGCTTTATTTATTTCTTCATTTTGTGAAAATATATTTCCTTTATTCTTTACATCTAATTTTATATCTAACATTTTTACATTTAATTCTTCTAATGCCCATTCTAAAACTTTTTCATTTTCATCTCTGTTTAAAGTACAAGTAGAATACACTATCTCTCCATTTTGCTTTACTGCTTGATAAGCACTTTTTAATAATTTCTTTTGAAGTTTTGAAAGCTCGTTTACAGTCTTTTCTGACCAATTTCTATATGTTTTAGGATCATTTGCTAAAAACCTTCCTTCACCACTACAAGGTGCATCTAGCAATACTTTATCAAAATACTCTTCATATTTCTTACCTATAACTTCTCCTCTTCCATTGTTTACTTCAATTATATCTGCTCCTTGTTTTTCTACGTTAAACTTTAATCTCTCACATCTTAATGTATCTAATTCATTTGCTAATATATATCCTTCATTATGCATCATAGCTGCCATTTGAGTAGTTTTGCTTCCTGGTGCAGCAGTTAAATCTAAAACTTTTTCATTTTTTATTGGATTTAGAACAATTGGTGGAATCATGCTTGATAAGCTTTGAAGATATATATATCCATTTTCATAAATATCTAATCCTTGAATCTGTTTTTCTATAGCATTTTTTAGTATTAACGCATCATTATACCAACTAACTCTATCAAACTTTATTCCTTTTTCTTTTAATATATTCATAATATCTTGAATATTGCTTTTTAAAGTATTTACTCTTAATGTAGTGTTTCTTTTACCAGACATTCCTGATAATATTTTATCAACAGTAAGTGGTGAATAAGTCTCATAAAGCTCTTCTACAAAACTTTTTGGTAATTTTCTTTTTACTTCTAATACACTAAGCATTAATTTTCCTTTCAATTTTATATTATTTTTAACTTTAAGTATTATAAATTAATTTTAATAAATATTTCACTATTATTTGTATATTGCCCTACACCATTTCTATAATTAAATGAATATTCAGAAAATTTTTGTAGTAACAAGTGAATACATTCATGTCTGTCCCCTTTTAGTAATCTTTACTAATTAGTGCCTGTCTCCCATTAGTAAAATTATCATACATATGAATGTTCTACTTTTATTACTGCATAATACTTTGAATTTCTATTATGTATTTCTTTTCTTACATCATTTACTAAGTTTTCAACATCTATTTTTTCACCTGCAGGAATAACTAAATCGAAAATTAAGTTTATTCTCTCTCCGCCATCAGTCATTCTAAAATCATGTATAGAAAATTCATTATTTATATTTTTTACTATTTCTTCTGTTTCTTTTCTCATTGCATTTATTTCTTCATCATCAACTACTATTGGATCCATATGTATTGTAGTAATGCATCCAAATTTTTCAAAAATATCTTGCTCCATTTGGTCTATGACATCATGTGCTTTAAGAATGTTAGCATTAGCAGGAACTTCTGCATGGAAAGATACAATTTTTCTTCCTGGTCCATAATCATGTACCATGATGTCATGAATTCCATTTATTTCTTCATATTTTTTAGTAAATTCTTGTATATCTTTTACGAAGTCTGGATCTGGTTTTTGTCCTAATAATACATCTATTATTTCTTTTATAGCTTTAAATCCAGTAATTAGAATAAATATTGATACTAATAAACTAACATATCCATCTATTGAAATTCCAGCAAATTTTGCTACAAAAGCTGAAATTAAAACTGCTAATGTTGAAACAGAGTCAGAAATACTATCATATGCTGTTCCTTTTATGGCTGCAGAATTAATCTTCTTAGCTATTTTTCTATAGAATAAAAATAACCATAATTTCGCAAGGATTGCTACAACCAATAATATAATAGTTATATTACTAATATTTGGAAGTTCTGGGTGAATAATTTTTTCTACAGAACTCTGTAATAGCTCAAAACCTACTAATATAATTAATATATCAACAAAAAGAGCAGTTATATATTCCATTCTTCCATGTCCCCATGGATGATCGCTATCTACTTTCTTTTGAGACATTTTAAATCCTATCATTGTAACTATAGATGAGCCTGCATCTGATACATTATTTAAACCATCTGATATAATAGACATTGAATTTGCAATTACACCTATTATTATTTTAAATATCGAAAGCAATACATTTACAACAATACCTGTTATGCTAGATAACATAGCATATTTGCCTCTTACTTCTTGATTTTCTACATTTTCTCTATCTTTTATAAATGTTTTAATTAAAAATTTTGTCATTTACTTTTCCCCTTTACATTATTTTACACAACATATTCTATTATATCATATTTATGCATTATGTAGAAGTACTTTTATTAATTTATTTTTAAGAGTTTTCATTATATTAGAAAAACAAGCATCCTTATTCAAAGGATTTGCTTGTTTTTATTTTTTCTAAATACTTATTAGAAAAATCTTTTAATTTTTCAATATTATCTTTTTCTTGATATTTTTCAATAATTTCATTTGCTACTCTGTATGCCATATCAAACTCTTTTTGATTTATTTCACGCTTTTTATATGCATCATCTAATTCATCTTCATCTAATAAGTGAATTCTTCCGTCTGGAACTAATACTACATCTAAATACAAATCATCTTCATAAGGAACTCCGTTTTCTTCTCCTACTCCTCTTGCAATATCGAAATACCATTCTACTATTTTTTCTTTTTCATCATACATTACAGTTAAACAGTAATTCTTTTCGTCTGGATATATTTCAAGCCATTTATAATTATTTGCTAAAATACATCTATTTTCTTCATCAACATACCATTCTTTTCTTACCTTTTTTATACTTAACAATGAAACATTTCCATTAAATTCCTCATTATCAATTCTCATGTTTCTAAAGTCTTTCTCTAGAATATCGATACTTTTGTTTCTTCCATCAGCAAATCTTTTTTTCAAAGTAATCCAGTATCTTTGTGTTATTCTCCCTTCATTCTCAACCTCATTTTCTAAAACTCCTCCGTTTTTGATAATTGTTCTAGCAGAAGCTTGATTTTCTTTATCACATGTCATTAACACATTTCCTATTCCTAATTTTTTAGCTTCTTTTAAAGCTAAGCCTATCATTTCTGTACTATATCCTTTATTCCTTTCTGATGGTCTTATTGAATCTCCAATATGTCCTCCTAAATTATATAAATGTTCATTCAATCTATATCGTATCTGAATTACGCCTATTATTTTATTATCCTCTTTTCTAACAGCTAAATATTGCATAGCTTGTACTCTGCCTTTTGCTTCACTTTTTTCCTTAGACAAATCTTCATTAACTTTTTGTAACCATTCTTCAAAGCTCTCAACTTTTTCTATACTTCCGCTTCCATAAATTACATTTTCTTCGTTCTCTCTAAATTCATCTACAAATTCTTGCATTTGCTCTTTATATTCTTCTGATGGAAATACTAATTTTAATCTTTCTTCCATATTATCACATCCTCTTATATTTTAAATTTTTCTAATTTTAATATGCTCTATATATTGTTTCTCCATCTTTTATTGTTTCTAACACTTTTATATTTTTTATATTTTCTTTTTCTTCTGTAAGTGGATTTTTATCAAGTATTATTAAATCTGCCTTTTTCCCCTCTCTAATACTGCCTTTTTCATTTTCTTCAAAATATTGATATGCAGCATTTATTGTAACAGCTTTAATTGCATCTAGTACATTTATTTCTTCTTCTTTTCCTAAACTTAACCCATCCTTTGTTTTTCTATTTACAGCACACCAAATAGTTTCCAACATATTGGGTTCAATTACTGGTGAATCCTGATGGAAAGTAAAAGGAATTTCTTTTTTTAAACTACTTCCTGCAGAACTTATTCTGCTGGCTCTTTCCATCCCAAAATTTTTAATATGAACATCACCATAATAATATACATGTGCAACAAAGAATGATGGAATTATTCCTAATTTTTTGACTTCATCTAGCTGGTCTATTCCAAGTAACTGACCGTGAATTAAAACAGGTCTAATATTTTGAGAATCATATTTTGCATTTTCTGTATTTTTTATTTTTTCTATTACATCAATATATTGCTTGCTAGCTCTATCTCCATTACAATGTGCTAATATTTGAAGTTTTTTCTCTACTGCTAATTTAATGGCTTTTTCCACATCTTCATCACTCATTGTACCATATCCACAATAATTTGTATCATTATTATATGGTTCTCTCATCCATGCAGTTCTAGCTTGAGGAGAGCCATCTAAAAATATTTTAATACCATTTATTTTAAAGTGATTGTAATATTTCTTTATATTTTTTGGAAAGTTATTCTCAGCGTCTTCTATTATATTCTTATCTACATATCCTACTATATCTAATCTTACTTCATTATTGTTTATAATTTCTTGATATATGTTAATCAACTCTTTAGCTAAAAAGCCTTCTTGTACTGTAGTAATACCATAAGAAGCATATGTTCTTTCTGCTTTTTTTATAGCTTCCTTCAAATCTTTTATTGTAGGCATAGGAACTTTTTTCAAATTCTGAATAAACGCATTTTCCTCTAAGTATCCAGTTATTTTACCATTAACTTTTTCTATTCTGCCTCCTTCTGGTGATTCTGTTCCATCTGTAATCCCAATTTGATTTAAGGCTAGTGAATTCATAACTCCATTATGACCAGATTGATGTTGTAACACAACTGGATTGTTTGGCAAAAATAAATCCAATTCTTTTTTAGTAATATTTTTCTTTTCGACCAAATTATTACTATCATAGCCATTTGCTATAATCCATTTTCCATCTTCAATATTATTTCTATTTTTGTACTCTATTAATTTATCCCTTATTTCATCAAAACTTTTACATTCTTTTAAAGATACTTGTAGAAATTCATTTGCAACTGCGATAAAATGACTATGGCTATCAATAAAAGATGGCATCATTGTTTTTCCATTCAAATCTATTAGTTCAGTATCATTATCTTTATATGCTAGAATTTCATCTTCTGCTCCAACTTTTTTTATTATTCCATCTTCTATTAAAATAGCATTTACATCTTTTTTATCTTCTAAAGTTATAAAATTACCATTAAAATAAATCTTTCTCAATATATAACTCCTTTTATATTTTATATTTATTATAGACTCTCGTTAATTTAAATATTCAGTTTAAATTAAAATTCTTCTTTTATATATGGTATACATTCGCCACAACTTTTCTTTTTAGCCATTTTAAATAATTCTTTATCTTTTTTAGTTATTATTATTTTTCTAATATCACCGTTTAGACAAACTTTTAATGTTATTTTTCCTTTTTCAATCAATGGATGCCTTAATATTCTAGCCTTAGAGATACTATCTTCATTAGAATTTACTATTTTTGATAATGCAATATATGAAAATTTCTCATCTTCATATGGTGCATCACCATCTTTTAAATACTTATGTAATTTATTTCTTTCAACCCTTACAATGCTATGGCACCAATCATCAGAATTTAGTTTACAATATGTTTGCCCAGTACATGGAGCTAAAATTTTTATATTATTATCTATTGCATATTTTTGAATTTTTCTTATGTTATTAAATCCTGCTGGTGTTCCTGGCTCTATTATTATTAAAATTTTATTAGTAGCTTTTAATAGTTTTTCTACTACTGCTATTCTATTTTCTTCTCTTATCTCATTTAACATATATGATGAAACTACTAAATCTGCTTTTTTATTCATTTCATCTTTTTCAATATCTAAATCAATCCATTCTGTATTTTTTAGTACACTATGTTCATGCATAAGCTCTTTCCCCAATTTTTGCATTGCATTTTCTCTTTCTATGCATGTAACCTTTTTTATATCTATTATTTCACAAATGGCAAAACTAGCTGCTCCAGTTCCTGCCCCCACATCCAAAATCGAATCTATTTTTTTCTCATTACAATTAGCCTCCAAAGCAGCTATTTTTACTGCAGAATATGTAGCAGGCATTCTTATTATTGAATATACAATCGCTTCTATATCTTCAGATAGTAAAGATTGTCCGCTTCTTTTTTCATTCATATATCTATTACTCAAATTTACAGCATATTCTTTTAAATCCGTTAATTTTATATTTTTAACTTTTTCTTCTATTTGTTTTTCAATTTCATCTGGTAATTTCACTTTTTTCTCCAATTCAAAATATTTTATACACTATATACTTTTATATTATTTATATCTATTGTCTACACATTGCTTGATATAAATTCAATAATCTCATCTATATTATCCTTCTTTTTATATGTTTTCTTATCTTCTTCTGTTAGTTCTACTAGATATTTATTAAACTCTGGTACTATAGTAATTGAATCCAATGGATATCCTGGATTTCTCTTTTCACATGGTTTATCAATAAAATAGAAATGATCTTTGCTCCAAGAGAATTTTTGAACTTTATCATTATTACATATTACCATCCCATACACCCATTTTGCTGTAAGTTTTCCTCCATTTTCTTTTACCAGTCCAGTATAATAATCAATCATTTCTTCATCATTAAGTTCTTTTCCATTAATTCTTCTTACATGAGTTCCTGGTTGTTTTTCTTCTGGTAATTCTTCAATAAACAAATTATTATCCATTCCTATTGTTGGAATCTTAGCTTTATCATAATATGCTTTTGCTTTTATATATGCGTTTTCTATTGCATTTTTTCCATTTTCATTAATGTCTAATTTAAATCCTATATCATTTATTGTAATTAGTTCTATTCCTATTTTCTCTAATGCATTTTTATATTTCGCAACTTTTGCTGGATTTGTTGTTGCAAATAATACTTTCTTCATTTTTCCATCTCCTTTATATATCTATATATTTTTCTCCAATTACTAACCTCTTTTAAGTATTCATTTTGCTCTAATTTTTTCATTTCTTTATCTATAAAATAAGTTACATCGTTTTAACTACTCTTTTTGCTTTCTTAATAAATTCCTCTTTATTTGATAAAGCCTCTCTTAATTTCTTCAAAGCTTCATCAAATTCTTTATCTTCTAAATATACTTTTGCATATCCATTTTCTCCATATTTTTCTTTTAAATGCTGATAAACTCTTTCTATTTGTTCTTCTTCAGACAATCCTATATAATTTCTTTTTCCGTACGAATACGATCTTTTTATTACATTGTCTATATTTATAATAGTTCTATCTGCTGTGCTTACAATCATTCCATATATACTTCTAGGCTTATGATTACTTGATGCTCTATGGTCTTCTATTGCTTCTTTTATTATATTTCTTTGTTCATCTGTAAACCATTGTTTTATTTTCTCGTCTTTCATAAATATTTCTGCTGAGATAATTTCATGTGTATTTCTATCTATATAATGACCTATGTCATGATATGCAGCTATTGTATAAGCCATATCTAAATTAGCTTCATATTTTTTTGCAAATTCTAGGCTCCTTCTTATTACAGTTTTTATGTGTTTTACTCCGTGTCCCTCTTCATTTCTTTCATATAATGGAAATATTTCATTTTCTATGTATTTTACTAATTCTATGTTTATATTTTCGTTCTCATTTAATTTTTGTTCTCTTACTTTTATCATATCCTCGCTCCTTTCTTCATACTTGAGAATGTATCTATTCAAATAAAATATTATAGATTTAAATTCCAAATATTTAAATGTCCTTTTGATTTTATTGAATTGTCTAGCACTTGAATATTTTCTAAAATCCAAGCATATCTGCCTTCTTTATATTCACCACAAATATATTCTTGATAATGATTTTCTTTCATATCTTCCACATACTCTTTCGTCATATAAATACAATCTACTAGATTACATTTGCAAATAATATGTCCAAAATTTAATGAACTATCTTTTAATAAATCCATTAGTTCCTTATTATTTTTCCATTCCTTTGGTATATTAGTGCTACTTGCATGTATATACAGCTCACCTCTATATGATGTTTTCCAGCTTCTTGTTTCTATTTTCTTCTTATTCTCCTTAATTAATGTTGCATATGGTTCTGTTAAACTTAATACTTTCATTCTATCTCTCTACTTTTTTACTAAAAAATTTCTCTTTCTATAAATTCTATAAATTCTATAAATGTTGGTACTGTTCCTAATAAATATTTATAATCTTTAACTATAAGATAAGCTTCTGCTTCTGAGCCCCATGAATATGTACTATTTAATTCAATCTCTTCTGCTTTGGCTTTTGTGAATTTCTTTCTTCCTGTTAGATAATTTAGTAAATATTCATTGCTTTCTTGCATTTCTTTAAGTGCTTTTTTACATTTTCTATAATCTCCTTTTTTATAATACATTATAGCTAAAGGAAATAGCATAAAAGCTGAATCATCTAGATACTTATTATATAGTCTTTCAGCTTCTGCAAATTTTTCAAGTACAGTATATAGTCCTATCATCAAATATCTTATACCTAAATTATCATTTTCACATAATTCTAATAGTTCTTCTCCTTGTTTTATTGCTTCTGTATATCTTCCCAATTCCATTAATGTTAGCATATAGCTATGTTTTGTTCTCATAAAAGGTCTTGTTTCAATTAAGCCCCAAAAACACCCTATATTTTCTTCATTGAAGAAATTCTCTTTTTCTAAATTAGCCTTTTCTTTATTTAATGTTTCTCCATATTTCTGTAACTTTTTTATTGTATTACTTTCAAATTTCGTAATAAAATTTTCTGCATCTATATTGTCCGGATTTATTTCTAATGCCTGTTTTGCTAATTTTATTGCTTTTGTTTTTACTGGTTCATCATATGCCTCAAATAATAAGTCGTCTGATTGCTCTCTTTTGATAAATTCTTCGTCTTCAAAATCCATATTTTTTACCCCCTATATTATTTTTTTATTAAAAACTTAAAAAACTATTTTTTAATTTAACTCTAGCACTACTACACACTCCACATGTGTGGTCGCTCATCTGTAGATTTTTTCCGTAAATATCGTTGCTTGTCTGTAGATAATCTTCATAATTTATCTTACTTTCATTTTTTAGCACAAAAGTTACTTGTTTTGGATCTGCTTTATCTTTTTCATCATATCCACCAATTATAACTTGTTTTACTAAAATTTCAAAAGCATCTTTATCAAATTCTGTTATAATTTCTCCATTTTCAAGATATCGTTTTAATTTATTCAAACTAAGTTTTCTGTTTGTTTTGTTTCTTTCTTCTACAGCTAATTTTTCTTGCTTTAGATTTAATTGTTCGATTTGATTTTGTATTTTCTCTTT
>CAMMDS010000035.1 GCA_946495655.1 uncultured Clostridium sp.
CACGTTTCAGGAGCGTGTGGAGCAATCCGTGAGGGTTCAAGTCCCTCCTTCGACATTTAACTTTTTAGAGCCTTTATGAATAGGCTCTATTTTAGTATTTAAGTCACTTTGGCGGGTTCCAATCACTGCAATATTGCTTAAATCTAATCGATTATTTTCAAGAGCCTGTTTTGCACTTCCTGAGCGAGTTTTAAGGGTTCCTGTCAATGTTTCTAGCTCTTCTTTAAACTCCTGCTTCTGTTTGAGTTTTAACTGTCTCAAATGTTCAAATACAGGTCTTAACTTAACTGACAGAGTGTTATCATCTTCATTATAGGTAATACTTTCAATTATAGTATTGAGTATTAACCTTTTCTCATCCAAAGTTGCTTTCAAATAAAGTTCAGGAAGACGGTTGGCAAAATCAATCAGAATACTTATTCGTTTCACGGTATCTTTAGAATTTTCAGTGAGATTGTCAATCTCACGTTTTATATCGTCTTTACGGGCTACCAATTTCTGTAACACCTCAGCACGTGTGGATTCACTAATGCCTAGTTTATCAGTATTCTTCTGAGTTAACTTTTCAGTAATGTCATCTACTATCTGGTCATATGCTTTCTTTAAATCATCAATAGACTTATGTTCATATTGTTTCAGGTCTGTAATAGCGTTATTTATCTGCTTCTTTATACATTTTATCTCTTTTTCTGTAATATCAAAGCTGTCAATTACTTCCTGTATTGCTTCATCTATCAGATTTTCGTTAATATTCTTTTCTCTAGCATGAGCTTTCGTGTAGTTAGTACAGTGGTAATAAATATATGTACCACTATTGTGTTCACCTCGCTTAGTTACGGCTACCATTGAGTAACCGCATTTCGCACATTTAATAAAGTTTGAATATGTGTAAACGAGTCCTTTAGGTCTTTTTACATCCTCACCTTTTAACAAGAGTTGAACTCTGTAGAACAATTCTTCTGACACAATAGGTTCGTGTACACCATCAAAAATATCATCGCCATGGGTAACTTTTCCGATGTATACGGGGTTCTTGAGAATATCTTGAATGCGCTTCTTTGAGTATGGGTTTCCTTTACTGTCAACAAACCCATATTTAGCAAGTTCTTTACCTAACTTTTCGTATGCAAATACTCCTGTTCCATACAGTTCAAAACAACGCTTGATATGAGGAGTCTTATCTGGGTCTGGTTTAATTATACCATGTCGGTGTTCATCTCTTGTATTGATATACCCTATCGGAGCTTTACCGAGTTTGTATCCCTTTTCAGCTCGGTTTCTTAATACTGAACTTGTCCTATCCTTAATATTGTCAAGCTCATCCTCTGCCTGCCCGATATAAACTCCTATAAGAACTTTTTTTACCTTACTTATATCGTCAAAGTTTTCCATGATACTTGCAATAGTACAACCGTATTTCTTGATGGGTTTTAATATCTCAGCGAAAAAATCTTCAAGGCAACGAGAGAGTCTGTCCAGTTTCCATACAACAACATAGGCAACTTCGTTACGGTGTTCCTTTACGTATTTAAGCATTGCTCTAAGTCCTTTTCTGTTAGTATTAGAGCCTGTTTTCCCTGCGTCTTCAAAGTAAACAAATGTATAACCATCTTTGGTTGCTTTTTGTTCACATTGTTCTCGCTGCATGTTAAGACTAAGCCCACTGTTAGCCTGCTCAGCAGAACTTACTCTGCCGTAGCCTACAACGATTTTTTTTGTGTTACTTTGTTTGGTCATGTTCGTTCTCCTTTTTTATTATACTATTATTACGCTCAGGATTATCAACCCTGATACCAATTCGTGTTACCGTTATCATTAACTGCGCCAATAAGGCGTTATTTACAGCTATATCGTTAGCGTCATTATTAGGTACAAACATAACAGAGGGTTTCTTAGCCATTATTCCCCCTATTTACTGTTTCTGCTTGATAATAAGCATGTAACCTACAAAGAATATCCAACATTATCGTTACTGATTTAGGTTTACGGTAAACCAGAAACGTTAGAATATTTCTGCGTATGTTAGCCAAACGAGTAAACTCTTCAAGCTCCTTGTCTGTCGCATTTGCGTATTCAGTCCTTATGTGACTGCGTGCTATGTTAATGTCGAAATTATTATCTCTGAGTATTTCAATAAATCTTTCTGCTATGAAGATTTCATTGAGAGTCAAGTCGTCTGTTGTTGTCTCAATATTCTGTAACCAGTTCAGACGTTCCAATAACTGTTCAGGCTTGCCCGTAAACAGCTCTATCTGCTTCAACAAAACAGGAACAGTACAGTTGAGAACATCTGTCAATCTCACTATACGTACCTCATCCATAGCAATATCAAGGTTCTTGCGTATACTTGCTAAAGAAAAGAGTTTTAACTCAAATCGTAATGTTTTCTCAGCAAGTTCAACACCTGTATCCCCAATCATATCAGTGTATAAGGTTGCTTTAGTTGTTCTTCTATAACTGTAATCGAGTTCTTGACCTTTAGAATAAATCACAAGCGAAAAACCAGCCTTTTGAGCTTTAGGCTTTAACATTAATCCATGCCTGCCATATTTAGCGATGTTATACCTGTTTGTCGGAATCGGGCAGAATGAACTAATACCATCTATGTGTTTGCTGACCCGTTTTTGTGACTCTAATTGAATATCAACAACTACATCACAAATGAATACTTGAGCATGTCTAATAAATTCATCAATGTTAAAGTTAACTATTCCTAGTTCTATAACCTTTTGCAGGGCTTCTCTAATATTATCTCTATGCAGGCTTCCGAGTACACCACTATCCGCCATCCATTTGCCTGTAATATCAACAACAAAGTAACCTTTGAATAGAAACATATTGTTTAAACCGACAACTCTCTTATAGTCGTCATATCTGATACGGCGTTTTATGCTAAAATCTGAAAAAATATCAGGTTCTGCTTCTGATTCTTGGCTACTTGGCTTTTCCGATTTTTCTGTCTCTAAATATTCCTTATATTCTTCTTCTGAGTCAAACAAATCGGATATATCGTATTCTTCATCGTCATCTTCTTCATGCATAAATGAGCGTCTGGTTAGAGTATCTCCCTCATTCTTATTAAGGTATGACGGCGGTTCTTTCGGATTTTCAACATCTTCCATGCCAAAATCTTCAAAATGTATTATGCGCCCATAAAGTCCGATATTAATGCCTATTCTTAAACGGTCAAATTCTACTCTTGGAGCCGAAAGAATTTGTGTATTGATAATGCTCATTACAACCTTAATTTGAGCTTTTAATGTACTAAGAGCAGGAATTTTTTCTCCATTGAGGTTGAAGTCATCAGTCTTTAAATCACCTGTACTTGATATATCGTGAGTTATTGAGTTAGATGTTTTAGAAATTTTTGCCATTGAATATGTCTCCCATATTCTTATTTGACAACCTCTAAACTAACTTCCTAACGGATTTCTAACTTGGTTAGTCTCCGCAAAAATAACCTGCTGTCAGGTATTGAACAGCAGGTATATGTAAATATTTGTAAAGCTTACTTTATAACTACACTAACCGTTAGTTTTCAGTATTAGGTTGAAATTCTCTTGAAATCTCGTAAAAGCCAGTACCCTTATTCTTTTCAATGAGTGCTGTAGTTGTATTATTTATCTCTTTGTAACACTTATTCAGCCGTGATATTGCCATATCTTCATTTTTTGCTTTTAATTTCAATTTTGCTCTGTTAAATAAACTTTCAGGGTCTATTCTGTAACTATTTTCGCCCCTTACCCAATCGGTTATAACATCAAGTAATTTCCTTTGTTGTGGGGAGTAATCTGTGCGTCTTTTAACGGTAACAGTTTTATTTGCAGGTCTGTTAAACTTATCCAGATACCACTCCATGTCAAGCGTATATATACAGATAAAGTAATCTTGCCAGTATTGCGTTCTCTCAACGTCTCCAAACTCGTTATCTTCGTATAGTTCCATAGGATATGGCATTTCACCCTCTGGAGCGAGGCTAATACTCAAATCCTTGATAAACTCTTTATTTTCAAAGTATCTAGCTAATATCAATGGTGCGAACTCTGTCTTATCCGTTATATAGCGTTTTTTGTTAGTCTTTATATCCTTTGTTATGTCAATAAGGTCTTTATTTAATGCTTCAATGGACTCGTTGGAATTTTCCGTTTCTATCAGTTCTCCTTTACTGTATAAATCACTATATTCTTCAAGGAATGCTCTTAACTGCTCATTATTGTTGCAAGATATATTGACTCCACTTATGGTCTTTTTACGCTCTATGCAAGAGAGAGTAGAAGTTAATGTACTGCAAAATGTTATAAGCTGAGAAATAGACTCTGAGTCACTTATTTTTAGCAGAATATTCCCGCCCAATAAAAGACGTATAAATATAGAAAGAGTAACGTTGTCGATATAATTCATGTCTCTGTTATACCGTAAACAAGAAAAAATTTCAGTGAAACGAAAAATTTATATGTAAACGTGTTTAGAGACAATGTGAAACCGTTATACTATATATGTTATTTTATGAAAGGCTTAAATGAAGTTAAAGCTCGCTTCAACTTCATTTATCATGCACATTACAGGGATAAAAATTCCCAGAATACAGGAAATTTTCTCAGCCTTTTTTATCAATGTCCAGACTGATTTTTAACAATGTCCTCTATGTAGGTTTAGTGAATGTCTATTTTGTACCCTAATATATCCGCTATTCTCTGCATGTCAATAAATCTTAAAGAGCCTCGTTTCAACTTATTTGACAGGTTTGCTTTGCTCTCCTTTGTGTAATATTTAGCATTCATTTCCTCTGCAAGTTTTTCCATAGTGTATCCTTTGGCTACAATCATGGATTTTACCTGCCTTTTTAGGGCTTCTGTAGCTTGCTCGTCAAGCTCTTTTGCTTTCTGTTCAAGTTCGTTATTTATGTCCATATATTACCTCTATTTTAATAATACACTATATAGTGAACATAATCAATAGTAATGTAAACAAATGTAACGAGACAGTTTTCTAAACTATTGACAATGTAAACTATTTCATGTATTATGTATATATAAGCAAAAACAAAGGAGAAAAATTATGGCACAAGTAATCACTACAAACATCAATTTAGAAGACAACGCAAAGGTTATCAAGTCTTTAGACAGCAAGATTGCTGAATTAAAGGAGTTGAGAGACGAGAAAATAGCAGAGGTTAAAGAAATTATGAATAAAGCTAATGTTATGGAATTACAGGCTGGAGCATTCACTTTCACTCTCAAAGAAATTACAAGAAATAATGTTGATACTAAGACTTTGAAAACAAAATATGCAGAATTATACAAG
Source organism: uncultured Clostridium sp. (assembly GCA_946495655.1). GTDB lineage: Bacteria > Bacillota > Clostridia > TANB77 > CAG-508 > CALXVA01. The sequence goes on from CAMMDS010000035.1 coordinate 5,305, forward strand.
GCATTATTAAAGGTTTCTAGTTACATCAAATTTGAGATTGTGTAGGGGATAGCCCCTACACGCTCCTAAGAGGTTAAGGCAATGGATAACAAAGATAATATCAATACAGTTCTAAAGTTTATGCCAAAAAGTCAAGCAATGTGTTTTATAGCTGGACTCAATGGAGCAGAACAGGAACATTTTAAGAGAATCGCTAATAAAATTGCTGGAATTATAGAGAATGCTCCTGCAATTTATGAGACAGACTGCAAAGGGGATAAAGTTAAACCGGTTCTTCACTACTTCTACGGAAATGTGGATATTTATATGACCGAGATTGATAAGAGCGGGAACAATCAACATTTCGGATATACGAGTCTCGGTATGGGATACCTTGAGGCAGGCTACATAGACCTTGATTATATCTTTAAAGAATTGCCAGAGCTTAACCTCGATTTTTATTTCAAGCCGAAAACAATTGCTGAATATGAAAGGATACACAAATAAGGAATAATTATGGACACGATACACTTATTAGAGCTAATGCATAATACTTATGGGCTTATTATCGTATTAAAAGATATGATATGGGGCTTTGATGATGTTAGCAAGGACAATCAGAGAAAATTCTCAGGTATTCTTGCTTTGATTGAAACTATTGAACAGAACTCTTACAACATAAAAGTTGAATTGGAAAGTGCAGTAACCATACAAGGAAAATGACCGTATTTATTGTGGTGGTTCATACTATGAAAAGAGCTGTATTTCATTGATTGGACACAGACAAAGAAAATCCGTTATTAAAGTTTTTATAGAAATAAGGAATAATTATGACAACACATGCATTTATAAGAGTATCTACACTGGAACAAGACACCGAGAAAAACAAGATTGATATACTACAATTCGCTAACCGTCTAAAACTCGGCAATGTTGAATTTACTGAGGAACAGTGTAGCGGTCGTATTAACTATAAGGAGCGTAAATTAGGAGCGTTGCTTGAGTCCATGCAAGCAGGTGATGTGTTGATTGTTCCTGAGCTTTCAAGGATAGCAAGGTCAATTACACAAATACTGGAAGTTATAAAGGTTACTAAAGACAAGGGCATAACACTTTATTCACTTAAAGAAAACTTTAGTAACAATGAAGACTCAATCTCTGCAACGGTTACAAGCACAATCTTTGCTCTAGTTGCACAGATTGAAAGAGAACTAATAAGTATGAGAACAAAAGAGGCTCTCCATGCCAGAAAAATAGCAGGGGTAAAACTCGGCAGACCAAAGGGTAAGGGTAAATCCAAACTGGATGAACACAGAGAAGATATTTTAAAGTTATTATCTTTAAAAGTTCCTAAGACGATGATTGCTAGGCAGTTCGAGTGTTCTGTCGGTAATTTAAATAACTTTTTGAAATACATTCCAAATGATTGATTTTAACCTTTATTTTGCTTACTTAAATAGTGAGAATGGCTGAGTCACCATCTCTAATGCTTATATAGTTTACGATTTAAAATTCATTACGTAAATTCATACTATCGCCCATACTAATTTTTCTTAAATGACCGCACGATTACTCCATTTTGACCATTATCTTTTCTCCAAAGGAACTAAGTAAAATTTTTGTTCTGGATTATATTGGTCTATAATCCCTTTGATATGTGCTTTAACCATTTCTATATTATCAATATCTGAACGAGGGATAGCATTATAACCATATATATCTTTATCCATCATTCCTCCATCATTTAACAAAATGGTTTTTGATACTCCATCTATTTTCATAAGAATAGCATATTTTATGTCAGGAGTTACTATCATTCCGTTAAATATTTTACGCATTACTAAAACTGATTGATATTTATTACCTTGTTTATGTTTAACTGGCATTCGTTTAAAATTCGAGATAATTTTACCTTTTGAGGTTGAAAATATTAAGTAAAAATTTTTGTCTTTAATTTGGTCAATAGAAACTCCCGCCAACTCTGAAAATGGTTCCATTGTAATTGCAGTTGCCTGCTGTGGTCTTAATATTAAAGGTTCGTTGTACTTTGCAATATTTATCACATAATAATTATCGTAAACTATATCAATCTTTTCCACAGACAAAGGCGATAAAGACGTATTTTCGACAACTACTGAAATAGACATCCCCCCAAACATACTCCAAAAATGAGGAGTATAAGTTAATAGTTTTATTTTTTTATCGAGAAAAGTCTTATATGTAGTATATAAGGTAATTCCTAATATACACATATCAGCTGCAAAGGATATTCCTGACATAAAATTATTATCGGGTTGAGATTGTACAATTATGTCCAACATATCACACCTCTGCTATATCATCTATAACTTGCATAATTTCGTGTATTTTTGTTAGAGCAACAATAATTTTCTGGTAGTGCATAACCTCTTCGTAGCTCAGTATTCTGCCTTTGCGGTCTTTGAGCCATTTTTGTGCAGGCTGATAACCGCCTATATAGAAATTCCATGCAATTTCAGGCACGTTATCAAAATACTGGGTCTTGTTGATATACACCTTGTTGTCTTTATATTCGGGCTTTACGACCTCATTATCACCGCCTACAGGATATGAGGTTACAAATTCATTTACTATAGGAGACTCAAGCAGGTGTATCTCTCTAAGCTGTTTACCAAGTTCTGCGATTTTAAAGAAATAATCCGAACTTTCAGGGTATGGGATACGTGGAAAATCAATCTTTAAGAACTCCTTGTACTTGTTTCTATACTTGTTAGAATGCAGAACACCATAAATATAGTCCAATATATCAATCGGAGCAAAAGTTCCTGCCTTCGCTTCTTTTTCCGGCGTAAATGTTAAATTAAGTTTTTGTTCCAATTCCCTCACAATATCCATATTCAGATTGGGTTTACTACTCCGGTCAAAGAATGAGGTTTGTTCTGAATCATCATATAAGTATAAAGGTATAGAATAGGTGATTTCACTGGTTTTATTTGAAACCAAACTACTCTCCACTAAGTTTTTAGATACAAAAACATGTTGATATTTATCAAAAGCTTTAACTTGTTTACATAAGTTAAGTCCAATGTTTTCATGCAGATAGTGTTTCATTACATCTTTTCTTGGCATACAGTGAAAACCTTTAGACTTTCCTGTAAAATAAGTATACTTAGTATCAAAAGGTCTATAATCTATTTTAGCAATATTCTTATTATCGAGCTTGGATGATATTAAGTCTTTCTGTGCTAAGTCTACTTTCCAATCTCTTACGTCCTTTCCTAAGTGGTACTCATTTCTTGCCTCTTCTGGATTTAGTCTTATAAAATTATGGATTGTTCTCTGCACATCTTCTATAGAATCTTTTATACAGAATGCGTCTCTTGCTGTTACTATACCAACAGAATTAACAGGAAATAAGTCTGTGATATTAAAGCCACTATCAAACTTTAACTTTAAGCTGAAATCTTTAGGCGTAAATAAATAATACGGACTAATTGGTTCTATAGGTTTAAAATCAATATCATTTAAGTTGTTATTAACGAGGTACTCATATTTAGAATTTCTTAAGCCTTGAATATCTATATGATAAACTTTTGCAAGCTCATCAGTTTTTTTCTTGCCTGTTTTAACAAAGATATTTATACTTACACCCTGTTGAATATTAAATACATTTTCATCTTTCGTTCCGTCTGAACAAGTCTCTTTACGCTTTGCATTACCATGTAAGTCGAGAATGTATATTTTATCAAAAGATTTGAGTAAACTATATCTCATTCCCCTAAAGGTAGGATTGTCTAAATATGCATGATTATTTATAAAAGCAACAATTCCCTCTTTATTCTTATCAACATAACTTTGAGCAAGTCTAATAAACTTAACATAATCATCATTAATCCATTTCGGATTTTTCTCCTTAAGTTTTTCTCCATTAGCTTCTTTTTTGTACACATCAAGTTCATCATTAAACAAACTTCCATTTGCTGATTCCCCACTATAAGGCGGATTACCCAGCACTACCATTATAGGCTTTTCAGACTTTATCATGCCGGCATATCTGGCTTCATCAGATAACCAATCAAACAACGGATATTTTGTCGTTTCGTCTTTTTCAAGAGCGTTAGTCAGATATACATTAAACCTGTTGGTCTGTTTGGTTGTTGTATAGCCTGTTTCCCTTAGAAGCAGGTCAAGTTTAAGATGACACATTACATACGGAGTCATCATGATTTCAAACCCGTTCAGTCGGGGTATCAGAGCGTTATCAACATACTGAGACCATATTCCCTGCTGGTTTACAAAATAGGAATATATTTTGCGGATTGTTTCAGCTAAAAATGTTCCCGTACCTGTTGCAGGGTCAAGGATTTGTACTTTATACACATTTTCATCAGTTGTAACCGGTACATCTTCATATACTGTCTCACCCTTAACTTTCTTCTTCTTTTTCTCATAATATAGAGTGCGTGTGTGTTTTATAGTTGTATCATCAGCCAGACCATGAGACAGGTTGAATTCTGTTTTCAAAATACTGTCTACAGCTGAGACAATAAACTTTACAACAGGCTGAGGTGTATAATATACGCCTCTCTTTTCCTTGTTTACTTTGTCGTAGCTTTCAAGGAATGTTTCATAAAAATGCAGAAACGGGTCAGACATCTGAGTCGTTCTACCGTAGTTCTTCAAGAGTTTATTCAGGTCAACTGCTCTAAAGATTTCAACCAAATCATCGACAATCCATACAAGGTTATCATCAAGGTTTGCACCGGATATATAATCAAACAACTGCCTTAGAAACGGATTATTCTTTGATACAAGTTCTCTTGCTTCCTGTCTTGAAAAATCTCCCAAAGTTGTATCATTCAATCTTGCTACAAACAAGCCGTATGCAATAGTTTGAGCATACATATCAGCAAAGGTGTGGTCGGTTAAATCGTGTAACAGGATTTGTTTAAAAGCATTTCTCTGGCTTGCTAAAGAGCCTGCGCAATCATATTCAAGAGCGTTTATAATAACATCACGTATCATAACCGCCTTTTGTGCCATAAGGTTTGCAAGCTGTTTAGGTGATTTAATAGTCTGCCCATGATAATCACAGAAATTGCGGATGTGGTCAATCAGTTTCTGATACTCTTTCTCATAAACTTTAATCTTGCCGTTTACAATATCAGCAACTTTAACGGTATCAACATGCTCCCCATTCACAAAGAAACGAAATTCAAGATAATTGGTAAGTATCAGGTTATCGAGGCTTGCTCTGTATCTGTCGAGCTGTTCGGACTTTTCAACAACATCAAGATTTTTATCAATGTCCTTAGCTTCAATGTATCCTATAGGAATGTTCTTTTTCTGTATTATATAATCAGGAGCACCGCATTTTTGTCTGGTAGGTTCATTGATAGCCTGAACACCTGTAACGGTTCTTTCAATAAAGTCCTGTAAGTCACCCCTAAAGCTGTGTTCTGTAGTCTTTCCAGTCTTAAACTTTCTGATAATTCCATCAAGATACTTCTCTGTCATAAATGGATTATAGCATAAACATTGGCAGTATAGCTCTTTTGTTAAGCAGTAATTGTAAGTATAAAATTTTTAAGGTTATTTAATGGTAAAATTTCTTACTTACGTAATGGCTTATACTGCGTAAAGCATTGATAATAAAGACAGGAGAGAAAGTAAAACAAGGGTGTATAATAATTTTTATTCATACAATGGATATTAGGGGGCGGTTTTATTATTCTTAAGATTATCTCTAATCTCAATAAGCATTTCATTCAATAATTCTGTTTCTATTTTAATCAGTTCGGTTTGAGTCTGTTCCTCAGATAATCTATCTTGTTGCACATTAAGTAATTCTGTTTGTGTTTTACTTGACTGCTCTAAAAGAGAAATAATCTTATTATTTTGTTCAACTGCCACATCATTACAATTTTGCCAGATGAAAAATACAATTGACAGTATTAATGATAGAATTGCTAAATGATTTTGTCTTAGATACTGCTTGAAATTACTTTCAGGTTCTTTTTCTATAATTTCCAGTTGTTCATTTAAACTGCTTTCAGAAATAGTTTCTATAATATTATTAGAATTTTCTGAGAAGTTAAAAGCTTCTAGTTTATTTATTAAACGTTGTTGAGACACAGCTAATTCTATTGCGGATAGTGAGGTTTCTGATTGAAATAATATCTGTTCTAAATTTGCTGAATAGCAATTTTGCAAAACCTCTATAGCATTGTATATTTTCATATACTCAGGGTTTTTCTTTAATACAGCTTGTACAGTATTATACGTGTCTATAAATTGAGTTAGTTTATTATTAAGAACGGAGGAATTCTTTATTGTTTGTAAAGTCCGACTTAGTTCCGTTAATGCAGGATTATTTACGAATGAATTATTTAAGTTTATATATTCTTGAGCGAGTTGAGAAAGTCGGTTATTATGTACGAGAGACTTGCTTAGAGTCTGTAATGCCTTAAAAGTATCATTATTTATTAAAGCACTGCTTAAGACTTCAATACTATCGCTAAGTTTAGAAAGACTGTTACTTGAATGAATGTATGTTTGAAGTGTATTGCTTGTCTGGTGCAAATGTTGCAAGTTCCTGTTCATAATTTGATTATACAGCAAAAATATTGATACAGCTTATGTTATTATATATCACGCACATTCAAGCCCCAGGGCAATCCTCATGTTGTAGTATTCCCGTGTAGAGTCTTTCATTATACTGATAAGTTCGGCGTAAACACTCATGCCTGCTGTTAAACAGGTATTTTTATCAGGTACCATTGGTTCCAATATAGTAACGTTAATGACACCATATAAAAAGACTCCATATGGAGTCTTTTTTATTATTTGCATTTATAAG
>CAMMDS010000036.1 GCA_946495655.1 uncultured Clostridium sp.
TTTATTTGAGAAAAGTAGAACAATTATAACAGGATAATAGATATTTATTCTTTATTACTATTGCTAAAATATAAATTTTATGTTAAAGTATAAACAATAAATCGAGTTATATAAGAGAGCTTGAAACAAAGTAGGCATTTTTTCGCATACCTGTTTCGAAATCGCTCCAAAAATCACTCACATGAAATTCTAAAATTACTTAAAATAAATAGTTTTAGAATTTTATGGGAGTATAATTTATTTTTGATGAGTCAATTCAAGAAGGATTATCCTAGAATATATTAGCTTGCTATCTTTTTTTATTTAAGAAAAAAAGAGTGGCTGCCATGAACCACTCATAAAGTCTTCTATTCTGCAGGTACTAATATCTAAGATATCGCACTGCTGAGTTCTAACTTTATTATAATATATAATATGCATATTTGTCAAATATTATACCAATTATTTTATAAAAAGTTCCTTAATCTTTGACTCAATTAAGTCTAAAGTATTATCTGAAACTCTTAAGTTTGCCAAAATATCAGAAGATGTTTTTGGGTCATATATTCTTTGCTTACTAATCGTTGTAATTTGAGATACTAGAGCAATACTGCCTTTTTTCATTTTTGAAATTTCTTTTTCTACCTTTTTTATATACTTAAAATCAGTATTAAATTGTTCTACTTTTTCAGCAGGTAATTTCCATATATCTTCATATTCTTCAGATAATTTTTTAGACATATTATCACATATCTTCTTTAGATTAATATATATTTCACTTCCTAAATTAAGTGTGGAATTATTATACTTTTTATTTTCTTTTATGGAAGTTAATGGAATTACAGTTAGAGTTCCTGATGATAGTGCATTACTTTTATCTAAAACAATGCAGTAATGTAGACCACCCTCCTCGTTTCCAATATTAAATCCCAAATTAGCTTTTATTATACTTCCACGCTTATATTTTTTCAAAAGTTTAGGATTAAAATTCTCTTCTGCTAGATTATATTTAGCAAAATCTTCAAACCAATAAGATAATAAATTAGCTTTTTTTTAATTATTATTTTCTATGTGATAACTTAGCAATGAATCTAATCGGTTTAGGGCTAATTGCTTATGAGCAATAGTATTTATATATTCAGTTTTATTTTCTATAATTTCTTTTTCTTCCAACAATATCACTCCTTAAGCAATACATCATATCAAAACATTTGTTTGATTATATAATATTTATACTAAAATGTCAATTGATTTACTGAAAATATATTAAAAATAATTGAAAAATTTAATTTTTATGTTAAAATAAAGATACAGTTGATTAATCAAATTATTTTTTTGAGTAAAATGTAGGAAGAACGCTTTGAGAATTAAGTAATTTTTTCGCAAATAACCTCCATAAATGCTCCATTATTTGTTTTGTGCTCCCATATGAGAGTTTTTGAAAAAATATATAGTGTGAGTATTTAAAGAAAATATGATTTAATATAAATATGTATAGGGAGTGAAGAATATGTTAAAAGAAAAATTGTTAGAGGATTTAAAAAACTGCATGAAAGATAAGAATGTAGTAAGAAAAAATGTTATTCAAATGGTAAGAGCAGCTATATTGCAGGTGGAGAAAGATAAACAAATTACATTGGAAGACGAACAAATAATTGACATTATTGCAAAGGAATCAAAAAAGAGAAAAGATTCCTTAGCTGATTATGAAAAAAGTGGCAGAGAAGATTTGATAAATGAAATAAAAGAAGAAATTAAAATTTTAGCAGAATATTTACCAAAGCAATTATCTATAGAAGAAGTAGAAACAATAGTAAAAGAAGTAATTAACGAAGTAGGTGCAACTTCTATAAAAGATATGGGGAAAGTCATGAAAGCAGCAAAAGAAAAAATAGGAGCAGCATCAGATGGAAAAACAATAAATGAAGTAGTAAAGAAACTTTTAAATTAATTCACAAAGAATTCACATTAGAAATATTGACAAATTAAATCTTTTGTAATAAAACTATAACAATAAAAAAGGGAGTAGCTTGAAAACTACTAATCAACATCACAAGCTAACAAAGCGTGGTTAGTAACCTTATAAAGGTAAGCAAGACTTTTTAAGAATTTATATATTATCATATAATTTTCTTAAAAAGTCTTTTCTTGTGTTAAGTTTAATTATATAATAAATGTACTTTTAGATATTAATATTAATTGATGATATATGTAAAAAATAGAATAAAAAAGCTATATTTTTACAGAATAATAAAAAGGAGTAGATGAACTTGGAGAAAAATTGGTTTAATAAAGAATCAAAAGCAATTGAAAAAGAATTTAATACCAATATTAACGAAGGTTTAACAAGTAAGCAAGTTGAAGAGAAAAGACAAGAATTTGGGTATAATGAATTAAAAGCTAAAAAGAAAAAAAGTTTATTTGTTAAATTCTTAGAACAATTCAAAGATTTTATGATTATAGTACTTATTATTGCAGCAATTGTATCTGGTGTAGTTGGTTACATGGAAGGAGAAGGAATCACAGATTCGCTTATCATATTGATAGTAGTTATTGTTAATGCAATAATTGGTGTAGTGCAAGAAAACAAAGCAGAGAAATCATTAGAAGCACTTCAAAAATTGAGTTCTCATGTAGCAAAAGTTGTGCGTAATGGAAAAGTAGAAGTTGTAGCTTCTAGAGAATTAGTACCTGGAGATGTGGTAGTTTTAGACACAGGAGATTATGTACCAGCGGATTTGAGAGTAGTTGAAGGAGTAAATTTAAAATCACAAGAATCTTCTTTAACAGGAGAATCTGTACCAGTAGATAAAAATTCAGAAGTAATTACAGATGAAAAAGTGGGAATTGGAGATAGAACAAATATGCTATTTTCATCTTCTCTTGTAACATATGGAAGAGGAAAAGGTATAGTTGTTGAAACAGGTATGAATACAGAAGTTGGTAAAATAGCTACAATTATTAATGACACAGTAGGAACAGCAACGCCACTTCAAATTAAATTAAATAAATTAGGTAAAACACTTGGTATTGCAGCATTAGCAATATGTGTTGTAATATTTGTTATAGGAATAGCATATGGAAAAGATATAATAGATATGTTTATGACTGCAGTAAGCTTAGCAGTTGCAGCAATTCCAGAGGGCTTAGCAGCAGTATCTACAATAGTTTTAGCTATTGGTGTTCAAAGAATGGTTAAGAAAAATGCCATTATTAAAAAACTACCAGCAGTTGAGACTCTTGGTAGTGCAACAGTTATTTGTTCTGATAAAACAGGAACATTAACACAAAATAAAATGACTGTACAGCAAGTATTTGCTGATGACAAATTAGTCCAAGTAGAAGAAATAACTGAAATAAATAATGATTTGGAAAAATTAATGTATGTAAGTACATTATGTAATGATACAAAAATAGGAGAGAATAATAATTTAACAGGAGATCCTACAGAAACAGCATTAATTGATTTAGGATTTAGAATTAAATTTAATGTAGAAGATACTTTAAAAATCCAAAGAGTAAAAGAATTTCCATTTGATTCTGATAGAAAATTAATGACAACAGTAAATAAAGTAGGCGATAAATATATAGCATATACAAAAGGTGGAATAGATGAACTTTTAGCAAAATGTACTAGATATGAAGTAAATGGAGAAATTAAAACAGATTTAGCTGAATATAGAAAAACTGTGGATAAATATAATGAAGAAATGGCAAAAGATGCATTAAGAGTATTAGCTATGGCATATAAAGAACTAGAACATGAACCATCTGATGAAGAAATGAAAAATATTGAAAATGATTTAATCTTTGTTGGAATGGTTGGAATGATTGATCCACCAAGAGAAGAAGTAAAGGTAGCTGTGGAGAAATGTAAAACAGCAGGAATTAAAACTGTAATGATTACAGGAGACCATAAAATAACTGCAGTATCTATAGCAAAAGAATTGGGAATTCTAGAAAATGATAATGAAGCAATAACTGGCTCAGAACTTGAAGAGATGAGCGATGAAGATTTGACAAAAAATATTAGACAATATTCAGTTTATGCTAGAGTTTCTCCAGAACATAAAGTACGTATAGTAAAAGCATGGCGAGCAAATGGAGAGATAGTTGCTATGACGGGTGATGGTGTAAATGATGCTCCAGCATTAAAAACAGCAGACATTGGTTGTGCAATGGGCATAGTTGGTACAGATGTATCAAAAGAAGCGGCAGATGTAATTTTGACAGATGATAATTTTGCAACAATAGTTTCTTCAGTTGAAGAAGGTAGACGTATATATGACAATATATTAAAAGCAATCCAATTCTTGCTTTCAAGCAATGTTGGTGAGATAGTAGCATTATTTATTGCAATATTAATTACACCATGGATTAGTAGTACATTTGGAATAGATGTAGGATTAGTAGAAGTTTTACTCCCAATTCATATATTATGGATTAACTTGGTTACAGATTCACTTCCAGCTTTAGCACTAGCAGTAGATCCAGCAGAAGATGATGTAATGAAAAGAAAGCCTAAAAAACAAAAAGGAGTATTTACAAAAGGAATGAGCTGGAGAGTAATATATCAAGGATTTATGATAGGACTTCTTACACTTGCAGCATTTATAATTGGACTCGCAACTCCAGATGATCAATTACCAACAATGGTAAGAATAGATAACCAAATTTACAGTGCAGATGAAATTGAAAACTTAGATGAAGAATTAGCAAATGGAGCAGAAATCGTTGAAAAACAAGAAGTTAAAGTAGAAATAGGACAGACAATGGCATTTGTTACATTAGCATTCTCTGAACTTGTTCATGTATTTAACATCAGAAATAACAAGAAATCAATTTTCAAAACACATCCATTTAACAACAAAATGTTACTCGGAGCAATTGCACTTTCAGCAGCATTAATGTTAATTATATTATTCATACCAGGATTAAGACACATCTTTAGTATACCAATTCTACCAATGAATAATGTACTAGAAATAGTAGGATTAGTATTGCTTCCATTAGTAATAGTAGAAATATTTAAGTTGTTTAAAATAAATACATCAAAAGATGAAGCTTAGATAATTTCTGGAACAAGGGGACGCACAATTTGTTTCAAATTTGAAACAAATTGTGCGTCCCCTTGTTCCAGAATTTTCATTTTTGTTCTAATACCAATTTACAAATCTTCATTAATGTAATATAATAAGAACGAATAAAGGAGGATGTTATATGCATTATAAAATATTAAAGACAGTAGCAATAATTTTGTTTATTTTAGTTATTATTGGTATATCATGTATAGCATTTTTATTTATTGCAGGAAATAACAAAAGTCTTTCTGCGAATAATTTTATTTATACTAATGAAATTCAAGTTAGTGAAAGTTCTAATTCTGATTTAAATGAAAATCCAAACAACAATAATGTAATAATATCAGAAAATATGTTAGATTTAAATGAAATAGTTGGAGATTTAAAAATAATTCCAGATTATAATTTGGAATTTGAACTACCTGTGCAAGGAGCGACAGGTTATGCATCAATAGAATTAAATATTAGGAAAGAAGCTAATTCTTCATCAAATCTTGTAAAGAAGTTAAGTCCTGGTACTGGTTTTGAAATTATTGGAGAAAACGGAAATTGGCTTAAAATTGAAGCTAATGGTATAACAGGATGGGCTAATAAAAAATATGTTATGATAAATTTACCAGATATAATTCCATCAATAATATATGATGACACAAATAGTTATAGTTCACTTTTTAAATCGTCTGAGATAGATATTCCAAATGTTACAGGAAAGCAATTATATAACAATAAAGCATACAATAAAAGGCTATCTAAAGAAGAGTATATGATGCCAGTTATGTATGAAATGGCAATAAAAATAATGAAAGCTCAAGAACTAGCTTTAAAAGAAGGGTATTCTTTAAAAATATATGAAACATATAGACCATATGAAGCACAAAAAACAGTATCTACTAATTTAAGAGAATTAATGAATTCTAATAAAACAGTATATAATGGCATTAATGGCGGAGGATGGAATGAAGGTTGGTTTATAGCACAGGTTTTATCAAATCATCAGAGAGGAATTGCTATGGATGTAAGTTTAGTAAAAATAAATGATTATGAGGTTGGTAAAACTGGTGAATATAAATATATGGTAATTACAGATTACACTGAAGAGCAAATGCCAACTCAAATGCATGAATTAAGCAATAAAGCGATTAGTATGAGTTATGCAGTAGATAGTAATTCTAAGACTGCATGGGAGAAAGTACCAGTTGCTAAAAACATGACAGATGGAGCAATGCGCTTACGTGATTATTGTGTGGCAGCCGATTTAACACCACTTTGCTCAGAATGGTGGCATTTTAATGATTTAGATGCAAGAGAAAATATAGGAAGTAATTATAGTACAGGTAGGTATTATATTACAGAATGCTATAGTGCTATTCCTGAATAAAGTGTTAAAAAATATTTAGCTAAGATAGCTTTAATAAAATAGATTAAAAAGTATTTTATTTAAAGTAAATAATAAATTTTTATTATATATAAGGAGATGTTTTTAAATAATGGAAGAAGAAAATAAAGTTGCAGTAGAAGAACCAAATGAAAGCGAAAACAATATAAAAACAGAAGATAATGAAAAGAAAAAAGCAAAGAGATATAAAGAGAAAGAGCCTAAAAAGAAAGATAAGAATGACAAAAAAGAGAAAAAAGACAAAAAAGAAAAGAAGTCTAAAATTGAAGATGCTGAAAATAGTAAATTAAATGAAGATGAAAAAAATGCTGCATTTAATGAAGAAAATTCAGACCAAAAGCAGCCTAAAACTAAAAATAAAACGGCAAAAAGAATTGTAATTTTTCTAGTTATAATCATTCTAATTGCCGCTATTGCAGTAGGTGGCTATTTTGCATATTTAAAATTTAGCAAGAAATTTAAAGATGTAAGTATCGAACTAGGAACAGAAACTGTAGAATTAAATCAATTTGTGATTGATGAAAAATATATTGATGGCGCGACATTCATAACAGATATGAGTACAATAGATTTAAGTAAAGTTGGAAGTTATGAAGTAGAATTATCATATGATAATGTTACACAAAAAGTATTTTTAAATGTAGTTGATACAACTGCTCCAGAAGTTGAATTCCAAAATTTAGATAAATATTTAGATTATGAACTTAATGCAGATGATTTCATAAAATCAAAAACTGATTTATCTGAAATGACTACTTCTATAATAGATCCACCAGAAATAAACGGAATTGGTACATATGAAATTAATGTTGAAGTAAAAGATAGTTCAGGAAATACTACATCAAATATATGCACACTAAATGTTTCAAGAGTAGTAAAAGAATTTACTTTAGAGCTTGGAGACGAATTAGAGAAAAAAGATATATTATTAAACTACAAAGAAGATAAAGATGCTATAAAACAGAGTGATATTGATAAAATTAATGAAGAAGAAGTAGGAGAATATACAATAACTACTATAATTGATGGAGAAGAAGAAAATGTTACAATCACAATAAAAGACACAAAAGCTCCTACATTAAAACTAAGAAATGTAACTATTTATGATGATGAGAAAATAGATGGTAAAGAAGATTTTATATCATCAGTAAAAGATGCTTCAGGAAACGTAAAAACAACATTAAAAACTGAAATTGATTATACCAAAATAGGTACTCAAAAAATAACAATTGAAGCAGAAGATAAATATGGAAATAAAGTGGAAAAAACTGCAACTCTTACAATAAAGAAAGATACAGAAGGACCAGTATTCTATGGATTAAGTAGTATGAGTGTAGAGAAAAATTCAAGTCCAAACTTTAAAAGCGGAGTAAGTGCAGTAGATGCACGCGATGGTTCATGTACATTTACAGTAAGTACTAGTAAACTTAATCTTTCAAAAGCAGGAACATATTATATTACATATACTGCAAAAGATAAAAAAGGAAATACATCAACTGCAAGAAGACAAGTTACTGTAAATCATAATCAGGAAGATACAAATAACAAATTTAATCAATTCTATAACCAATACTTAGCAGGAAAAAGCGTGAAAGGTATAGTAGAAACAATAAGAAATAGAATTGGCTACAACACAAGTTGGGGAGGAAGCGACCCAGTTTGGTATGGATTAACAAATTATACAGGAAATTGTTATGTTCATGCAGTACTTGTTCAAAAAGCATTAAATAAAGCAGGATATACAAACCAATTAATTTACACAACAGATAGAACACATTATTGGAATCTAGTAAATCAAAATGGTACTTGGAGACATTATGATGCAACACCAGGAGGACATTTACTTGGACCTGCAACAGATGAAGAAAAATTAAACAGTTCATCTATGCAAGGAAGAAAATGGTCTAGCTCATTCCCTAAAGCTAACTAATTGGGGACAGGCACCAATTAGTAAAAATTACTAAAAAGGGACAGGTTTCAAACGACAACCTTGTCGTTTGAGGGACAGACCTGCAAATGAGCCAAATAAGTGCGTCCCCTTTGGCTCATTTGCACAATAGTAGGAGGAAAAATAGCAATGAATGTACTTTTATTAATAGTAAGTATTCTACTTTATGCGAGTTTTGGGTGGCAAAGTTTATTCTATGTATTCTTTAGCATAATTACTACTTTCTTTGCAGCAAAACATTTGAATGGAAAATATAAAAAGCCAATACTAGTGGGAACTATCGTAGTAAATCTAGCAATATTAATATTTATGAAAGTGTTACCATATACAGAGTTTTCAATACTTGCCCCACTTGGTATTTCATATTATACTTTGCAAATAATCTCATATTTAGTAGATGTATATAAAGGAAAATATGAACCTGAAGAAAAATTCTTTAATTTTACTCTATTCATCATGTACATACCACATTTATTCATAGGACCAATTAGCAGATATGATGATATGAAGAAAAATCTACTTACTAAAAGAAAAATAACTGCTAATAATGTTTTTGATGGATTAATTAGAGTTTGCTGGGGATTAATTAAGAAATTTGTCATAGCAGGAAGAACTGCAATACTAATTTCTACTATTTCTGGAAATTTAGAATATAGCGGAGCATATGCGTTATTTGCAATGATAATCTATTCTATAAATCTATACGCAGACTTTAGTGGAGGAATAGATATTGTACTAGGTGTTTCAAAAATGCTTGGAATAGATTTAGTAGAAAACTTTAACTCACCATATTATTCTGAAAGTATTAAAGAATTTTGGAGAAGATGGCATATTAGTTTAAGCTCTTGGCTTAAAGATTATGTATATATACCACTTGGAGGAAATAGAAAAGGAACTTTAAGAAAAAACATAAATTTACTTATTACATTCACAGTATCAGGTTTATGGCATGGTGTAAATTACATAGTTTGGGGAATTTTAAATGGAATATTTGTAATGTTTGGAGATAGATTTAAAACTAAATTCAAAACATTAAATAGATTAGTTACATTTATAATAATATCTTTCTTATGGGCATTCTTCATATGGCAAGACCAATTAGTTGCTTTGCAAATGATAGGTTCTGTATTTACTACATTTAATTATGCAGACTTAGGTACACAAATATTGAACTTAGGTTTAAGTATTGCAGATTGGATTGTACTTGCTGTATTTACAATTATTCTATTCATATTTGATGGAAATAAAGAAAAAATATTACCTAAAATACAGAACTCTAAACTAGAAGTGAAAACTATTTTAATAGGAATTATGCTTCTAATAGTCGCAATTTTAGGAATATATGGTATTGGATTTAATGTAAACAACTTTATTTATAGCAAATTTTAAAGGATACGATTGAAAAATAATTGCCATTTTGCGTTGTTGTATAAATTTGAAATTTTATCAACGTACAAAAAGTACGCCTCAAAAATTTCAAATTTGTACGCCTAGCTAAATAACAATTCTTTTCCAATCCATTATTAGACAGGTAGAAAGAGAGGTAGACATGAGAAAATTTAGAATATTTTTAATTATATTAATTTTTGTACTAATATTTATGTTTTTCACAAGGCTCCTTAGTCCAAAATATGCTACAAGTTTAGTCGAAGGAAGTATGATTTCACAATATTATAATGAATCAAAAGATCATGAAGTTATATTTATAGGCGATTGTGAAGTATATGCAAATTTTTCTCCTATGGTAATGTATGAAGAAGAAGGAATAAAAGCATATGTAAGAGGATCATCACAACAATTAATATGGCAATCATACTACATATTAGAAGAAACTTTAAAATATGAAAAACCAAAAGTAGTAGTATTTAATGTTAATTCTATGAGATATTCAGAACCAGTAAGTGAAGAATATAACAGGCTTACCATTGATTATATGAAATGGTCTGAACAAAAAATGAATATAATAAAAGCATCAATGACAGAAGATGAAAATATTTGGTACTATATTTTTCCAATACTTAGATATCATTCAAGATATGATAAATTAACTGAGGAAGATTTTGAATATTTGTTTAAGAGAAAAGATAATACTTTCAATGGATTTTTAGTAAATAAAAATATAAAGCCGGTGGAAAACTTACCAGTACAAAGAATGCTTGCGGATTATCAATTCTCAGATATATGTTATGATTATTTAGACAAAATCACAAAACTTTGTAAGGACAATGGAATTGAACTTGTTTTAATAAAAGCTCCAAGTTTATACCCATATTGGTATGATGAATATGATGAGCAAATAAGGAATTATGCAGAAGAAAATGATGTGGCATATTATAACCTAAAAAATAATGTTGAAGAAATTGGAATAGATTATTCTGTTGATACATATGATGGTGGATTGCATTTGAATTTAACTGGTGCAGAGAAATTATCTAATTTCTTTGCAGCAATATTAGCTGAAGAATATGATTTGACAGATTATAGAGGAGACGTACTTTATGAGAAAAAGTTAAAAGAATATAAGGAAAGTATAGATTCATAGTTTGTTACAATTTACAGCTAATATGTCAATTGCAATGTTCAAATCACTTTCCATTTCATATTTTCATACTTTTTTATTACATTATATCT
>CAMMDS010000037.1 GCA_946495655.1 uncultured Clostridium sp.
ACAAGGGGACGCACAATTTGTTTCAAATTTGAAACAAATTGTGCGTCCCCTTGTTGCAAAACCTTGAACAAAAAGGAGCACGTCCCTTTTGTTTAAGTTTTTCTATTTAGATACTATAAATGCATAAACAAGCATTGCAAGTACTGCTATTATGAATATTCCAACAAGTATATAGATTAAAGTAAATGTGTTTTTCTTGTCTCTTATTTTCTTTTCTAGTTTTTCTTGTTCCATTTTTGTTTCTAAATTTTCGTTTTTTACTTCTTCTTCCATTGTTCATTCCTCCTTTTTTCGATTTGTATATTATTTATATTATTTTTTGTAAACTATTTTAATGATTAAATCCATTTTATCAAGTTTAAATTTTCTGAATCTAGTATCATTTCATGTTTTGGCATAACTCTAAACGTATATCCATATTCTCCACCATTTACAAGTTTGATTTTGGCTGTATATGTATAAATTTTATTTTCTTTATCTTCGTCTACTAAATCCATAGGAATTATTTGTATATCATCAACAACTCCATTATCTTCAATTCTTCCATAATATACTTGTGCTTGCACATTATCAATTGATATATTAGGAAGAGTTACTTTGCATTTAACATCTATGTAATTCCCTGCATCTATAGTTATATTATCTAAATTGTTTTCTTGTGATATTTTAATGTCATCCCAATTTCTATATAAATCTTCTTTCCAACTATTAAATTCCGCAACTTTATTTAATTCACTATAATACTTATTATATAAATTGCATAATGGAATATATAGCTTTTCTACATAATCAACAAGCATTCTTGAAGTACTAAATTTTCCACCTGTTGATATAATAGAATTTTTCATAATCTTTATCCATCTTTCCGGTATGTTTGCCTTGTTTCTATCATAATATGTTGGCAATATTTTATTTTCTAATGTTGTGTATATATCATCACTGTCTGCTTTGTCTTGAACATCATAATTTTCATATTCATCATTTATTCCAATATACCATCCATTTTTTGAGTTATATCCTTCTGCCCACCATCCATCTAGCACGCTAAAATTTATAACTCCGTTTACAGATGCTTTTTGTCCACTTGTTCCTGATGCTTCCATTGGTCTTCTTGGTGTATTAAGCCATACATCTACACCGCTTATTAAATATCTTGACATTGCTATGTTATAATTTTCTAGTAAAAATATTTTTCCTTTAAATTGTGGCTTCATAGATATTTCATGTATATATTTTATTAAATCTTGTCCTTCTTTATCTGCAGGATGTGCTTTTCCTGCAAAGATTATTTGTATTGGTCTATTTTCATTACTAAATATTTGTGTGATTCTCTCTAAATCTTTAAAAATTAAAGTAGCTCTTTTATATGTTGCAAATCTTCTGGCAAATCCTATTGTTAATACATTTTCACTAAGTTTAGAAGTTATTTTATCTATTTCTTGATAGCTATAACCGCATCTATGTAATCTCTTAGTTGTACTTTTCTTAACTAAATCTATTAATTTTCTTTTTCTTTCCATATGGGCATTCCATAATTTTTCATCAGGTATATTCTCTATTTTTTCCCATACTTCATCATTATATATATTATCTTGCCAATATGGAGTTAAGTATTCATTGTATAAATCTTTTATATTTTGTGGTATCCATGAACATGTGTGAATACCATTTGTAATATAAGTTATTGGAGCTTCATTTGCTGCAATATTTGGCCATATGTCTCCAAATAATTCTCTTGATACTGCTCCATGTAATTTACTTACTCCGTTTTTCTTTCCTGCAACTTTTAATGCTAAGACTCCCATATCAAATCCACTACTTGGAGTAGCATTTGGTTTCATTCCCATTCTAAAGAATTCTTGTTTATCAATTCCTAATTTATCCCAATAATCTTTAAAATATGTATCCATAAGTTCTAATGGGAATATATCATTCCCTGCAGGAACTGGTGTATGAGTAGTAAATACAGTTTTGGAACTTACTATATCTTTTGCAATATTAAATGATACTTTTTTATCTTTTATTGTATTTTCTATTAATTTTAATATTAAGAATGATGAATGTCCTTCATTCATGTGATATATAGTAGGCTTTACTCCTAATCTTCTTAGTAGCTCTACTCCCGCCATTCCTAGCACTATTTCCTGCTGTATACGTGTTTCCTGATTTCCTCCATATAATGTTTTTGTAATTCCTCTATACTCTGGTATATTAGCATCTATGTCTGAATCCATTAGATATAGAGTTACCCTTCCTACTTTTATTTCCCATATTTTTATATATAATTTCTTTTTAGGCATATCCACAGATATTATTAAATCATTTCCATCAACATCTTTTACCGGATTTATTGGTAAATCATCTATGTCTAAATCTTTATATTCTGTTTCTTGAACACCTTGTCCGTTAATAGTTTGCCAAAAATATCCATTTTTATATAAAAGCCCTACTGCAATCAAAGGAACACCTAAATCACTTGCTGATTTTAAATGATCCCCAGATAAAATACCAAGTCCTCCTGAATATATTGGTAAAATCTCATCTAAGCCGTATTCAGCAGAAAAATACGCAATCAAATCATTGCTATTATTAGGATATTTTTTACTAAACCATGTATTTTTACTCTTTATATAATCTTCAAAATCTTTAACAAATTTATCATATTGTTTTAAGAATTCTTGATTTTCAGCAGCTTTTTCTAATTTTTCTTGAGATACTTTTTTCAAGAATTTCACAGGATTTTTTTCTACTCTTTCCCATACATCTATATCAATTTCTTTAAATAATTTTAAGAAATTTGTATTCCATGACCACCATAAATTATTGGCTATTACCGATAATTTTTCGATCCTCTTTGGTAATTGAGGATTTACTTTTATCCTATTAAATGTATACATTAATTATTTCCTCCTTATGTTTTTTAAGCTTTTTTCATTTGTCTAAATCATGAAGCATAATACTCCAATTTTTCAAATATATTGTATAAATAAACAGAAAATATGTCAATAATTTTTAAAAAAGTTTTGGAAAATATTATATGAAGATTACAGTTCATAAATTATTAAATTATCATTAAGTTCTATTTTATTTCTAAAATTTTAATATCTTTTTCTGTATATTGCTCTGGTTTTAGTCCTACTTTTTTTCTCATATTATCTAACATAAGTACAACTATTATCCCCAAAACACATCCTAGTATAGTAAAAGTATTAGCTGTTGTTGTAATTCTCAATAAATTAGAAGCAGCAAATGTAATTAAAAATCTTAATATATTTTCTAATAAATTAAATGATGATGATATTTTAGTACGTAAAGTTGTAGTTGTGAAATTATTCAAGTATCGCTTTATAAGTGGATAAAAAGGCCCTCTTGCTATATATTGTACTAATAATACAATTAACACTGTTACTACATTCACTTCATAACTTATATTCCAGCTGCACACAAGTCCTAAAATTATACAAGAAAACACTAAAGGAATAGCTAAGCTTGCTAATGTTTTATTTTTAAATTTCTTATGAAATCTATACTCATTTTTTGCAGCTATACCAGATATCAGTCCCATTATCGCAAATACTACACCAAAAGATTCTGCTGGCATTCCTATATCTTGCATTATACTACTTCTTAGCATTGTAATTGACAAAATAATAGCGGAAATTAAAGCTCCAAAAAATATTAAATTCTTTAATCTTGGTGATTTATTAAATAATTTAAAAGAATTGAATAAATCTTTACATTCTTTAAATACTTTATGTTTATTCATTTTTTGTTTTTCATCTATATCAACAAATTTAGTAGATAAATATATAGATATAATTGTCATTATTAAACATAAAATCATTGGTATATATCCATTTATAGAAAATAATATACCCGCTATTACTGCTGAAATTGCATCAATATAATAATAGTAAGATGTTCCATTTCCTTCTATTTTTGCAAATATTGCTCCTCTTTTATCATTCTTTTCTAATGAATCGTATAAAATATTGGATTCACATACCCCTTTTATAATAAAACCAATTGCAGATAATAATTCTCCAATCACTATAAAAATAAAATTATTACCTATTATATAAGTAAGAATAGCAATAAATATAAAAGTATTTCCAATTATTAAACTTTTCCTTTTACCTAAAGAATTTATTAAAATAGTAGTAGGAACTAAAAATACAATTTTAAAAATAGGGTAAAATGATTCTGCTAAAAGTACATCAGCTGCACTTATACCTTTTGTTTGTGTAAAAAACAAGAATATAATTGCATAATAAAATAGCAGATCCCAAGAAAACATTTTATATCTAGTATATAAATTTACATTTTTCTGTTTTCCTTTTGTGTTCTCCATATGCTCCTCCTTCTCTTTTGCATTAGTGCACTATAAAATGATATCATCTATATTTGTTACTGGTATTGCTCCTTCTTTTATTAATCCATTTGTTCCGTATGAATTAACACTTGAAATATTACCAGGTATTGCATATACATCTTTTCCTTGTTCTAAAGCATAATTTACTGTAATTAAAGTTCCACTCTTTCCTTTAGCCTCTATAACTAATACAGCATCTGAAAGTCCACTTATTATTCTATTTCTCGCAGGAAAATGTTGTTTTTCTGGTCTGCTTTTCATTGGATATTCTGTTATTATAGCCCCTCCACATTCTATAATCTGCTTATACAAATTAACATTTTCAGGTGGATATATTACATCTAATCCACATCCTAATACAGCTATAGTTTTGCCTTTTGCCTTTATCGCTCCGATATGTGAATATGTATCTATTCCTCTTGCCATTCCACTAATTATGCATATATCTTTTTTAGCAAGCTCATATCCAAATTTGATTGCTTGTTCTGCTCCATATTTAGAACATTCTCTACATCCTATAATAGCTATAGATTTACAATTCAATAATTTTTCATTTCCTATTAGATATAAGTTTTGTGGCTTAGCATAAATATTTTTTAGTTTTTCTGGATAATTTTCATCACCTAGTTTTATATGTTTAATTTTACTTTTATTTATTTTTATATTCATAACAATCTCTCCTTTATATTAATTTAAAGAAATTGCCCCCGAATATATTAAATTTATTTTGAATTAATTAGTCTCTAATTTACTTTTAGCAGCTTTAACAACATTATTCATAAGCATAGCAATTGTCATTGGACCTACTCCTCCTGGAACAGGTGTTATATATGATGCTTTTTTAGATACATTTTCAAAATCTACATCTCCAACTAATTTTCCTTCTTCATTTCTATTAATTCCAACGTCAATTACTACAGCATCTTTTTTTACCATATCTTCTTTCACAAATTTTGGTTTTCCTAATGCTGCTATTAGTATATCTGCTTCTTTAGTTATTTCTTCAATGTTTTTTGTTTTTGAATGACATATAGTAACTGTTGCATTTTTGTTTAATAAACATTGTATTAATGGTTTTCCTACAATATTGCTTCTACCTATAATTACTGCTCTTTTCCCTTCTATCTGTATGTTGTATTCTTCTAGCATTCGTATAACTCCATATGGAGTACATGATATAAAACAATCCTCTCCTATAGATAGTTTTCCTACATTTATTGGATTAAATCCATCAACATCTTTTTTATAATCTATGGTATTAAAAGCTTCTCTAATATCTAAAGAATCTGGAATAGGACTCTGTAATAAAATTCCATGTATATCTTCCCTATTATTAAGAGTTTTTATTAAATTTATTAATTCTTCTTGAGTTATTGTTCTATCTAGCAAAAATTCTTCAAATTCTATCCCTATTTCCTCACATGCTTTACTTTTATTGCGCACGTAAACTGCAGAAGCTTTATCATCTCCTACCATTATAACAGCAAGTTTGGGATTTATATTTTTTTCTTTTAATTTAATAACTTCTTCTTTTAATTCTCCTCTTATTTTTTTAGCCAGTTCTTTCCCATTTAATATCTCCATTTCTTTTTCCTTTCTCCAGATGAGAAATTGGGGTCTGTCCCTAATTTCTCATTTTAAATATATTTTGCTATTTCAACTACCAAATTTCCTTTTTTAGTATTATTTAAAATATCTCCTATTTTAAATCTTCCTTTACCTCTTACTGTAATAATGTCATTTACTTTAACCTCTTTTGAACCCTTAAGTACTAATTCATGATTTATAAATACTCTTTCTTCTTTAATTATTCCTGTTGCTTTTGCTCTTGATGTTCTGATTATTTCTGAAACAATACTATCAATTCTCATAGATGGTATGATTATATTTAATAGTTCTGTTTTAGGTTCTTCTATATTTAGCTCATCAATATTTAATTCTTCAAATTCAGCTTTACTAAATCTAGTTAATTGTTTTAATCCTTCTAATACATATCTTACAGATTCTTTTAATACTATAATATCTGCTCCATTTTTACTTGTAATAATATCCCCTATCTTTTCTCTTTTTATGCCAATCTTTATAATTCCTCCCAAATAATTTCTATGTGAATAAGTTCCTTTTAACTCATTTGGAAGTTTTACTCTTATTACTTTAAATATACTACTATAATCAAATTGGTCTTGTTTAAATATTTCTTCTAATTTAGAAGGATATATAACTATGCTTGTTCTTTCTGCCATTTTGTAACCACCTGATGCTATATAATTAGTACATTTTATATCATTTAAAACTTTTTCTAGTAATTGTCTTTGTCTCATATCTAAGAAATCTGTATACTCTATAGTGTTTCTTTTAGAGGTGAATTCTATTTTATCAAACAATTTTGAAATCAATAGTTTATCTTCATCATTTGTATATTTTGCTAATATTTCCTGTTTATTCAATTCAATTTTCAGCCCCTTTTGCCTTATTATATATCTTGTATATTTTCTCTCCAAGTATTGTAACATACTTTTGATTATTTTCAAATGCATTTTTATATTTTTATATATCAAAATATTACTGTTAAACATATAATTTTTTCTATACTGTATATTTTTGTAATAATTTAATAATATTGATACAATATAATTAAAAATATGTAATTTTTATTGATAATGATATTTTTTTGTTATATAATAAATTATAGAATTTTTTAGAGAAGGAGATTGATATTTTTATGAAAAAAACTAAAAAAATTTTGTTTATTCTATTAGTATTGATTTTTACTTTTAGCATAACTACAAGTGTTTTTGCTTCTAATATAGTAATTAATACTGTTGATGATTCAAATACAAATATAACAGACACAGATCAAAATGTATCATCTGTTTCAGGGAGTACTTCTTTAGAAGTAGTAGAAGATAATGTATGTACAATTGAAGTTGAAGATTTAGCAACATTTGAAAAGAAAATTACAGCATTTAATGAAACAGAAAAATCTGTTACACTTACACTTACTTTAACCAATAATAAAACTTTAGAGGAAACGCAAAAAGACGCTGAAATCTTTTTTGTAATAGATAATTCTTCAAGTATGACTCAAAGTTATATAGGTGAAGAAACTAGAAAACAAGCTGTAATAGATTCTGCAAATTCTCTTGTTGAAAAGCTTTTCAATATTAACAGTAATATTAAAGTTGGAGTTGTTGGATTTTCTAGTTTAGATACATCTAAAGGTGAAACCGAAGGAACAATTAATGATGCTTCTTTAAGATTAAATTTGACTAACTCTGAAGAAGAAGTAAAATCTGCTATTTCTGGTTTATCTGAATTAGAAGTAGGCCCTAGAACTAATATTGAAGCCGGATTAACTGTAGCAGATAATAACTTTTCTTCTGAAGAAAATATTGATAGATATATAATTCTTTTGACAGATGGTGTTCCAAATAACGCTATAGACGGAACATTTAGTGAATATTCTGATAATGTAATTTCTAGAACAAGAACAAAACTAGAGGAAATTGAAGCAAGTGGTACTCAAATAATTGGAGCAATGATCAATCTATCTAATGAAGATGCAGAAGCTATACCAGGAAAAACATATAGAGAATTATCTGAGGAAATATTTGGAACAGAAGAAAATCCAAATATTAGTAAATATTTCTATATTCCAGACGGAGAAATAGAAAATACAATAGTTAATGATATTTTTGATAGTTTAGTTTTAACTATAGATAACACTTTGAGAAACATTACAATTACAGATTATTTCCCTCAAGAAATAATTGATAACTTTAATTTTGAATATGTAGCTAGTCCTAATATAGGTACTGTATCACAATCTATTAATACAGAAAATAATTCTATAACCTGGATTATTGAATTATTAAGTGAAGGCGAAACAGCAAGTCTAAGTTATAAACTTACATTAAAAGATGATTATGATAAAGAAATTATAGATCAAGTTTTAAAAACAAATACACATGTTGATATAACCGGAGAGAACAATGGTAATACTTTAACAGAAACATCAGATGTTTCCCCTACAATCAGAGTAAGATTTGAAGATGTAACAGTTTCTCCAGATCCAATACCTCAAACCGGTGGAAAATTATATATAGGTTTCATTGCTACACTTTCTATACTATGTATAATAATTATTTGTAGATTAGTATATTTAAAGAAAACTTCTAATAAATAAAACAAAATAAGAAAAGTGGCTTCGCCTTTTGTAGCATTTCGCTTCTTGAATATGCACGGCTCAATGAAACTTAACCTTATTGCTCCGAGAATTTCGTTAGAAATTTCCGGAGCAATAAAAAACTCTCATAAAAATGAGAGTTTTTTTGGTTGGGCTGGCTAGATTCGATACTTACGCATGCCAGAGTCAAAGTCTTTGAAGTTTGGTATTTGTTATTAATTTTTGTTTATGTTTAACATTTGATAAACCACCTATTTTTAAGCAAATTTTAAAACTATTTTTAATATTTTTAGATTTAATAATGTTTATTAACTTTTGGATTTTTTTAAGATTTTGTTAGACCTAAAAAATATTTTATTAATAACAGTAGTTTATCTCATGATATTTTTATTATTGTATATTTTTATAAATTTTGCATAAAATAATATCATATTTGAGATTTTTTCTCATTTTTATTGACTTTTTTAATAAAAATTCATATAATACTATTATAGGAGATGAGAACAATGTTAATAAAATTCAATTTTAAAAACTTCAAATCTTTTAAAAATGAAAATTGTTTAGATATGGAATCAGCCTCTATTAAAGAACATGAGTATAATACAATTAATATTAAAGATAAAAAATATTTAAAGGTTGCTGCTATTTATGGTGCTAATGCAAGTGGAAAAACTAATGTATTAGAAGCATTTGAATTTATGAAAGAATAATTAATGATTAGTGATGACACAAATATGAACAGTTCTGAACTAGACAACTATTATAACTTTTCTTTTGATGAAAAAACTAGAAATGAACCAATTGCATTAGAAGTTACTTTTTTAGCAGAAAACCAAAAAATATATCAGTATGGATTTGAAATAAAGAATAAAGTTATTGTTTCTGAATGGTTATATGTTAAAAAAGTAAACAAATCTACCTCTATTTTTGATAGAGATGAAAATAAGGTTAAATTCAATAAATCTTATAAAGCTAAAATAAACAAATTTGATGTTGACTCTAACTCTTTGTTTTTGAGTCTATACCGAAAAATAGAAAAAGATAATGAAGATTTTAAAAGTGTTTATGATTGGTTTTTAAACAGTTATTACTTAGATTTAGGAAATCCTAAATTTGAAAATAGAATTAATCATTTAATATCTTCAAAAATTATTAATGATAAAGAATATAAAAAAAGATTAGTCGATTTTATAAAAGTATTTGATTTAGGTATTGATGATATTGAAGTAAAAACAAGAGATATAAAAGATATTAATAATGGCGTACTTTCAAGAATAGAATTAAAAGCTGTCCATAAAAATGAAAATGGAGAAAAAACACTTTTACCTTTTTCATTAGAATCAAAAGGAACTTTAAAAATGTTTTATTTGTATAACTTTATAATGGATGCATTAGAAGATGGAAGTAGATTATTTATTGATGAATTAGATGCTAAACTACACCCTCTTTTAACAAGATATATTATTAATTTATTTCATGATAAAGAAAAAAACATTGGTAATGGTCAGTTGATTTATACAACACATGATATAACAAATTTAAATAAAGATACTTTTAGAAGAGATGAAATTTGGTTTACTGAAAAAGATAACTATGGTGTTTCTGAATTATTTTCTCTATCTGATTATAAAATTGACAATACTAAAGTTAGAAATGATGCAACTTATAATAAGGATTATATAACTGGAAGATATGGTGCTATTCCAGTATTTGAAGAATTTAATATAGATACCAATGCGAAATCATGATAAAAGCAGAAATAAGGTAGCTACTAAAAAATTAGCACCACCCAACTACCTTATTATCTGTGAAGGTAAAGAAACAGAGCCTAATTATTTTAATGGTTTAAAACAAAAGATAAATGAAAAATTTGGAGATAGAATCAGTATTGTACCTGCTATAAAAATAAAGGGTACTGGCTTAAATACTGAAAGTTTAGTTAAATATACAAAACAGTACATAAATAAATCTCCAAAAGTTTATGGACAAGTTTGGGTAGTATTTGATAAAGATGATTATAGTGATGAGCAATTTGATAATGCAATCAAATTAAATGAATATAACTCTGCTTGGTCTAATCCTAATTTTGAAATTTGGTTATTATCACATTTTAAAAAGATTACTATTCCCTTATCAAAAAATAATACTTTAAAAGAACTAAAGAAAGAATTTCAAAATTCTAATTTAGGTAATTATTCTAAAAATGATAAAGAAATTTTCGAGAAAGTAACAAAAGATAATAGATTGGAAAGTGCTATTAAAAACTGTAAAGAAATCTATGAAGAATTTAATTGTGTTTCTTCTAATGCAAGTAAAAATCCTTGCACTACAGTTTTTATGTTAGTAGAAGATTTGAATGAATATTTGAAATGAAAGGATATTTGTGCACCTCATGTGAGGTGTTTTATTTTTTTACGAAAGAAGGTGAAATTATGCAAGAAAATAATTTAAAAGGTC
>CAMMDS010000038.1 GCA_946495655.1 uncultured Clostridium sp.
TAATCAAGATTTGATTGAAGATATGATAAGAAAGCAAAGAACAAAAGAAATTGAAAGTTTAGATAAAAGTTTACCACAAGACGAATATAAGAAAAAAAGATTAGAAAT
Organism: uncultured Clostridium sp.; assembly: GCA_946495655.1. Taxonomy (GTDB): domain Bacteria; phylum Bacillota; class Clostridia; order TANB77; family CAG-508; genus CALXVA01. The sequence continues at coordinate 109 of CAMMDS010000038.1, forward strand.
ATTTGAAAAATATGATGAACCATTAGAAATGTTAAAAAATAACGGAAAAAAATTAATAGATGATTATGTAAAAAGAGTAAAAAAACCTAATCCTTTAGTATATTACAGAGATTTTATTTCAAAACTACCACAATATGCTCAAGGGTTGGATATAGATGAGAAAATTATAAAAGGCGTACAGGATGGGGTTTTAAGCAAGAAGAATAAACAAGTAGAGTATGAAGATTTAGCCCCACTTATGTATATAGCTAGTAAAATAAGAGGCAATGAAAAACAAATAAAAAATAATCAAATATATCCTAAACATATAGTTGTAGATGAGGCTCAGGATTATAGTCCGTTTCAATTTTTTGTATTAAAGGATATATTAAAAAGCGATTCAATGACAATTTTAGGCGATATTTCACAAGGAATCTATTCATACAGAGGAACTAATGACTGGACAGAAATTAATGACAGGATATTTGATGGAAAAGCTAACATTTTAGATTTAAGTAAAAGTTATCGTACCACAATGGAGATCATGGAAAAAGGAAACGATGTTATTGATAAAATTAGGGACCGAATACATACAAAATTAGCTGAGCCAGTAATAAGAGAAGGAGATCCAGTTACAGTTACTAAACAAGAAGAAAAACAACTGGCTATAACAATTGCTAATAGAATTAATGAGTTGGTACAAGATAAACGAACTAATATAGCAGTAATAACTAAAACATTACAGGAAGCAAAAGATTTATATAAAAAGATAACCAAAAAAGGAATAGATGCTACTCTAATTTCAGATAAATCTAAAGAATATAATGGGGGAGTAAGTATTATTCCATCATATTTAGTAAAGGGGTTAGAATTTGATTCTGTTATATTACCGGATGCAGGAAAAGAGCAATATGGAAATAATGAATTAGATGCTAAATTATTATATGTAGCAATAACTAGAGCAATGCATACATTAGATATCTATTATACAAAGGAGAGAACAGAATTGCTAAATGAAAGGAAAAAAGAAAAAAGCCTAAAAGAAGATTCAGAATTAGAAGAAAGATAAAAGGGGGAAAATATTTATATGGAAAATGAGTATATTAAGGTCATGGAATTAATTAAAGAAAGTTGTGATAATCAAAAATTTGATACAGAAAAATTTGAATTTTATGAAACAAGAAGAGAAAAAAATAAATATAGTACTGGTATAATAAAATATAATAATAATAAATATTATTTTAAAATTGTAAAGAATAATTCATATGTTGAAGATGAAGAATACATAAAAGAAATGATAAAACCTAATTTCTCAATTATCGAGAAATTAGGAGAATTAAAAAACAATGATGAAGAAATTATAAATTTATATAAGTATATACCAGCACCTAAAATTAATGCTTTCAACTATTTAAGAAATTCAGAAATAAATTTTGAAACAAAAAAGAGAAAATTAGAAGAATTTTTTAATAATAAGATAAAACTAATGAAAAAAAATTATAATATCGAAAAAATGGATGGAACTAAAAGTGCAGATAGATGGTTTTGGGGAAGAATAACAGTAGATCCAAGAAAGAAAAAGTATTATGGAGATAACTTTGAAAAATTATATGATGATGTATTAAAATATTGTCCAGAAGCATATGAAAATCTAAAAGGATTTTTAGATAATATATATGACTATTTAAAAGAGAAAAACTTAACTGTAACTACTTACTCACATGGAGATTTTCATGATTTTAATTTTTCATTAGACGGAATCTTTTGGGATATAGATACATTCGATTTTAATCCTTTATTAGATGATTTTGCTACATTCTATTGGCATTTTTATGCAAGAGAGGATTATTTGGTTTATAAGTATTGTCCATGGCTTACTCTTTACATGAACGATAAATTAAAACCAGAAGAATTAAAAAAAGTAAGAAATTTAAAAAAAGAGATGATTCTGCTATGGTATGATGAGATAGAAAGAATATTTGATGAATATAAGATAAAAGAAAATATAAAAAATGAATTTATATTTAAGTTGTTCTGCAGAGTTTTTTTAATAAATAATGTAATTGAATATGAACCAGAAGACAAAATTAAGAATTATAAATTTTTTAATTACTTTTTAAATAATAAAGAAAAAAATATAAAAGATTTATTGTTTTCTAGTAATATAATATTTGAAAGGTAATGAATTATTTTATGATGAAAAGAAATAACCTAAAATATATAGATGATTTTATGAAAAAAGAATACGAGGAGATTTCCCAAGAGGATTATTTCCTAAATAAAGAGCTTAGTGTAACTGAAGTTGAAGATGGGATAATTCTTCCAGTTTTAAATACAAATAAATATAATACTTCAAAAGGTGCAGGAGGAGTTATAGATAAAGAACTTAATTATATAGAGTCTTCAGCACAATTAGCATATAATATGAAAAATAGAGTATATGGTAAATATGATATAGAAAATGAAAAAATTGAATATGATAATGAAACAGTAATATATGGAAATTTTTTTTATAAACATTGGGGACACTTTATTATAGATATAGTATCAAGGTTATGGTATTTACTAGAAGATAATAGCGAAAATAAAGCTAAAATTGTTTTTACAACAATGATAAATGATGAGCATACTAAGATAGATGGAAATTATAAAGAATTTTTAAATTTGTTTGGTATCTCAGATGATAGGATACTATTAATTAATAAACCTACTAAATTTAAAAAAATTATTATACCAGAGTGCTCGATTTATCCAGGAAAGTATTACACAAAAGAATATATTAAAATTTTTGAAAAAGTAAGGGACAGTGTAAAAAGAAACCCAAATATACCAGAAAAAATATATTTATCACGTTCAAAATTTAAAAAAGCTAAAGAAAAGGAAATTGGGGAAAAAGAGATAGAAAAATTTTTTAATAATAATGGTTACTATTCTATTTCGCCAGAGCAAATGACATTAACAGAGCAAATACAATTTTTTAGAGATTCAAAAGAAATTGTATGTATTAGTGGTACGCTTCCCCATAATATTATGTTTGCGAATGAAGGAAAAGACATTATTATTATAAATAAAACATACAAACTAAATAAACATCAGGAAATTATAAATCAGGCTAAAAAAGCCAATGTAACATATTTAGACTTACATATATCTTTATTTCCAGTTGCGTATGGAAAAGGTCCTTTTATAATGACAATTAATAAAAATTTACAAAGATTTGCAAAAGATAGAACTTATAATTTAAAAATAAGAATTACACAAAAGATCAAAAATATATATAAGAAAGTTTGGTATTTAATACAATATTTAAAAATATACAAGTTTAAAATTTACGATGACGGAAAAACAAATTGGAAAGAATTGTTTAAGTTTTATATTTTGAAATAGATATAGGAAGTAGTGTAATGGAAAAAAGATTGGAGAAAGTACCAGAATCAAATTCATGGACAAACATAAGGAAAATAAAAGAGGGGTTTGATGAGTGTACGAAATATTGTTTTGTTAAAGATGGACAAAAATTTATTATAAAAATATTTCCTAAAAAAGGTTTAGAAAAAAAAGAAAGAGAATTCTGTATTTTACAAAGAATACAGGACATTGATTTTAATAAACCAAAACCAATAACTATGGGAAAAATAGACGAAGATAATTATTATTATATTTTAACATGGGTAGAAGGAAAAACTCTTACCGAATTCGCAGCAGGAAAAAGTGAAGAACAATTATATGAAATAGGAAAGAAAGTAGGAGAAATAATGCATAAAATACATGAAGAAAAGTTCGATAATAAGGATTTAAGGAATAAAATAGATAAAATTAGAAATAAAATTCCTTTATTTAGAAAACTAAATGTAGATTATGCAGAAACAGTAATAAATTTTTTAGAAAATAATATTGAAAAATTAGAACAGCAACCAAAATCAATAGTACATGGAGATTTAAATCAAGATAATATAATAATTGATGAAAAAGGAAATATAGGAATAATAGATTTTGGAAATTCAGATATTGATTATTCATATCAAGATACTCATCAAATTCAAATGTATAATAGATTTTTGAGTAAAGGTCTAAGTGCAGGAGTAATTGATGGGTACTTACAGGGTAAAGATAATCAAACATTTTGGGAAAGCTATAAAATATATAGTGCATATTATTGTTTGAGCAAAATAATATGGGCATATAAATTTAAAGATGCAGCCTTAATAAAAGATATGTTAAGGAGAGCAAAACAAACAGTTGAGGATTTTGATTATTTTAGAAGTGATAAACCGATTTGGTACGAAGAATATAAAAGAAAAAATCTAAAAAAAGGAGAACATGAGGAAAGATAATAGTTGAATTGAAAATAATATAATGATATAATATTTGACTGAAAATCATTGATTAGGAGATGAATATGGATAATATTGAATTTCAAAAAGAAAAAGAAAATTTAAAAAATATTATAGAAGAATATGAAGAGGTTATGGAATATTATAATCAAAGAATTGATGCTATACCTAGAATATATATGAATAATCCAACTATGATAAAAAATTCTATCGAAATGTATTCTGAAAAATTAAGGCTTATGGAAAAAAGTGTAGATAAGCCTTATTTTGCAAGATTAGATTTTGCTAGAGATGGAGAAACGAAAACAGAACAATTATATATTGGTAAAGTTGGAGTTATGGACGAATACAATAATAACATTACTATTGATTGGAGAGCACCTGTTTCTTCAATGTATTATGATAGTAATATTGGTAGAGCATCTTATAAAGCACCAGAAGGAATATGTACAGGGGAACTATTATTAAAAAGACAGTATGATATTGAAAATAGAGAATTAAAAAGCTATCAAGATGTTGATACTGTTTCGAATGATGAATTATTAAAACCATATTTAGGTGCTAGTGCAGATAATAGATTAAAAAATATTGTTTCTACGATTCAGCAAGAACAAAATGCTATTATACGAGAGCCTTTGAGTGAAAATATAATTATACAAGGAGTTGCAGGAAGTGGCAAAACAACAGTCGCATTGCATAGAATAGCATATTTAGTATATAACTATCGCGACAGTATAAAGCCAAATCAATATCTAGTGATTGGACCAAATAAATTTTTTGTTAATTATATTTCTGGAGTATTACCAGATTTGGATGTTGAAAATGTAAAACAATTAACTTATGAAGAACTTTGTGCAGAGTTTTTAAATGAAAATATTAAGTTGATTGATGAGGATAAAAAATTAATTCAATCTATTGTAAATGAAAATCTATTAAAATATGAAAAATTTAAAGTTTCAATGAAATTTAAAGAAGCAATAGATAAATTCATAAAAGAAATGAAAGAAAACATAATTCCAGAAAAAGGTATTGAGATTAAGGGATATGAAGTAATAACTAGTAATGTAATAAAAAACATATACTTTTCAATTGAAGAATTGAGTAATTATGACAATATAAAGACAAGATTAGATAGAACTAATTTAATGTTATCAAAATATATAGAAGATAATTATGATGTAATAATGGCTAAGGTTAAAGAACAATATCAAAAAAATATTAATATAGTTTCTAAAGAAATTAATAAAAATGAATTAGAAAAAATAAGTTTCATAGAGAAAGAATTAAAAAATGGTTGCAAAAAATATGTAAAGAAATATTTTAGTAGCCTAATTCCTAGCATTTTAAATGTATATATAACATTTCTTAATAATATAAAAAAATATATAAGTTTTGATTTTTTTGATAACATAAAGGAAAAAGTACAGAAAAATATTTCAAATATAAAAAATAGAAATGTAGAGTTTGAAGACTTAAGTGCATTAATATATCTAAAAAGTAAAATATTAGGAATAGAACAATATGACAAGTATAGACAAGTTGCAATAGATGAAGCACAAGATTTTGGAGATTTCAGCTTTTATGCATTAAAATATTTGCTAAAAAACGCAACATTTAGTATATTTGGAGATTTAGCACAATCAATATACCAATATAGAGGAATAGAAAATTGGAATAGTGTAGTTGATAATACGTTTAATGATAAATGTGAAATGAAATATCTTTTAAAAAGTTATAGAACAACAACAGAGATAATGAATTCGGCTAATAACATAACAAATTACATAAATTTAAACACTGCAAAGCCAGTTATAAGACATGGAAAGAATGTTAATTATATTAAATATAATACTTCAGATGAACAAATTGATACAATAAAAAATATATTAAAACAATATAATGAAAAAGAATATAAAACAGTTGCTATAATATGTAAAAATGAAGAGGAAGCAACATCAATTAATAATAAATTAAAAAATGAAAGTTTAGTTATCAATAACATAACTGATTCCGATACACAATATAATGGAGGAATATGTACTATTACTAGTTATTTGGCAAAAGGTTTAGAATTTGATGGTGTAGTTGTTGCTGATGCTTCAGAAGGTGAATATAATTCTAGTAAAGCAATTGATATGAAATTGTTATATGTGGCAATGACTAGACCTTTACATGAACTAAATATACTCTACAATAATAATATTGTTAAACCATTACAACAAGAGGTGCAAGTATGAAAATATTAATTATTGGTGCGAGCGGACTATTAGGTAAAGCTGTTACAGAAGAATTGAAAAATTATGAAATATTCACTCCGACTTCTAAGGAACTAGATATTACTAAAAGAGAAAAAGTAGAAAAATATGTATTAGAGAAGTTACCAAATATTATTATTAATTGTGCAGCATATACAAATGTAGATAAGGCAGAGGTAGAAAAAGAGCATGCATACAATATTAATTGTGTTGGAACGTTAAATTTAGCTCAAATATGCAATAAATTTAATATTACTCTTATGCATATAAGTACGGACTATGTGTTTGATGGAAAAAAAGCTCAATATTATTCTCATAAAGAAGATGATGAGTTGTATTTAAATCCAATAACTATGTATGGAATTACAAAATTACAAGGAGAAAAAAATATAATAAATTTATGTAAAAAATATTATATATTAAGAACATCATGGTTATTCGGCGATGGAAAAAATTTTATAAGAACTATAATAAGGCTTAGTAAAGAAAATAGTGAAATAAATGTTGTAAATGATCAGTTTGGAAATCCAACTTATACAGTTGATTTAGCATCAATTATAAATCAAATAATAATAAAACAGATACCATATGGAATTTATAATGCAACAAATATAGGAAGTACAAGCTGGTATGAGTTAGCTAAAAAGGTTTTAACTTACACTAAGAGTAATTGCATAGTCAATCCAATTAGTACCCAAAATTCAGATAGAAAAGCTGTAAGACCTAAAAATTCTAGACTAGATGTAACGAAATTGTTAAAACAAGGAATAGAAATCCCAACTTATGATAATGCATTAGAAAGATTTTTAAAAATAGAATTAAAGGAAATGTAAATATGAAAAAAAGAAAAGGAATTATTTTGGCTGGAGGAAATGCTACGAGACTATATCCAATAACTCTTACTATATCTAAACAATTACTTCCTGTATTTGATAAGCCAATGATTTATTATCCTCTAGCAACATTAATGCAAGCAGAAATCAACGAAATATTAATTGTATCAACACCCAAACATATTGCAATGTTCCGTGAACTATTAGGAGATGGAAGTAAATTTGGTATGAGATTTGAATATGCAATTCAAGAAAAGCCAATAGGATTAGCTGACGCATTTTGTGTGGGAGAAAAATTTATAGGTAATGACGATGTGGCATTAATTTTAGGAGATAATTTAATATATGGTTCTAATTTGAAAGAATTATTAAAAAATGCTACAAAATTAGAAGAGGGGGCTACTATTTTTGGTTACCAAGTAGCCAACCCAACTTCATATGGTGTAGTGGAGATAGATAACAAATGTAATGCTATTTCAATTGAGGAAAAACCAGTTATTCCAAAATCAGATATGGCAGTAATAGGTTTATATTTTTACGATAATGATGTTATTAAAATTGCAAAAGGTATAACACCATCTGCACGAGGAGAATTAGAAATAACGGATATAAATAAAAAATATATGGAAAATGGTAAACTTAAAGTTGTACCACTTGAACGCGGATATGCATGGTTTGATATGGGAACGCCAGAAGGACTTTTAGATGCATCAGATTATGTCAAAGCAATTGAAACAAGGCAAGGGTTGCAAATTGCTTGCATTGAGGAAATTGCTTATAAAAATAAATGGATAGAGAGGTCAAAACTTTTGGAATTCGCAAAAGAATATTCTAAAACGAATTATGGTAATTATTTGTTGAAAATTGCAAATGAAACTAAAATAAATTATAGTTGGTGAAAAAAATGGAAAGATTTATAAAAAAAGAAACTAATATTGAAGGTTTATTAGTGATAGAGAATCATTCTTTTGAAGATCAGAGAGGCTTTTTTATGGAAACATATAACAAGAGAGAATTTGAAAAATTAGGGATTTTAAATGATTTTGTGCAAGATAATCATTCTAAATCTTCCAAAGGGGTATTAAGAGGATTACATTTTCAGAAAAATTATTCACAAGCTAAACTAGTAAGAGTAATAAAAGGAAAAGTATATGATGTGGCAGTTGACTTAAGGAAAGATTCTAAAACTTATGGAAAGTATTATGGAATTGAATTAACGGAAAGTAACAAATTACAATTCTTTATTCCTAAAGGTTTTGCACATGGATTTATGGTATTATCAGATACTGCAGAATTTGTATATAAGTGTGATGAATTTTACCATCCAGAAGATGAAAGTGGTATTATTTGGAATGATGAAAATATAAATATAAAATGGCCTTTAGAAGAGATAGGTGGAGAAAGTCAATTGATATTATCTTCAAAAGACAAAATGTGGAAAAAAATAAATGATATTAGTTAAATGAAGGAATGAAATAAGATGAGTAAAAATATTTTGATAACTGGTGGTGCAGGATTCATTGGTAGTAATTTCATTAATTACTTTATTAATAAATATCCTAAATATAATTTAATTGTTTTAGATAAATTGACATATGCAGCAAATATAAAAAATTTGGACAATCTTATACATAAGATTATCTTTATCAAAGGAGATATTTGTGATTTTGATTTGTTAAATACAATATTTAGCAAATATAAAATTGATTCTGTAATTAATTTTGCAGCAGAAACGCATGTTGATAATAGTATAAAAAATCCACTAATATTCACACAAACAAATGTAATAGGAACTAATTCTTTATTAGAAGTTTCAAGGCAATTTTGGAAAGATAATTATGAAAACAAGTTCTTACAAATTTCGACAGATGAAGTATATGGAACATTAAGTGAAGGAGAAAAACCTTTTACAGAAAACACTCCATTAAAACCAAATAGTCCATATTCAGCATCTAAAGCAAGTGCTGATTTGATGCTTATGTCATATTACAAAACATACAATATGAATATTAATATTACAAATTGTTCAAATAACTATGGGAAATATCAACATAGTGAAAAGTTAATACCACATATGATTAAATGTGCATACGAGAATAAAAAATTACCTGTATATGGAAATGGAATGAATATAAGAGATTGGATTTTCGTTGAAGATCATTGTGCGGCTATAGATTTAGTCTTTCATAATGGAAAAAGAGGAGAAAGATACAATGTTGGAGGGCATACAGAAAAAAGAAATTTAGATATTGTAAAATTAATTTTAAAGTATTTAGGAAAATCAGAAGAATTAATAAACTTTGTAGCTGACAGAAAAGGACATGATTATAGATATGCGATAGATTCTACTAAAATTGAAAATGAATTAGGGTGGAAAACAAAAATGCAATTTAATGAAGGAATTAGAGAAACTATTAATTGGTACTTAGAAAATTTAGATAGATTGAGTTAGATAGTTTTTTTGAATAAAATTTGTATGAAATTGTTATATTACAATATTTGCTGAATTTAGAAAAAATAATAAGAACTCAAACAGAATTAACAAATAACTAATTAAGAAAAAAGAAAGAATTAATGTATCTCCGGAAATTCAGATTTATATTTAAATTTAAGGAATATGGATAACAAAATTAATATGTGTATGAGTCTAAAATGTCCTTTTTTAGTAGTTTTGAAACTCTAAAATAGGACATTTTTAAAATTCTCAAATCAAGTTATTTCAAGTGTTATGTCGATTTTTAGGACAAATTTAACTAAAGTGGGTAGGTGTATGAGAGCGTAAGCTAT
>CAMMDS010000039.1 GCA_946495655.1 uncultured Clostridium sp.
CCTAGTATTATTTCATTACTTTCTGTTCCATCGTCTTTTATGAATTTTCCTACTGGTATCCATACGAATTGACTTCCTTGTATCTCTTCATTCGTTGATGCATTTACATCTTCTATTACTACTCCTTGCTCAACTGTATCTCCTGAATCTGATGCAATCTTAAATCCTTCTGGTACAACTATCTCATTACCTTTTTCATCGTATATTGTTTTTGTATCATCAAATACTTCTCCACTTTCTCTATAGTCTGGTACTATTTTTATCTGTCCTATTTCTTTATGTATTGCCATATAATTCGCATATTCTTTCTCTGATTCATTTAAATCTTCTGTTTCATTTTCTATTGACCCTTCTGCTATATTTTTTGTCTTTTTTACTTGCTCTATTAATCCATTATCTCCCAGTACCACATTTATTGTTACCGTTGATAGTATTATTATAATTATTATTGTTATTGCTAATGTTACTATTGTTATTCCTTTATTGCTTTTTATTTTTTCTCTAAATGTAGCTCTCTCTCTCTCTCTCTCTCTCTACAATACCAATGTTTTTAACTCTCTTCTCATTTATCATTTTTTCTACCCCTCTCTTTAGCTTTTTTCTAATTGTTGTTTATCCTTTTCTCTCCTATTTAGTTGCTTTTATTTTATACTAACTCATTTTTTTAGTCAATATTTTATAGCTTCAAATATGTTTTTTTAGTATCTCTATTTTACACAAAAATCCCTCCTTATTAAACATTTTTGCCTAATAAGGAGGGTTCTCTTTCAGATCTATTTTATTATTAAAGCTGAACGGGCTGAATATATGCTGAGAACACCTCTAGGAATGTAGTAGTAACGGCTTGACGCTGGATACTCCGCACCTGAATAATTGTAACCACCGACCACGCATAATTCGACCGTCGATGTCGTACGCCTCTTGTGTAAAATCATAACAATTTCCAGCCAAATCATAAATATGATTTGCACTCCATGCTTCACTATATCCTGTATTTTGTCTCGTTCCTGCTCCTTCTATTGCTGCTGCTCCTGAACTATTACTATAATTTCCCCAACTACTTGAATCTTCATCTACTTTTTCTGGTTCTTCTGCAAATTTCGTACTTTTCAACCACTCCATTGTCATATCCCACTCTACTCCATATATCATTGTACTTTCTACATTGGCATTATTCTTTATTATTTCTGTACATGCTTTCCTTACATCATACCAGTTCTTACGTACTAATACTTCTCCTGCTTTTACTGTTGGTTCATCTACTGTCCCTGTTAACTCATATCTTCCTATATAAAAGCCTCCATATTTTTTTATACTTTCATACATTTCTGTATACTCTTGTACAAAGTTATCTGCCATTAGTTTTGTACTTCCATATCCTAATATGTCTTGATAATACTGTGCATCCGTATCATAACTACTTAATACATCTGGCTCTCTTGCTGAACTTTCGTTTCCTGGTTTTACTGAGGTATAATTTTCTTTATCTCCATCTCTTATTGTTAACTTACTATACACATTTGTTGTTGTTTCTACTCCATTTAATTTTACTGTTTCTTCTATAAAATAATCACTTAGATTTCCTACTGGTACCCATACAAATTGATTTCCTTGTAATCCCGCTATTTTATCATGCTCTGCTCCTTTATTCTCATCTGCTGGGTTATCTGAAATTACTACCCCATCATTTTTTGTTCCACCTACATAATAGAATCCGTCTGGTATTGGTACACCATCATCTGTTATACTTCCTCCTGGCGGCGTTATACTATCTACTAGACTCTCATATATTTCTGCTGCTCTTCCATTATCTGCTTCATATGTCTCTTTTACTTTCATTGCAGTTGTTAATTGATTTCTTCTAACTGCATTTGATGTAAAAAACAATGCCAAAAGTATTAATAACATACTTATAATTACTATTGAAACATATACTGCAATTGATCCTTTTGAACTTCTAACTCTTTTTATTAATTGCATATCAGATTCCTCCTTAGTTTATCATACTTATATCATAATTCAACTTTGTTTTAATGTCAATTATTTAACTTTAATTTATTGTTTGTTTTTTTACATATTTTATGCATTATGATTAAAGTTCTAATTTATTTAATATTGTTTGGGTATAATCTTTGTTGAATGGTATAAAAATATGAAGTAGAAAGTAATTTGAATATACATATTTTTTTCTAAAACCATTGATTAGTTTTAAAAAAAAATATATAATATTATAGTATTAAATTATTAAAAATTTTAGCTAAAGGATAGTGTTAATATGAAAATGAATGAAAAAACAAAAGATATATTAGAATGGATTGTTTGTATATTAATCGCATTTGTATTAGCTTTGCTAATTAGATACTTTATTGGTACTCCAACAATTGTTCAAAAACCTTCAATGTACCCTACTCTAAAATCAGGTCAACGATTAATTTTAAATAGATGGACTAGAACAACAAAGCAAATGCCAGAAAGAGGAGACATAATTACATTTGAAGCACCTTCTCAAGAATATATAACTGATTCAAATTTTAATACAGATAATTTGATTGCTAATTATTCTAATGAGCCAACTAATTGGTTTAATAAATTTGTTTACTATTTTCTAGAAATCGGAAAAGAAAGTTATATAAAAAGGGTAATTGGTCTTCCTGGAGATCATATTGAAATAAAGGATGGTAAAGTTTATATAAACGATGCGGAGCTTGATGAACCTTATCTTCAACCAGATGTAACAACTAATGTAGAACTTAATCAATATCATGATTTGGTAGTTCCAGAAAATTGTGTATTTGTTATGGGAGATAACAGAGATCATTCTACAGATAGTAGAGCATTTGGTTGTATTCCTTTAGACAAAATTGAGGGTAAAGTTTGGATTAGATTCTGGCCTTTAAATTTATTTGGTACAATTAATTAATTTTTAGGAGTGTAGTTTTGAGTTTTATTAATATTATTGGAAATGAAAATATAAAAAGATTATTAAACTCTTCATTAGAAACAAATAATGTTGTTCATAGTTATATGTTTGTTGGACCAGATGGTATAGGAAAGAAACTTTTTGCAACTAATTTTTCTAAAAATATTTTATGTGAGAACAAAAGTGATTCTTGCGACTCTTGTAATTCTTGTATAAGATTTAATACTAACAATCATCCTGATTTTATGATAATCGATTCAGAAGATGGAAAATCTATTAAGATTAATCAAATAAGGTTATTACAAGAAAAAATTGCAGAAAAGCCAATTATTTCAAGCCATAAAGTATATATAATAAATAATAGTGATTTAATGACTACTGAGGCTCAAAATTGTTTACTTAAAACTTTAGAAGAACCTCCTGAATATGCAATAATTATTTTAATATTATCAAATGAAAATAAATTATTAAACACAATTAAATCTAGATGTACTAAAATTAGTTTTAACAAATTAACAAATGATGAACTTACTCAATTTGCAAATCAAAATAATATACAAATAAATTCAAATATATTAGACCTTTGCAATGGAAGTATTTCTAAATTAATTAGTTTGAAAGATTATACTGAATTATATAATTCATTAGATTTAATTGTTTCTAATTTGAATAATAAAGATATAGTAGATGTTTGGAACGAATCAGAAATATTATATAAATCTAAAGATAACATTTTAAATTTACTTGATTATTTTAACATTATCTTTATGAAAAAATTACGTCATACTTATGATAACAAATATATTAATGCTATAAAAATTATAGAAACAACCAAAAATAGATTGTCTTCAAATGCAAACTACGATATGTGTATTGATAATCTATTATTAAAAATATGGGAGGAATTTCATGAAGATTATAATAGGCGTTAGATTTAAGAAAACCGGAAAAATATATTTTTTTGATCCAGGTACTTTGCATATAAATTTAAAAACAAAAGTCATTGTCGAAACTTCTTTAGGAGAAGAGCTAGGTGAAGTTGTAGTAAAAAAGAAACTTTTACCAAATACAGAACTAAACACTCCATTAAAGAAAATTGTTCGTATAGCTAATCATAAAGATTTAAAACATTATGAAGAGAATAAGAAAAAAGAAAATGAAGCTTTTAAAATATGCGAAGAAAAAATTAAAAAATTAAAATTAGATATGCATCTTACAGAAGTGCAATACAGTTTTGATAATAGTAAATTATTATTCTGTTTTACAGCTGATGGAAGAATTGATTTTAGAGAATTAGTAAAAGAACTTGCAGCCATTTTTAAAACTAGAATTGAATTAAGACAAATAGGTGTCAGAGATGAAGTAAAAAGAATCGGCGGAAATGGTATATGTGGTAGAGAATTATGTTGTTGTTCATTTTTAAATAATTTTGAAACAGTTTCTATAAAAATGGCAAAAGAACAAAATATGTCTTTAAATCCATCAAAAATTTCTGGCAATTGTGGTAGATTAATGTGTTGTTTAAAATATGAGCAAAATGTATATGAAGACAAATTAAATAAATTACCTAAAATAGGTGCAATTGTAGAGACAGAAGATGGAGAAGGTGTTGTTGATTCAATAGAAACTTTAAGAGAAATTGTTAAAGTTAAGCTTAAAGATGATAATGATGAAACATATTATAAAAAATATAATGCAAGTGATTTAAAAATTATTAAAAATATAGATTCTGAGATTGTTGGCGAAGAAGAAAAAGAAAATATGGCAGAACTTCAAAAACTTGAAGAATTAGAAAAACAAGATAAAGAATCTGAAACTAGTGAAGATATATTTTAAGGAGGTGAATCTTTATGGTATATAAAATAAGTGAAAAATGTATTAGTTGCGGAGCATGTGCAGGTGCTTGCCCAATGCAATGCATATCACAAGGTGATGATAGATATGTAATTGATGAATCTGTTTGTATAGGATGCGGTACATGTGCTAATGTATGTCCTATGTCAGCTCCAGAACCACAAGAATAATTTACAAAGGGAATGAATAATTATTAAAACATTTACATATTATAGAATGTATATACATATACATTCTATTTAATTTCTTAATTTTTTCTTAATTTTGTATTGCATTGACTGTAAATATAATGTATAATAGGAGTATATTATGTCGAAATAAGGAGGATGTATTTATGGAAGAAAAGAAATCTAATGGATTAGCTATCGCTTCTTTAGTATTAGGTATTGTATCAATAGTATTTAACTTCTTTGCTCTTCAACTTTTTGGTTTAATTATTGGTATAGTAGGTATTATACTAGGTGTAATGGCTAAAAAGAAAAATCCATGTGGTATGGCAACAGCTGGTTTAGTATTATCTATAATAGGTACAGTATTATGTGCTTTATTATTCATAGCTTGTGCTGCTTGCGTTGGTGCTGTAGGTACAGCTGGTGGATTAGCATCATCATTATATTAATAAATAATGGTATACTTAAAAAAGAGTATACAATAACAATACTTTTTTATAGGGTAAACAATATTATTTGTTTACCTAATTTTTTAATTAAAAATATGTATTATAATAGTTTTGAATATTTTTAATTATAAGTATAAAATTTTATATTTTATTATGGAGGTCTATAATGTTACCATATATTAATATTTTCGGTTTTGAAATCGCATCATATGGTTTTATTATATTTATAGGAATATTTATTGGTGCAATTATTTCAATACAATATTTTTCGAAATTTAATGATGTAAAAAAAGATGATATATTATTTGCTATTTTATATGCAGTTATTGGAGTTGGAATAGGTGCAAAATTGTTATATATTTTAACAAATATTCCATTTTTAATTGAAAATTACAATACATTAAATCTATGGGATACTTTAATTCAAATGTTTAAAGGTGGTTTTGTATTCTATGGCGGTCTTCTTGGTGGTATTCTTGGTGTATTTATTTATTCTAAACAATTTAAAATATCCTTTAAATCGTTATTATTAACTCTACTACCTGTTGTACCACTTATTCATGCTATAGGTAGAATAGGATGTTTATGTGCAGGCTGCTGTTACGGTATGGAATATAATGGTTTTGGTGCTATTACATTTCATAATTCACCACTTGCTCCAAATGGAGTTCCATTATTTCCAATGCAAATTATTGAAGCAATTTGTAATTTGATTATTTTTATCATATTACTTGTAACTTATAAAAGATATCTTGGTACATACAAAACTCTTGGATTATATTTAATTTTATACAGTATTGTAAGGTTTATTTTAGAGTTTTTTAGAGGCGATTTAATACGAGGTATTTATTTTAGCTTATCTACTTCGCAATGGATTAGTATAATATTATTTATTGTTGGTATTAGCATATTTGTATGTGAATATAGGAAATTAAAGAAACAAATTACGAAAAGTGGACAAAAGGTATAACCTTTTGTCCATATCTTTTTTATTCTTTATTACTCATTTCTTCTAAATCAAGAAGTGCTTGCCATCTTCTATCAACTTCTTTTTGGAATTCTTCTATCATCCACTCATTTCCTGGTTTAAACATATGTTTAAAACGTTTTTGTGGTTTTAAGAATTCTTCTATTGGTAGTTTTTTTACTGGTTTATATGTTATTTTATATTTTCCATTTTCAACTTCATATAATGGCCAATAACATGTTTCAACTGCCAATTTATTTATTGTCATTAAATCTTCTGTTGGATATCCCCATCCTCTAGGGCATGGAGACAATACATTTAAAAATGTTGGTCCTTCAGTATAGATTGCTTTTTCTGCTTTTTCATATAAATCTTTAAAATTCATGTAAGCTGCTGTTTGTGCAACATATGGTAAATGATGTGCTTCCATAATTTCTGTTAAATCTTTTCTAGATTGCATTTTTCCAGGAATAACTGTTCCTGCTGGACTTGTTGTTGTATCTGCAAATTTAGGTGTTGCTGATGAACGTTGAATACCAGTATTCATGTATGCGCCGTTATCATAGCACACATATGTCATATCATGTCCTCTTTCCATTGCTCCAGATAAGCTTTGGATACCTATATCATAAGTTCCTCCATCTCCACCGAATGCAATAAATTTTGTATGTTCATCTCCAGGAAGTTTTCCTTGATTTTTCATTGATTTATATGCAGCTTCTGCTCCAGATAATGTAGCTGCAGCACACTCAAATGCAGTATGAATATATGAATCAGTCCAAGATGTATATGGATAAATAAAACTTGAAACTTCCATACATCCTGTAGCATTAGAAATTACTGCATGATCTTCTGGTTTTAATGCTCTTAATATCATTCTTGCAACAGGTGGAGCTCCACAACCTGCACACATTCTATGACCTGAAGTAAATCTTGATGGCTTTTCTGCCACTACTTCTTTTAAATTATATGCCATACTTCACTACTCCTTTCTTAATCCAATGTATCTATATGGATTCTCTATTTTCTCTTTTTTACTATCTTCTATTAAATCATTAAATACAGATTCAATCTCTTTTGTGGTTGTATCTCTACCACCTATTCCATAAACATAGCTTGAAGCAAGTACAGTATTTTTATTCATATACATAGCTGATACTACATCTTCAAATAAAGCTCCTCCTGCTCCATTTAAAGAATCAGCTTTATCAAGTATAGCTACTGCTTTTAAATGAGATAAAGCTTTTGCGATTTCTTCTGCTGGGAATGGTCTAAATACACGAACTTTTAAAAGTCCTGCTTTTATTCCTTTTTCTCTTAAAGAATCCACTACTTCTTTAGTAGTTCCAGCTGTAGAGTTCATACAAACTATTGCTATTTCTGCATCATCTAATTTGTATTCTTCAAATAATCCATACTTTCTACCTGTCATCTTTTCGAAATCTTTAGCAACTTCTAAAATTACTTTTTTTGCATTTCTCATAGCTTCTGCTTGTTGATATTTATGTTCAAATAAATATGTTTGTACATCTAATGGTCCAATTGCTATTGGTTCTTTTTTATTTAATAAATAATGTTCTGGATGATATTGTCCAACAAACTCTTTTACTTTATCATCCTCAATTAGTTCTATGTTTTCTATAGAATGTGATGTTATAAATCCATCTTGGCATACCATTAATGGAAGTAACACATCTTTATGCTCTGCTATTCTATGAGCCATAATTAAATTATCATATGCCTCTTGATTTGTTTCAGAAAATAGTTGTATCCAACCACTATCACGTACTCCCATTGCATCAGAATGATCATTATGAATATTTAATGGTCCTGATACTGCTCTATTTACTAGAGACATAACTATTGGAAGTCTTAAGCTAGATGCAATATATATCATTTCCCACATTAATGATAAACCATTTGCAGATGTAGCAGTCATAGCTCTTGCTCCTGCAGCTTCTGCACCAATACAAGCACTCATAGCACTATGCTCACTTTCAACTGCAACAAATTCTGTATCTACCATACCATTATCCACAAATGTTGAAAAATATTGTGGAATCTCTGTTGATGGTGTTATAGGAAAAGCTGCAACTACATCAGGATTTATTTGTTTCATTGCTGTAGCAGCTGCTTCATTTCCACTTAAACGCTCTCTTATTCCCATTATATCCTCTCCTTTTTGAGAAATTGGGGACAGACCCCTTTTTCTCATTTTTAATATATTATTATACTATTTTTCCAATTCTCTAAAAATCATTAGAAACGAGTAGTACTAGGAGACCGAATTAAAAAAACCGGAGGTGTACTTTTGTACATTGAGGATTTTTTTAATGAAGGTCGACAACGTAATACGACGTTTATAATGATTTTTACTCCTCTCCTTCAACCTTCATTTCTATCGCTTTAACAGGACATACTTTTGCACATACACCACATCCTTTACAATAATCATAATTGAAGTCAGTTCTTTTTTGATCTTTTCCTACTGGTATAGCATCTTCTGGACAAACTGGAAAACATAAACCACATTGAATACATTTTTCAGGTATATATACAGGTTTTACGCTTCTCCAATCTCCTGTCTTAAACTCTTTTGCATTACCAGCTTCATATATATTTCCACCTATAGTCATATTACATGCTGGTGTGTTCTTATTAATATCTGTCATTATTTTCTCTCCTTTCTTGATAAATTGGGGACTGTCCCTAATTTATCACTTTACGCAATTTCTTTGATTTCTTTTAAAGCCATTTCTAATGCTTTCATATTTCCATCAATAACTTCTGGCTTCTTTGCGAATTTATGTTTAAATGATCCTTTCATATCTTCTAAGAAATCTTTTTCTTCCATAATTCCACTTACTTTTACAATTGCTGCAAGCATTGGTGTATTAGGAAAATACTTTCCTAGTGTCTCCATAGAAACTTTTCTTGCATCAATAGTATATATTTTACCCTTATATCCTTTTAAAGCTTCTTTTAGATATTTTCTATCTTTTGTTGTATTTATTACTATAGCTCCATTTTCTTTAAGTCCAGCTGTAACATCAACACTCTCTAGTAATGTATCATCTACCACTACTACATAATCTGGTTCATAAATATTGCTATGTATTCTAATAGGTGTATCACTTATTCTGTTATATGCAGTGATAGGCGCTCCCATTCTTTCTGGTCCATATTCAGGAAATCCTTGAATATATTTGCCAGTATTAAATGCCGCATCTGCTAATAATAATGACGCTGTTTTTGCACCTTGTCCACCTCTTCCATGCCATCTTATTTCTATCATGTTACTCATTGATAAAAACCTCCTTTTTCTATTAGTTTAACATGTACAGTATATAACTTTCACTAAAGTTAGTCAAGATAAAAGAAAAAAATAGTGGAACAAGGGGACGCACAATTTGTTTCAAATTTGGAACAAATTGTGCGTCCCCTTGT
>CAMMDS010000040.1 GCA_946495655.1 uncultured Clostridium sp.
AAACAAATCAAGCAATAATCCAAACAAGGTAAAATACATACAACATACAGCTGCGCAACCAAGCTTAAAATAACACATTAGAGCTATATATAAAGTTTTAGTAAGAAAACAAACATTACTCCCACAGGCAAGTTTTGCAAGAGGCTTTTTTAAAAGCCCTACCCGTGAGCGGCGCTCGATGCGCTGTTGGCATTAAAAAATAGCAAGGGAGAGATTCGAACTCTCGACCTCACGGACTCTGCCGAACAAAAGTTGCCCCAATGGGCAAGTGTAAAGAAACATCTTAGATGATTATTTGTAACAGAGAAAATGAGTATTTAATAAATTAAGATTCTACTTCATCTTTGTCTCGTTAGGATTTAATTCATTCGAAGATAAGATGTTTTGATTAGCTTGATTACCCAAAGGTGGTGTTGTAATTCGCCAATAATTTTAAGAAAAACGACAAGAAAAATTGAGAAAAATGTTAATCTTTTATTAATAAAAATAAATAAAGTCTGTATTTGAACTATAATAATAAAATAGGTAGCGGGATGGAATATAAAGAGTTTTTAAATATATTTAAATTAAAAGGGCAACATTTTATGTGGTTTCTTGGTGCAGGAACTTCTGTTTCTGCGGGAGTTCCTTCTGCCTCAAATTTAATAGATCAATTCAAATTAAATATATTTTGTAAAAATACCAGTTCAAATCCGAAACTATACTACGATTTGTCTAATCCAATAGCAAGACAATCTTTACAAAATTATTTTATTGAAAATAAAATAGTTCCTAATCCTGACGAGAATGAGTATGCATATTATTTTGAAAAAGCATATCCATTAGAAGAACTCAGACAACAAGTAATCGAAAAGGTTGTAAAAGGTCGTTCTCCATCATACGGTCAAGAAATATTAGCTTCACTGATGAAACTGAACCTTTGCCGAATAGTTTGGACAACAAACTTTGATAAGCTAATAGAAAATGCGGCTTCAAAATTGTATAATACTACAGATGAACTTACTGTTTCAACATTAGATAGCAATAATATAGCTAGAGATGCTATAAATAATGAGAAATGGCCCTTATTAATTAAATTGCACGGAGATTTTCAATCAAAAAAAATTAAAAATACAAATAGCGAATTAGAGAAGCAGGATACAGAATATCGTAAATTATTAATAGAACAATGCCAACGATATGGATTAATAGTTGCAGGATATAGTGGTCGAGATGAGTCCATTATGAGTTCTTTCCGTGAAGCATTGGAGAATGGAAATGCATTCCCACATGGATTATTATGGTTAATGAGAGCAGGAGAAGAACCTTGTAGCAAATTGAAAAATCTAATATTTAGAGCAAAAGAATTAAATGTTAATGCTGAAATTATTAATATACAAAATTTTGATGAAGTAATGGGGGATATATTAAAGCAAATTGAAAATATACCAGATGATATTATAAAATACTTAAATACGAAAATGCCCAAAGCCACATTTCCACCATTACCAAGCAAAGGGAAGAATTTCCCCGTTTTAAGAATGAACGCATTACCAATTCTTGAATATCCTTTAAATTGTAAATTAATAGATTGTGAGATTGGTGGATTTGAAGAAATTCAAAAAGCGATTAAAAAAGCAAATACCAATATCGTTGCTATGCGAAAAAAAGAAGGTGTGATAGCCTTTGGACAATTAAATGAATTACAAAAAACTTTTTCAACTTATAAATTAAAAAGTATAGTTGATTACACTTTAAATCAAGAATTATTGCTAGAAGGGAAACAAGAATTAAATTTATTGTATAAACTGTTAATTAAATGTCTTGAACAAGATTTACCGATTATCGGGAAGTATCGTGGTCGTAGTCATTACATAATACTTGATAAAAATAAAATAAACCCTCAAAAATTTGCTAATTGGCAAAGAGGACAATATCAATTTGCAGAATATTGTTATGGTAAAATTCCAAATACAAATATTGAATGGGTTCAAGCTTTAAAAATATCGGCAGAATTTAGATTTGAGCAATTATGGTTAATATTAGAACCTAAAATATGGGTAGAACCTAAAGAATATGATGAAAATATTACAAACAAAATTAAAACATTTATTAATTCCAAATATTCAAATAGAATGAATAGTGTAAGTAACCTATTTTTAGATAAGTGGATAAATTTATTAATTGGTAAAAATAAAAACAAAGAGTTAATGCTATTTCAATCGTCTGAAAAAGACATATCTCCTAAATTTATTGTTAATGGAACTACGGCATATAGTAGAGGTGGTGAATAATGACTAATCACTCTCATTTAATTGCATATCAAAATATTCCTGAACCATTATTAACATTTAACCCAGAAAGAGATGATTGTATCAGTATACATCCATTAAAAGGATTAATTGAATATGGTCCATATAATCAAAAACTTATTGGGAATGCTTTCCCTATAATTAGAGTTGCTACGATGGGTCCAAAAGGAACTCATAAAATAATATCGGAATTAATAAATCAACTAAAAAGTAGACAAACACCACAAGAAAGAAAAGAATATCTTATAGATTTTCCAGGATTTAAAAATGTTTTTAAAAGAGATATTGAGATAAACGCAGAAATAAATATTGAAATATCGCAAGAACAAGAAACCATAGTTTTAAATGCCGATAAGCCATATAAAAAATTAGCTGATTTGTTTACGCAATTAATATCTAAAATTGCAAATAATAAATATGATTTTGATATCTTATATGTGTATTTACCACAAAATTGGTATCCAACATTTGAATGCAAGGCTGATGAAGATTTTGATCTGCATGATTATATAAAAGCTTTGTGTGTCGGCTATGGTATACCAACTCAAATCATCAGAGAAAATAAATCATTGCAGTATCCTTGCCAATGCAGTGTAATGTGGCATTTAGGGATTGCTACATATAGTAAAATAACTGGTGTTCCTTGGAAATTAGCACAAATGTCTCCAGATACGGCTTATATTGGTATGAGTTATGCATTAAGAAATAATAGAGAAAAATCCAAATTCGTCACGTGTTGTAGTCAAGTTTTTGATGCTGAGGGTTCAGGCATGGAATTTGTTGCTTATGAAACAAGTGATTTTAGATTAGAATCGAGAGATAATCCATATTTATCAAAAGATGAAATAAGAAGAGTAATGTCTCGCTGTCTGTCAATATACCAAGAAAGGAATGCAGGTAAACCTCCAAAAAATATTGTAATTCATAAATCAACAGAGTTTAAGGAAGAGGAAGTAGATGGGTGCTATGATGCATTAAAAGTTTGCAGTGATATTGAACTCGTGCAAATTCAACAAAATGTACATTGGAAAGCAATTAAAGTAGATGGGAACAATGATATTGCAGGATATCCTGTAAATAGGGGTACAACTTTAAGATTAGATAATGATTTGCTTTTATGGACACAGGGAAATGTGGATATATCACAGAGGGGTAGACATTTTTACAAAGAAGGACGAGGAATTCCTGAACCAATTTTACTTAAAAGATTTGCAGGACACAATTCCTGGTATGATAGTGCACATAGTATTTTAGGATTAAGTAAAATGAATTGGAATAGTGATAGTTTGTACGATAGACTGCCTGTAACTCTTGAATTCGCTCAAAAATTAGCACGAACAATAAAACGAATGCCTAATTTAGAAGCCAAACCATATCAATATAGATTTTTTATGTAGTAAAGGTCTAAAATATTAAACGATACAGAAGCAAGGTTTTATTCAAAAATTTTAGAGTTTATTTTGATTAAAATTGTCGAAAGTATGCCTGAAATGGTAGTTTTTGTTCGGAAATTTTGTAATTATTGGCTTCAATCCAGTTCTTGAAACCGGTAAAGTTTTGATTTTATACAGAAATTTTGCCCCCTTTTTTAAGTTCCTACTTGACTAAATATTCTTAAAACGGATTTTTTGAAAAATTGTAAAAGTTGCAATGTTTATCACTTGAGTTTCCATTTAATTACTACATTATTTCTTCTTATTTTTAATCTGCTGTGTTTTGGATTTTTTAGGCAAGAAGTTGCTATCACTCACAACTTTGCCACCAGTCCGTTCTTCGTATTCTTCTCTTGCGTGCTTAGCAATATTTCCACCAATTTGTGCTGCGTTTTTATTTTCTTCTAATCCTGTTGCCTGTGTACTTTCTGCGGCTTGTCGGGTTGAAAGTTCAGCTAAAGCTGTAAAAATCAATTCTGCTTCTGACATATGATCTCGTAAATTTTGAGATTTCAAACCCTTTAAATTCTTGTGCTCTTTTACACTTAACCCACTCCATTCTTGATGAATTATATTTGTAAGGATTGCAAATTCTTCACTTTCAGTTATTTCATGGTCTTTCCAATAATCAGTCAATTTGTTTCGGGTTTCCTGTCCCATCATCCGTTGTTGAATCCATTTTTCGGAACGCCCAAGTTTTTGGTAAGTTTCTCTTGCTCTATCAATTGCAATCGAAGGATCGGACATTTCTTTCATTCTTTCATGACCAACACGTGCAAGCCATAACTTGACAGGCTCAGCTTTTGGGCTTGGTACGGATTGAACAAGCCTCAAACAACCTTCGACATCAAGTGCATCGGTCTTATAAAACTTGCCATCCGCAGCTTTCATTTTCAGTTGACTACAATTTGTAGCCAACTCACTACCTTCTTTCTTTAAACGAGTTTTAAGAACACTCCAGTATTTTCTTGGATTTTCACTTTCAGTTAAAATTGCAATTAAATCAACTACAGAAAAATACCACTTTTCTTGTTCTTCGTTATAAGCTGAACGAATGTTATTTTGTTCAAAAATCTTTATCTCATTTTTCATGAATTCAATCCCTTTTGTCTATTATACCATAAAAAACAATCCTAAATAGGTTGTGATAATTGTGAATGAAATCAATAATTACATACCAGAAAATTATTTATGCAATAAAAAAGATTCAAGCTCTTCATTGTAGGATGTTATCCACAAATTGTTATTTTTTTAATTTAATATATCAGATGATAAATCCAAAAATTTATTAAAGACGGAAATTAAAGAAGCTTTCTTAGTAAGGTTGGGATTAATTAACATAAAAAAAGAAAAAGTCGAAGAAATTTTTAATCAGAAATAAAAATTATCTCTTTACTCAATGTAATTTATTCTGTTTTGCATACAAATCGATACAATATGTTTGTAGTACTATTATTAATAATAGGAGTGTATTAAATGAGTTTTTTATTTTTTATTGTTTTAATAATTTTCATTGTTACAATTTCAAATAATAATAAAAATACTCAAAATAGCAATACTGAATATCAAACTAATGCATATTCTAACCCAACATATAACCAACATTATTCTAGTAGAAGCTCTGCCCCACAACTTAAATTTTATTCAAAAAAAGATACTGTTGAATTATTTGGCTATACAATTACAAATTCTTTATTTTATACCAGTACTTCTAAATCAGATGTGCCATTTGCAATATATACAAAATCAACTCCAAATTTTGGAGAGACTCCTTCAGAAGGACTAAATTACTGGCCAAATTATAATCAGATAAGTAAAACTCAACAAGGTTATTTTATAAAGTGGTTAGCTAACGGAAAGCCTTATATTGAAGAATTAGGCTATGCTTACATTTACTATTATGGTTTAGAATATAGAGTTCTTGTAGAAAAACAGGATCAAAAGGAAGTTTTATTTGAAATTATAGATTTAGTTAATAAGTTTAAAAGATTAAGATATGGATACGACTTAATAGTTTACTTGATATTATCAATTAAGAATTTTTCACAAGATGAAATAGATAAAATATTAGTGTTTTTAAAAAATAACGAACTAGAATATATGTACAATCCTGCATATAATTCAATAATTAAAAATTTAACACCAAGCGAAGATTATCATGTAAAATTCTCACCTTATCAATTCTTAAATAATGATGAATACAATAATTTAAGTGATAGAAAAAATGAGTTACTATCTTATTATTTTGAGAAGATAACAGAAAACCTTGAGGAATCAGAACTTTATAGTGTAAAAACACAAACATATAATTATTATATGGCTATGGCGTACTATCATACTAGTAACCTTGTCACTTATAACGCAATTGTTCCATCAACAAAGGTAAAACGTCTTTGGAATCAGGCTCGTAAAATAATAAAAGATGAAATTAAGCAAACTGTTAAAAAATTTGATAGTTCTAGTAATCCTTTGACAGAAATTGAAAAACTTGCATACTTGCCTTCTAAATTAAGAAACAATATAAATTATTCATCTAATCATTTTGATTTTGGAGAAAAAACAATTTCTGACATAGGTACAATTGCAGAAAAATTAGGATTTAAAATGCAAGATAAAACAACATTAAGACAATCTTCTTTAATTATAGATGCTTGTGAAGCATTTGGATATGAAATTGAACCAAATGTTAATGTTGACCAAAAGCCATATAAAAAGAATTTGAAAGTTATGATATATAAAAGCCAATTTCCTATAAAACTTTCGCCTATTGATTATCATATGGCTGCATTATTTACAGATATTGGTTTAAAAATAGCATTAGAAGATAATGAACTTCTTCCAATAGAAATGTCATATATTGAAAACTATATAAAAAAGGAATTTACATTATCACCTTCAGAAAGACTGCGTTTGCAAATGAGAACAGAATTAATTGTTCATACAAAAGAAATAAACACAAATGATACAATAAAAAAGCTAATTAAAATGTTAAATGATAGTAGTAAAGAAACTGTTTCTAAATTTATAATCTCTGTAGCCAAAGTAGATGGCATTATCAAGGATAGTGAATTAAAAATTTTACAAAAAATATTTAAACAGCTTGGTCTTTCTGAAGATTATTTGAATTCGTCTCTTTCCGAACTTATTAATAATACAGAAGAAGTTGTTATAGTTGAAAAAGGGACCGGGACAAAGAGAAAAGGGTCGAAAATACCTACAAACATTGAATTAAATGAAAAAGTAGAGTTAAAATTAAATGCTGAAAAATTAGAAAAAATAAAAATTAATACTTCTGAAATTCATAGTGTATTACAAGAAATTTTTGCCGAAGAACAAGCCGAAATATTAAAAGCTGAGCCAATAGAAACTGCTAACTCAGAAGATATGGATAAAACTAAAATAGAAAATGGTTTACAAAACATCGTAAACATCATTATTGAAAAAGAAAACTGGACTCGTAATGAACTCCTAAATGTTATTCAAAATAAAGGAATGATGTTAAGTAGCACAATAGATGAAATTAATGAGTGGAGCAACGAAGAATTTGGTGATTTTCTTGTTGAAGAAGATGATGATGTATATCTTGTAAATAAAGACGTTGTTAGTTTAATTAAAAAATAAGGGATAATTATTATGGAAAAAATAAAAATCAAATCAAAAGAAAAGAATGCAATTATAGAATCTCTAAAAGCAGGTATTGTTCCACGAATTGGATTACAACATATTCAAGTAGGTAGGGCTGATGAAATTAAAGAAATGATAAAAGATTATGAATTAATTTCTGATGGCGGAGCAAAAACAAGATTTATAATTGGGGAATATGGCTCAGGCAAAACTTTTTTCCTAACATTATCCAAATTAATTGCTCATGAAAAGAATTTAGTGGTAGTTTCTGCAGATATTACAACAGAAAAGGTATTATGCTCGTCAGATGGGAAATCACAAAAATTATTTTCTGAGCTAATAACAAATATGTCTACCAAAACTAAACCTGATGGTGGTGCATTAAGATCTATTATTGAGAGATGGGCATCAAATATATTAAAAAGTAATGAAAATATTACTGAAGAAAATATTTATAAAGAATTGATGCCATTAGAAAAATATGTCGCATGTTATGATTTTTCAAAAGTTTTAACAACCTATATTAATGCATACCAAAATGGTGATGATATAAAAATGTCACAAGTCTTAAGATGGCTAAGAGCAGAATATACAACAAAAATTGATGCTCGTAACGATTTAGGCGTAAGAACAATAATCGATGATAATAATTTCTATGAATATTTAAAATTGTTTGCAGGTTTTGTAAGATTAGCAGGATATTCTGGTTTAATAGTTAATATTGATGAATTGGCAATTTTAGCAAGGCTAAAATCAAACATTAGAAATAAAAATTTTGAAAGAATTTTAAATATAATTAATGATTCGTTACAAGGGACAACAGAATGCTCATGTACGGTAAGGAAGCAAGCAACCGAAAACAAGAGATAGACCGCC
>CAMMDS010000041.1 GCA_946495655.1 uncultured Clostridium sp.
CGCTACCCGCTCCAAAATGCATTTTCGTCGAACTACTTAAAAATATTGATATAAGTAAGTTTGAAGAAAATATAAAGTGAGTATCAATCACATTTATATAAGTCGATTTAATCGGCTTATTTTTTTACTTTTTTTACCAAAAGTATATAAAAATAGCCTCAAATCATTGAAAAAAGGAGGTTTTTGTGATATGATACGCATAGTTAAAAGAAAATTAGCAGTAGAAAAAGAATTACTTTCTAAAATTGAATGGGCTTGCACTTTTAGTAATTGTGAACCAAAGATAAAGAATGGTAATTTGAGAATGGTTGAAAAAACTAACATTGCTTATGTAGAACCACATAGTGTAGTTATTAAAGAAAAGCTATATTTATTCTTTAATGAACATGAGTATTTCTATATAGGTAATTTAGCAAATAAAATACCACTCTCAAAATTAAGAGATTTTATCAGTGGCAACTAATACTAGAAGTTTTCTTTTTATCAGCAAGTAATACAAGTAAATAATAAGATAAATTTTAAGTGTTAGTTAGCTATAAGCTTTCTAGCACTTTTATGTTTTTAAGGAGGTTTCAAATGTCAGAGTTATGGAGTCAATCATCAGAAGAAAAGAAAATTGCAGGTATTTATATTAGAGTAAGTACCGAAGATCAAGCACGAGAAGGATTTAGTTTAGGAGAACAAGAAGAAAAATTAAGACAATTATGCAAATATAAAGGATTTGAAGTATTTAAAGTTTATAAAGATGCAGGAATATCTGCAAAAGATATGAAAAATAGACCTCAATTCCAGCAAATGATTGAAGATATGAAAAATGGATTCATTAACTATATTGTAGCTTATAAATTAGATAGAGTTACTCGTTCAGTTCGTGATTTAGAAGTTTTAATTAGTACTCTTGAGAAATACCATTGCTATTTAATTTGTGATAGAGATGATGTAAATACTTCTACTGCAAATGGTCGTTTCTTTGTTAGAATGTTAACTGTACTTTCTCAACTAGAAATTGAAATAGTTAGTGAAAGAACAAAATTTGGTTTAAATGGTGCAATTAAAGCTGGTCATATACCTGGTAAATGCCCTCTTGGTTATTATAGAGCTCAAGATAAAACTTTAAAAATAGATAATGCAACTAAAGATATTGTTTTAAGAATATTTGAATTGTATTTAGAAGGTAAAAGCTATCAAACTATTGCCAATATTCTAAATCAAGAAAAAGTTTTATATCCACAAGTTAAAAAATGGATTGACTCTTCTGTTAATAGAATTATAAATAACAAAATATATATGGGAGATTATGAAAGATATAAAAATGATAATGACAAAGAAACTGAAATCTATATGGATGTTGTACCACCTATTATAACAAGAGCTATGTGGGAAGAAGTTCAAAATCAAAAAGAAACAAATCAAAGAGCCTATTGTAGAAATAGAGTTTATATATTCTTTCAAAAACTTGTATGCCCTACTTGTGGTCAAATAATGACTTGTAAAGGAACTGGTGGAAAGAAATCTAAATATATGTATTATTACTGTGATACTTGTAAATTGTATTATAACGAAGATGAAATAGAAAACTGCTTAATTGATTATATTTTAGATTTAGTAGAATACGATTATCATGTAAAAAAATATTTCTACCCTATACTTGCTGAAAAGAAAGATGATGAAAGTAAGAAAATTGATGAAGAAATAAAGAAACTTTTGCAACAGAAAGACAGACTAAAAAAAGCTTATATGAATGGTATTTTAGAGATGGAAGATTTCTCTGAAGATTATAAACTAATTGAAGAAAAGCTTTCTACACTAGAAAATAAAAGAATTGATGCATTAGATTTTGATAAAGAAAATTATAATCCACAACATCTAATGGCTGAAAGAGATATTGAAAGAGAAAAACTAACTGAACACGAAATGTATAAAGACGTTTTATTAAAACTTTGGACTATGAAAAGTAAAGATGAAAAGCAATCTTTTATTTCAAAATTTATTGATACTGCTACTTTAAAGAAAAATAAAGATGGTAGTTTTGAAATAGAAAAAGTAAATTTTAGAAGTAGCTTTATTGAACAGATAGACAAGCTATATGATAAAGGAATTGTTGATGTTCCAACTATGATAGAACGAGATGGAAAACTTGAAGATGCCAAAGTTAGTGTAAATATGAATAAAGAACAATTAGATGATTATATTGGAACATTGAAAAAAGAATTAGATATAAACTATATGGATTTAGGAGAATATTACTTCCACGATGATAAGATTGACGAAAATTATGATACTAAAACAGAAGTCGCAAAGATTAGAAACAGAGCTGTAGAATTTAAGATTAAAAAAAATCAAAAGATTATAAGATTTGTTGCAATAAAACAATTTAAAAACTTCTTGGCAAAACCAGAAGGAAAATTACGCTTGGGTGTTGTTACCCATATTACTTCGAAGAAAAAGCATAAATAATTGTTGCATGAATACTACTTATCTTTTCTCTGCAACAATTAAATTAACGTGGCACGTTTTGTTTTTACTTTAGTAAAAATGAAAGTGGCGATAGTTAATTTATGCCTCGCAGAGCCCCCGAGTTATGATAGTATGTCATAACTCATAGGGGGTTAGGACTTATGGCAGAGCCAAAGTCCTATGCTACGAAGAAATTTCAAAGGAGGTGCTTTTATGGAACAGCAATTAGCTTATTCATTTCATTTAGGAAGTGATAAAAACAAAAGTAAATCAGCAAAAAAAGTTGCTAAAGGAAATGTATCTGGCACTACTTCTCTTTCAAATAATGCTATTCAAAACTCAAATGTTTTATCTAAAGTAAATAAGCATAATTTAAGAGATTATGATAATGAAAAAGATTTAATTAGAGTAATTCGTGGTACAAATGATATTGTAAATGATGTAAAAGATTTATACTTAGAAGAATTTGAAGAAGCTCGTATAGAATACAACAATAAGCAGACTAGAAATGATAGAAAAATAGAAAACTATTTTATGAAAATAAATGAATCTCAAAATGACCTTGCTTGTGAAATTATAGTTGAACTTGGAGATATGGAGTTTTGGAAAGATAAAGACAAACAATACAGACTAAAAATGATTGATGTGTATAATGAGCAAGTAAATGATTTAGTTAAAATTTTACCAACTTTTAAAATAGCAAATGCTACTATTCATTTTGATGAAACATCTCCCCATATGCACATTGTAGGTGTACCTATAATAGAAAATTGCACTAGAGGAATGAAAAAACAAGTTGGAAAATCACAACTATTTACAAAAGAATCATTAACTAAAATTCAAGATAAAATGAGAAATGCTTGTATAAAGTCTTTTAATAAATTTTATGGTATGGATATTAAATTAAAAGAAAAACAAAAAGGCAGAAATCAAGATATAAATGTTAAAGATATGAGTAATTATTCAAATATAAAAAAACAACTTGCTGAAAAAGAGAAAAAACTGGATAAAGCTAATAAACAGACTAACAAACTTGATAATACAACAAAAGATATAAATCAAATATTAGATAATTTAAAACCTGCTAAGTTTAATAAAAATAATATGGTTATTTCAAACGAGGATGTCCAAAAAATCAAAAATTTTACCAAAGATGTAAAAGATACCACTAAAACAGTTAGAAGCGTTAATGACTTAAATATAGCTATTATAGATTTTGAACATAGTGCTTTTGAAATAGAAAAAGAGAATCGTTCACTTAAATATCAAATAGAAGAAAAAGATAATAAAATCAGTAAATTAGAAAGTGAAATATCTTCTAAAGATAAACATATTAGTAAGCTACAAGCTGAAAAAGAAAGAATAAAAAACGAACTTCAAAAATTTAAAAACTTTTGGCGTAAGCTAATTAAACACTTTCAAAGTAAAATTGGTTTTGATAAGGATGAAAAGTACAAATATGTTAGTGATGACTTATATAAAAATGGTATATTTGATGATAACGATAATGAAATTGCCAATAACATTTTAAGAAAAGTAACTATACCAGATGAGAATAAGAATAATAAACTAAAAAAGAAAAATGATTTTAATTTAAGTTAAAGGAGAATTTGTATTATGAATAATATTATAGATGATAAAGTAACAAATTTAATAAATATAATTAAGAATATGGATTTGAAGAATAAATTGAGATTCGGTGTATATATAAGTTCAAGTGCTTATACTAACTTAAAATATAATAAAGCACACATACACAGCGTATTTGATAGAAAATTAAAAGAAATTGATAATGAATATTTGACAAGCTTTGTAAATATGAGAAAATATCCTACTATTCTATTTGCTATGGCTAAAATAATGGAAATGAATAATAATCAACAAAATCAAATAGCATTATATTTATTAAATAGTATTTAGTCATTATTTTCTTATTCTACCTAAAAATATGCTGAACTATTGATAAATACAAGCTTTTATGGTATAATTGAGAAAATTTAGTTAATAAACCAATTATTTTTTATAATCTCCTTTGGGAGTTAATCATAAAGAAACATTTGCAACACAATAATTATTGAAGGAGGAATTTACATGAAAAAACGGCTTAAGAGTACAATGAGGTTTTATCTTTTAGCTACACAGCTGAAGTATAAAATTAGAAGTGGCTGGAATGAAACACATTGGAACGTGAGTAAGGAGAGAATTGAAAGTATTGCTGAACATATCTATGGAACATGTATACTGGCATTGAGTATCGATTCTGAATTTGAAACACATTTAGACATCAGTAAAGTAATAAAAATGCTGGTACTTCATGAATTAGGAGAAGTTGTCATAGGAGATATTACTCCTTTTGATAATATTACTCCAGAGGAAAAAATGCAAAATGAACATGCAGCAATCAAGGAAGTTCTTGGAGACTTAATTAAGAAAGAAGAATATTTTGCATTATTGCTGGAATTTGATGAAAGGAAAACAAGAGAAGCAATTTTTGCTTATCATTGTGATAAATTAGATGCTGATATACAGGCAAAGGTTTATCAGGATATGGGATGTCAAAATCCTTTGGATAAGCAAGAAAACAATGTTGTTTTCAAAAGCAAAAGAGTTCAGCAAATAGTGCAAAATGGAGCAACAACAGCATTTGACATTTGGTACGAATGGGACAAGTCATTATATGCTGATGATGAAAAATTCTCTGATCTTCTCGATTATATTAAGGAGGTTGATACTCAAACAGACTTTTAATGTAACTCGTAAACAGAATTGTTAAGGAGGAAAATAGAATGGCAAAACTTACATTTTTCTCAGTACTGAAGAGTAACTTAAAATGTGCTTTTTGTAAAAATAAGAACTGCCCTGTGAGGTACATGCCTCAAAGGAAAAAAACTCAATATTACGATGGCACAAGATATGTTACAAGATGTGAGAAAGACAGGAAAGCACATGAAGATGCAATTTTGAAAAGACGGTTGCCGTGAAAAAGTTAGCCAACAGACAAACAGAATGTATCATACATTGATGGTGGTACATTCTGTTTTTATAATTATGAATTTAAATACTTAATATCTGTATCATTTAGAATTTGCATTTGTGATATAGCAATTTTATTTAATTTTTCAAGTCTTTTACTTTGTTTTAATCCTTCATTTATAAAAACAGAATTTAGGTTTTCTAAGTTTGATAAACATATTAATTCATTCATTGTTGCATAATCTCTTATATTTCCATTTAAATTAGGATTTTTTTCACGCCATTCTTTTGCTGTCATACCAAATAATGCCATATTTAATACGTCAGCTTCTTCTGCATAAACAAAGTTAATTTGATTTTTAGTTAATTCTTTAGGTACTAAATTATTTTTTATAGCATCAGTATGTATTCTATAATTGATTTTTGAAAGTTCTCTTTTAGCATTCCAACCTATTTGTTTCTGTTCTTCTGCTTTCAATCTTTCAAATTCTTTTATTAGTAACAGTTTAAATTTTGGACTAATCCACATTCCAAATTCAAAAGCAATATCTTTATGAGCATAAGTTCCTCCATATCTTCCTGCTTTTGATATTATTCCAATCGCATTTGTTTTTTCTGTCCATTCTTTAACACTAATTTTATAACTATTTAAACCTGCTTGACTTTTAATTATGGCGAATTCGCCATAATTAAAATTAGGATTATGAATTTCTTCCCAAATGCCTAAAAATTCAATAGTATTTCTATTTCTTAACCAGTCTGAAACAAAAAAATCCCCATCTTTTGATTTTAACATATCAGTAATTGATATATAATCTTCATCATCAATTTTTATATAAGTTATCTTTTGATTTAAAACTTTTAACTCTGGCATATTTTGACCTCCTTTTAGAAATAATAATTATTTTGTATCATTATACCAAACAAAAGTTTTAAAATCAATGTTATTTGAAAAATTTGTAAAAATAATCTATAATGTTGTAAAAACATGAATTTTTTTGGGGGGAGAAAAATGAAAATTAGTGAGAAATTAAATTTAACAAAATCTCAATTTGAACTTGATTTTGTAGATATTGATACTGAAAGAGATATTCCATTGTTTATTGATTCTAATTTAATTAGAAAATATGATAGTGAATTTAATGCAAAATTTGTAGAAACAATGGACTCATTTTTTTCTTATTTAATAAATACTTTATCAAATAATTTAGATGAACAAGCAAAATATTTATGTTCTCATTTAAGTGAAATAAACGAAACTCATTTAGGATTATCTAAAGGTATATCTAAAGGAAAAGGTGTAGGACAAATTGGTGCAGAGAAGATATTTAATGCTTTAAAGAATAGTAAAGCAATAGAAGATGGAGTTCTGCAAGATATAGAAGATTTAAGAGTTTTGGTAAATGGATTTGATAAAGATATGTTGTCTGATATGTTAACTAATATATTAAAAAAGCATTTACTCGAATATACAATTAGTCAATGTAATTTACTTAATATAGAACTTACTCATAATGTCCCATCTGGCTTCTTTTGGAATGAAAAAACACTAAAATGGGAAAATGAATATATGGATAGATTGATAATTGATGATAAGCCCGTATTATTAGTACCCAAAAAAATTGTTAACTATACACTTGAAGGATCTAGTTCACAATATCGTCAACATTTTGTATTAAATTTTTTACAAGATGAAAATATAAAAAATATGACTAATTTAGTACAACGAAGGAAAAAATCAAAAGAGCTGTTTGTTACTAAAAAAGATATTATAGAAACTGAAGAAGAAATGAATAAAGATTATTTAAGTAACTTTACGATGAATCATCCTGAGGTATTGGAAGATTTCAAAAAAACTTATTTAAATAAAAGTAATTCTATGAACGGAAATATGTTAGAAGATATTTCTATAGATAAAATTTGTGATATTCTAATTAATAGATTGAAAAGTATTCCATATGGTACAAAATCAGCATCTGAATTTCACAATTTAATGATTGGTGTATTTGAACTATTACTTTATCCAAATCTTATAAATCCAAAAAAGGAAAAAGAAATTAATGATGGTAGAAAAAGAATAGATATATGTTTTACAAATGTTTCAGAATATGGATTTTTTACATATATATCTGAAAAAGCAAATGTACCTTGTCCATTTTTATTTATAGAATGTAAAAATTATTCGAGTGATATTAATAATCCAGAACTTGACCAATTA
>CAMMDS010000042.1 GCA_946495655.1 uncultured Clostridium sp.
AATCTTGAATTATGTTTTTGTTTGAAATATATTAAGCTATATGGCGGGTGTCGCCAAGTGGTTAAGGCCTCGGATTGTGGTTCCGATATTCGTGGGTTCGAACCCCATCACCCGCCCCATTTACAGAAAGAGTCTCATTAGTAGGCTCTTTTTCAATTATAGAGAGTTTTTTCAGGGTTGTAACTTCGTTTTTTAACGAGATTTCTATATTTTTAGATAAAATCTGCAAAAGTTCTTCGTTGCTGACTTTAGACTGGGTTGCAACTTTTTTTGAATGTGTTTCTGCATTATCTTTAAGAATCCTCAGAGCTTGAAATATAGGTTTTAATTTTAATCTTAATACCTCTGTTTCTGTATCATAAGTTGCTTCTTCAAAAGTCATACGAAGTAATCTTTGTTTATTCGGAATATCTGCGTTCTTATAAGTGTCATCTATATTGTTTAGAAATTTCATTAATGTATTTAGGTTATTATAAATATTCTTGCTAATAATTGAAATGCTTTGAATATTCTCATTTAATAACTGCTTTTCTTCTTCCCAGCCTGTCATCTGTTTGTTATAATCGCTATCTGAAAGCTTGCATTCTCCTAATACTCGTTCTTCATGAGTCTTGAGAATTGCTTTTTCTATTTCATGCAATCTGCGAGTTTGAACCTCAAGAGCTTGCTTTTCTGTCTTATAAAATTCATCTAACGCATTAACAAGTTTAGGTTTTATATTTTTAAGTACAAATTCAGGAATCTTAATTTCGGAGAATATATTATTAATGTGCCTGCTAATATCATCTTGTTTGACGCTTTTAATATGTTTATGAATTTTGTCTTTATTATGGCACCTGTAATATATATAATTTCCGCTATTGTGTGCACCTTTTGTAGTTGAAGGACTTAAATAACAACCACAAGTACACTTAATAAATTTGGAATAAATAAACTCAGTATGCTTTGTATTTGGTTTACCGCCATATTTTAATACCGCTTGAACATCTTTGAATAGTTGCATTGGGACAATTGCCTCGTGTACGCCTTGCAATATCCTATCTGAACCATCGTCATTCTTTCCATACTTCATTAAACCTGTGTAAGTTATATTCTTGAGAATATGCTCAATTTTCCTTACAGGATAAGGCTTTTCATTTTTAGAGAAGCCTTGTTTATGCAATTCATTAGCCACCGCTTGCATTGTATAATTTCCTGTCGCATAAAGAGAAAATGCTCGATATATAAATGGCGCAATTTCGGTATTTACAACTAATAATCCATTCCCATTCACTTGAGTATTAATATATCCTATTGGAGCTTTACCCATATAAAAGCCTTGTTGTGCTCTGAAAAGCATAGTGTCTTTAGTTCTTTTCTTAATAGTCTTAACTTCATCAGTTGCCAATCCCATTTGCATTGCCAACACAACTCTTGGCATAGTATTTGTATCTAAACCGTATTCCGCAATACAAATAGACATCCCCAAATCATCAATTTTCTTCATGGTATGAATGTAGAATTCTACATCATATCTACCCAAACGGTCTAATCGCCAACAAATAATAGAGTCGACATTGTTTAATGAAATGTAATTGTGCAACTTTTGTAGTTCTTTAAGTTCTTTATAGTTGGAACCAGATTTTCCTCTGTCTTCAAAATATTCAACTATTTCATAGTCGTGTTCTTGTGCCCATTTGGTGCACTTATCCTTTTGCATATCCAAGCTATAACCACTATCGGCTTGTTCTGCGGTTGACACCCTTCCGTAATACACTGCTTTCTTGACCATTTTGCACCCCACTTGAATTATTTGCACAAAATAATTCTACTACAAAATTGACCAAGTCTTTTATATCATTATCATTTAATACAGGGGTATAATCTTCAACAATAACCTTTAAATCACTCAATCTTGTCCTACCATAGCAACAACACACCAGGAATAACTTTATTCCCAAAGGTCTTGCTATGATAGACTAATTGTGCCATAACTTCTTTGTGACGTTTGTATTGACTTTCCAATTCAATGACTGGGGTATGCAATCCGTGTATGGACTCAAGTTGAGGGCATTATTGAGTGATAGTTGCTTCCAATTGTCTATGTTTTTGTATCAATAACACTCTGTGATGATTATATCATAAACCCAAGACTTTGTCAAACCAAAAGCCTTGTCGGTAGCTGCATAAGGGCTGTTTTA
Source organism: uncultured Clostridium sp. (assembly GCA_946495655.1). Lineage (GTDB taxonomy): Bacteria > Bacillota > Clostridia > TANB77 > CAG-508 > CALXVA01. The sequence goes on from CAMMDS010000042.1 coordinate 2,181, forward strand.
TATGCTGACTTTTGAATTTGATTGTTGATTTTATTGGATTTAAAGCCGTTTTTGTTTTTTTACTTTTTCACATAGAATAAAGTAATTAATGAATTAGTTAATTAATTAACCAATAATAAACAAAAAGAATAAATGCAATAAATAGAAATTAATTAACTAAAGAATTAATTTAAAATCTGCTTTAGCGGATTTTAAAGTGTAACGAATAAAGGAATTACCTTATTTCTTACTATAGAGTTTATATTTTAGATATATGAGCATTTTCATGTAATGTACAAATGCAGATGAATAAAATCATCTGCATTACTTTTAATAATTATTATATTTTATTCTGTACATTGCAGGAGAAAAATTATATGAAAATGCAAAACCTAACTTTTGAAGAAAAAGAAGTATTAAAAGAAAAAAGTAGAAAAAAGATACAAGCCCTTATTAATCAAGGCTTCAATATTGTTTCAAATGATTTATCATCTTTTGAAACAAATTCAAATAAAATCGCTAATGACCTTGAAGCTAATGAGTCTTTTACATTAACTATCCCCCAAAATACATGTATTTGTTTAAAAGTTTCAGGCATGGTGTTAAAACTTTTAAAACCCTATATAAAAGACTGGCTGCATATCGAGCAAAAAACCACAAAAACAAACTATATTTTATTTGCCTTTGATGAGGATATAATTAACCAATTTGAACCTTTAAAGGAACAAAACGAACATTTGCAATTGTTGGATACATTTGAATTAACATTCAATAAATATACTTTGCCAACATATACAAATACGGCTCGCTTATATAGTGTCGTTTTTGCACCAATTTTAACCCCAAAAGAAGTAAAAAAGATTTTGGAATTACACCGAAACATCCAAGAAAATAAAGATAATTATTTCCTCTTATCCAATAACGTAACTCATACTTATAATATGCCAATGACGGTACTTAGGCTATTAGGCGAAAATGTCATATCTTTAAAGGTATTAAATGTTTTAGAATTGATTTTAATTTTTGCAACAAATAGCACAGCAATATATAGACAGACAAATGAAGATATTAAACCATTTGCTATACCTTTAGAGTTCTTTAGTATTGAGGATTTTAATTTAAATCAAACAAAAAATCAAATTATAAACAGCTTAAAAGAACTACAATCGATAGGTTTAATTAATAAATTTAAAGTCTTAGATGAAGTATTTATTGTTGATTCTAATGTTATCAGTAAGAGTATTAAACAATACTCATATAAACAAAGCCTTCACTATTACAAAAGATTAAATTTGCACCAAAAAGAATATGTTTATACTTTTCTTAATTATTTGAGATTCGTTAAAAACATAGAACACACAGAAAAAACACAGGATTTAACAGGGAATGAAATAAAGAAAAAGGTAAAATCAAACAGACTTACAATAACATTGGAAGGGCTGATATACAACTTAGAGCTTGAAGATTACATGCACGATTTAACACGTATAGCAACAGTCCTTGAAATATTACAACAAATAGGAATACAGCAAGGCTTATTAAACATGCCTGTTAATCAAACACCTATAACAAAAGAAACCGTGAAATACCTTTTATCCAACAGAGATAAAATGCACGAGTATTTTACATTAAATCAAAATGACATAAAAAAAGAAGAAAAAAATACAACAACTTATTTAGGAAGAAAATTAATAAGACGTTAATAATAGGAGAAAAAGGAAATGGATAAATTTAAAATTGACACTTATAACTTTATTGAAGATGAAGAATTCCAAGCATTCTTCAAAAAGAAGCTAGGTGGAAAAACTTACCCAAAAACTCAATTTATGCGGAAGTTAGAATCCGCTAAAAAGGAATGGATTAAGCACTTAAACAATGTTAACCAACTGAGGAAGAAACCCGATTAATCCGAAACGAGGGGTGCAAAATATTACCTAGTTATATTTTTGCCCCTCTTCCTGGGCTTTCTACACGTTCTAATTTTAGATTTTAAAACAATTCAAAGGAGAATAAAAACATGGATTACAAACATTTAGTAGAACAATTAGTATTAGAAATTTTAGAAGAGTGCTTCAACAATACACAAAAAGAAAAACAACAAAACAACGATATAGTTAAGACTGCGGAAACTCCAAAGCCTTTAACCCCAATGGAAAAAGCCAAAGCATTATTGCAGAAGACTGACAGCAAATACCAAGCATATATCGCCAAAAAGTTACTGCCTAGCCTAAATAAATAGCTAGACTGGCGTATATACAGCTCTATAACTCCTATAACAAAAGGCTCTTACACCTCTGCAATGCTTGTGATACAAGCCTCGTGGATGTGCAAGAGACTTTACATATATGTAACATAAAAACAAGTCCTAAATCCACAAGCCAAACTACACAAGGGTTTATCCCCCATAGAGCTTTTATATACCCCCTCGATTTTTATTTTGATATAAGCCTGATAAATTTTTTCAACACTCTACAAACTTTTACCCTTTAAGACTTTTAGCCAGTTTATAATAACTTGTTTTTTTCAATCCCAATTCTTGCATGGCTTGCACATGGGTAATATCCCCCCGGCATGCCTGTTTGTACAGTTCTTTAAATTTTGGCGGTAGCTCAACGGCTGGACGACCCAATTTTATTCCTTTGGCTTTTCTTTCTGCTAAGGCTCTTTTGGTTCTTGCTCCAATATTTTTTTTCTCCATTTCCGCCACAGTGCCTAACACTGTTAGAATAATTTTTTTCATAGACATTTGCATTAAGTCGTCATTTGCACCATTGGTGCATAGTATCTTTTCTTTTTCATCAAGAGTGATAAATTCACAACCTTTATTCTCTACTATTTCACGGTAAATGCTTTCAAGTCCACTACACGAGCGGTGCAAGCGTGAACACTCCACAACTATAACAGTATCCCCGGACCTTAAATTTTCTAGCATAACAGGCAACTGGGAACGTTGTTTAATTGGTGTATCGCCTTTACATTCATCACGGTATATTGTTGCAATGGTTATATTGTTAGCATTTGCGTATTGTTCGATAGTGTGGACTTGATTATCAATAGTCATTGAACCGTCATTTTTAGACACTCTACAATACGCATAAATTCTATTTTCTGCCATTTCTAAACCTCGTCTTTTATCAAATTATAAACGCCATTTAAGCTGTTAATTAAATATTCAGAAAGAATCAATACACTATTAAAATCCTCTTTATTTTCCTTTGGCACGTACTCGATATTCCAAATCATTTTGTCTAAGGCATTTGCAATACCTTTTATATCTCTTAATTTGTCTAATATTTCATCAAAATTAACCATTTTAAATTCCTTTTATATGGGGGCATAAGCCCCCCACATCTTTAAGCTATTGAAAATCTGCGACTTGCAACTTGCTTTGTAAATAAAGCATAAATATCAGCAAAATCCTTTTTGAATGCTGTTGTATCAAATCTGTTAGATAATACAGAAGTAAATCTAATAATTACATTACCTAAATCCAATGTTTCGATTTCTCTTGCTTCCATTTCATCTTTTATCAAGCCTTCTTTTTCTGCAATAACAGATTTTAAAGCCTCTAAATTTGTGTATAAGTTTTGTAATTCTGCAACTGTTTTTCTGATTTCTTGATTTCTCATTGTGTCCGCCTTTCGTATTTTGTTCCTTACATTCTTATTATGGCATATCGTTCGTAAAATATCAATACATTAACGAACGTTTGTAAAGATATGCTGCGATATTTTACGAACGTGGTTAACTATAGTTTTTTGGCGTTCAAAAAACGAACGTTTTACAAACACATTAGTCAGTTTATATGTTTGTGGTAGAATGAGGTAAGGAGAATGTATGAACAAGATTTTAATATTATTACTAATAGTTATATTAATTCAGCCAACGTCTTTTGCGTTTGGTGCTAAAAAGACAATGGGCAATATAATGGACAGTTGGGTTGGCGAAAATATCGAAACTGTAATCGAACATTGGGGTTATCCAACTGATGAAAAGATAATTGCAGGAAAGAAACTGTATTATTGGACTGTTAGTTCATATTCTGTAACAGGAAACCAGTCTTATGTTTATGGTGGTGAAGCAACTTGTAGTCGAATATTAGAAGTTGATAAGAATAATAATGTGATTAAGTGGCAATGGAGTGGTAATAGCTGTCCCATTACCTATTTTACAGGTAAGAAGTTTGTTAATCCCAATAATAATCCATGGAGAAAAGAATAATGCTTAAGAATATTTTAATTTTTATTTCAGGCATGATAACAATGTTTATAATTATGATTATATTTGGAATTGCTGTTAATTCATCAAGTAATTCAGGGGTTCCCGGTTTAACTTTATTTGAAGAAGAGGGAAAATGTATAGGTGCTAAACAGCTTCATACATTCCAAACATTAGCACCTGACTTGGCATTAACTCACGCAAAAAGTATTCCTAATTCAATTTATGACCCTAATGAAATCTTGGTGCTTTTAGTTGGAGATGAAAATAGTAACTTCTATGATGATTTAAAAATTAGTATTCCTAAAGGTAAATGTGTTAAGCAAATTGGCACTTATCAATACGAGTCAAAAATGGGGGTGAAAACAGTTCCCGCTGTAACTATTAAATAGGTGCTTTATGGAATATGGAATAATAATTGCAATTGCTATTATTATAATAACTTTAATAGTTAATGATTATAAGAGATATAAACACAGTTATTACTCCCAAATCACTAATCATTCGTATTTAGCAATTCATTTTAACGCAGGAATAAGTGGAGAATATTCACTTTATAAACGCATACAATCATTTGAAATGATTGGGTGTAAGTTCTTATTTAACCTTTATATTCCTCGCCAAAACGGTGCTACGTCTGAAATTGATATTGTTATGTTGCACCCTAAAGGATTATTTGTGATAGAAAGCAAAAATTATAGTGGGTGGATATTTGGTAAAGAGTATCAAAAACAATGGGTAGAAACATTTCCTAATGGGGATAAATACAGATTTTATAATCCTATAATGCAAAATGCCACACACATAAGAGCTGTTAGAAAAATTGTAAATGATAGAATACCTATCTATTCAATAATTGCTTTTTCTGACCAATGCACACTCAAAGATGTTACGATTAAGAGTGATATTATTGTAACCTATTATAACTCCCTTGCATTAAATATAAGCCACAAATTAAATAGTTTAACCCATAATGATATGTCAACCGAATTATTTAACGAAACCTATTCTAAATTATATCAATATTCACAAGCTGATGACCTCACAAAAGCACAACATTTGCAAAACCTGTATTAAGTGTAGATGACTTTATAATTACACATAACAACGCATTTCTTCTATGGATATGTTTTTCATTTCTTGTGCAATTATTAGTGCGAGAGGTTGCAGCATATTCCCGCCATCCGCCCCATTTACAAAAGACGTTTTTAAAACGTCTTTTTTTGTTATTATACTTAACATTTTACAGGGTTCTAAAGA
>CAMMDS010000043.1 GCA_946495655.1 uncultured Clostridium sp.
AAGTGAATTAGGTGTAATAATCCCATTTGTTAAAAATAGAATTATTACACCTATACAAGCTGAAACCGTCGGTCGTTCGCCTTGTTTCATAGGTAGTCTAGTAAGTAGCTTTTGCTACTATAATTGCTGATACTATGAAAGTATCTTGTTCATACTTGTCCAAACTTTTTACAATTACAAATCCACACCAAGTTTTGCCACCGAATACTCTTTTATTATTGTGAGTCTGTGTTCTAAAATCTCACTCACGCACTTTGTATAATTAGACTGCTTATACAAATACGAATGAACTTTATAGCATCGGCTCATCACACCAAACACTTTTTAAGAGGTGTTGCATTTCTCTTTTGCACGACAAAAAAGCCCGTTTGTGGATTTTTATTCTACAAACGGACTTTATCGATAATATTCTTATTTAATTTGCTCTCACAATCGCTTTGTAGCGATTTAAAATTAGGAAGAGTATAATTTTATAGCTATAATACAATTTCCTTAAAATGCAAAATTTGATTTTAAAATATCAATAATAAATTAGACTGTTACTTCTATCAAAAGTTCTAACACAGTTCTAACATCAAATTCAAAATTTTAGAAAAGAAGATTTTTATTTGTATTGCATATTTATCAATACTTGTGTTATAATTTTCTTACAAATAAGCGAATTTAAGAGGTTAGTAACTATTACTAAAAGAGGTTATCTAATGGTAAAAGATGAGGTGCGTTAAATTCTTAAAATCCTGCGGTGGTTAAACACCGTGCCGGTTCGATTCCGGCCATCTGCACCAATGACGTTTTGTTCTAACTAACAGAACAGATAGATACAAAAATCAATCAGAAAATAAAATCTGGTTGATTTTTTGTTGCTTAAAAACAATATAAAATCATCCAAATGAAAGGATGGTGTGAAAAAATTTATTGTCTCGCAATGAAGTGTACCCAAAAAGTGGTCAACTTTTTGGGTGCACTTCAACCGGAGGGGATGTGTCGTTATTATTTGTATAAGTGGTAACCCAAAACATCTGTAGTTCTCATTTTCTATCTATATTAGAAAAAGTCAAATTTTTATCGTAAATCTATTATATCACAATTTCTTTCACCTGTTCCTATCATAGTAACAGGTGTATTAGTTAATTCTTCAACTCTATGAATAAAATCTTTTACTTTTGTTGGTAGATCATTATAATTGTTGCATCTATAGGCATTCCAATCAATATATTGTGCAAAATTTAAAGCAATTTGTGTAGGATTATTTATCCTTACATTATATTTTAATCTATCCCAATTCATTTCAAAAACTCTTCTAACTTTTTTAGTAACAGTTGTATATTCTTGCAATTCAAAATCTGTATTGCATCTTTTTTTGATTTCTTCCCAAGTAAGTTCTTTACTTCCTGCATAATCTCCACTATAAATATCTACACCAATATTAGTTTTATTACTAATTCGTATAGGATAAGGTCTTATAACCATGATAATGTCTTTTACCTTAAAAGGTGATATTCCTGCATCAGCAATTAATTGCGAAGCATTGCACTGCCTACTAGTTACATTAGGGTAATCTAATCCATAATTTATATCTAAATCTGCTCCTTGAGCTCCTTCAACTAATATTGAACTTTGTGAACTTGCTAAAATTAAAGAAGTGTCTGTAATTTCTATTTTACTTTTAGCATAATCAGAAAAATTATTATAAAAATCTTTTACGAGTTCTACTTGTGGTAATCGCATGCTTTTTTCAGCCAAGGCTGCTCCACATCCTTTAAAAGTTGAACCACTTCTAATAAGCTTCCTTTCTAGTTCTCTATGTTTTTCTTTAATAATCATTGCTCTAGGATGTATATAAACTTTTCTCTCTCCTAAAATGTCTTTATATTTTATTAGTTCATTTTCTAGTATTTCAGGAGTAATAATACTGCCTGCATTAAGACAAAGTTTAGTATTGCTATTTATTATAGCCATAGGTAGATGGCTAACAACTATTTTTTCTCCTGTATTTTTAACATATGTATGCCCTGCATTTGAAGACCAATTATTAGTTGATATTTCTATATTATCTTTTTGGGCAATATAACCACTTATTTTGCCTTTCCCACAACTTCCTGCTTGTCCATCTAAAACGATAGTTACATTTTTATTCATTTAAATCTCACTTTCTATTCATAGAATTTTTGGATATCTTCTATATCAAAAATTTCTTTTACAAATTGACTTATATTTGCAAGTCCAGCTAAGCTTTTATTATTAAAATCTAAAGCAAATTTAATATCTTTCCATTCATATATACCTTCATAATTTGGTTTTACAGGGACTTCATCTATAAAATCATATAAGACACTTAAATTTGTTCCTTTGTTCATTTTATTTGTTTCAGGATATATATAAGTTATAAGTAGTTTAGGATTATTTAATTGTATTCCTGTTTCTTCATAACATTCTCTTATTGTTGCTTGAATTTCAGTTTCATTTTCTTCTATTTTTCCTCCGATTCCATTCCAGCAACCTTTATAGGGTGGTTTATTTCGTTTTACCATTAATACTTTTTTATAATCTTTTGTAAACAGAAAAATAACAACAAACTTTTTCAATTTTTCACCATTCCTTTATATTATTCAATTTTAAATATTTTATCATAAATATCTAAATAATTACAGAAAAAATAAAAAAATAATACACGTTTTGTAAAAAAAGTATGCTAAAATGTATTTACAGCCGATAATTGGAAGTGGTGCAATAGTGAGAGTATCTTTTTTCGCAAATAACCACCGCTAACGAACCAATGACGTTTTGTTCTAACTAACAGAACAGATAGATACAAAAATCAATCAGAAAATAAAATCTGGTTGATTTTTTGGTTTACAAAAAGATCTATTTTAGTAGGTGTCAAACTAGTAAATTCACATCGCAGAGCCCCCGAGTTATGACGATATGTCATAACTCATAGAGGGTTAAGTCTTATGACAGAGTCAAAGTCCTGTACTTCTAAGAAAGTTCAAGGAGGTGATTTCATCGGAACAAGAATTAGAATACTCTTTTCACTTAGGTAGTGATAAAAACAAAGTCAAATTAAGTTGACTTATTGCAAATATTAAAAAAATTGGTATTATATTAGTACAATAACTTGATGATGGAGATAAATAAATGAAAAATAAAATAAAAAGTATTATAGATAAAGCTACTGAATTAAAAAAAGTGGAATATCTGATTTATATATAGCAAAATTGGTGCATATAGAACTGGGAAAAATACTAATTTATGACAATAATTATACAGCAAATTTTAATAAAGAAGATGATAAAGAACCTACTCAAATAACTAAAGACAGATAAGCAACAATATTAGGAGAAAAAACAGATATATTTAAGAAATCACAAGTATGTCGAGGAATGGCAGAGATATATGTAGCTATATTAAATAAAATAGGTATTAATTCTAAAGTTATAGGAATGGAAAAAAAGGGTGATGTTGAAGGAGCTTTAAGGGAAGATGGAACAATTATTGATGTTCCAGAAATTTATGATTGTTCTTTTAATGATAATTTAGAAATTATTACTGGAAAAAATGAAAAAAGTAACGGATATATTTCAAGCCATTATTGTGCAAAGGTGGAAATAGATGGGCTAGAATACATACAAGATTTCTTAATTGACAGTGCATTATTTAGAATAAAAGTAGGAGAAGCTTCTATAAATGATAGTATTCCTGGGTTCTGCTTAAAAGAAAATTATGAATCAAGAGCAAAACAGAGTTTACCATTATCACCTGAATATATTGAAAAGCTTCAATCAGAATATGAAAAATATACAAATGAACCTAATACTGAACAAACATTTCAATTTTTGTTTGAACAGCTAAAAAGATATGATAAAGATTTTGGATTTGAAGAATCGAAAGATTTTTTCTTATCAATATCTAAAAGAATTTTACCAAAAGACTTTAATCCTCAAAATTTAAAAATAGTTAATTTGCTGAAAGAAAGTCAAAGTACTTGTGATATCATTTCTATATATAATTATAATGGTATTAATTATTTATTAAGAGGCGGAAATAAAAGTACATCAGTAAAATATAATTTAGGGCAAATTAGTGTAGATCAAATTGAAACTTTGATATCCCAAGGGTTTGAAGGAAGGAAAAAAAGTGATGAGTTAACATTAAATGAGTCAATAATAGAGCATCAATCAAATATATCAATGAAAGCAGTTGTATCAAACGCTATTACTCAGGGAATAACAATAGAAGATGTAGCAAGAAGTGATAATGAAGAATATATGAATAGAAATAAGCAAGAATTTCAAATAGAAGGAGTAATTAAGGATGACTAATTCTTATGCTAAAGCATATACAGAAGTTTTAGAAATATTAAGTCATTTCTCGAAAGAAGAATATTCTAAAATTCCACAAGAAAAGATTAATTTTTATAAAAGTAATATGGAAAAAAATTATGAGTATAGTATTAATCCAAATATAGATTTATCTAAACAATATATTTCAAAAGAGGCTAATGCAATATTGCTTTCCATATTTAGAGATTACTTCGCAAATGATAGACAAAGGAAAACATTAAACAATCTATTAAGTCAAAATCAAGAAAAACTTGAAAATATAAAAAGAGAAAAATATAATTCGAAAAATATTTTAATTAACAATAATAGAAATGTTACTATAGATAATTCAGAAAACAAGTAAGAATTGGTCTTAGTGGGAACAAATGATATGAAGTGGTATATAAAAGTTGGAGATTTATTAAAGATTTTTTTAGTATGCAAATGGAGAGAATGAAATTATATTCGTTCTCTCCTTGCCATTCAAGTGAACAATCTACGGTTATTCAGGGAATTGTAGTGCTTGCTTAATCAAGTTGTTATCTTTATCATAACCTCTGTACAATACCATTTGAATAGTATCTCCCTCTTTGACATTTTCGTACAAATTTCTGTTGTTAAAAGTTTCTGATACATCTTCATAGGAAATGGTTACTAAGTAACGTGCAGGATGCGTTTGCGAGATGAAAGTCGTAGTTTTGCCATTATATATGGGTATCGTTGTTTGATACGAACTCCGATATTGCATATCTGTCACCGTTGCAATTACGTCGATTTTTTCTTCTTTTTCAACTGTTTGACAACCTGTTAAGACAACACACATAATGATAACTACAAGTAAAATAAACCGTTTCATAAAATTTCCTCCTTACAATTGTTCGGAGGTTTGCACCTCCGAAAGTTTACCTTTTCAAAGGTGCAACAACTACTGTTACTGTCCTAATTATACACTATTTTATATAAAAAAGCAAAAAAGCAAATTTTTAAATCAACAATTATATTTGAAATATAAAAATTAGTATATATTTATTCACATATCTGTAATTGTTCAGGATGATTTTTATGTTGCATACCAGATTATGACATTTGAACAGTGTCTGTATATCGATAACATGAAAAAAGAAGATTGACATCATCAACAAAAAAAGATTTTTTTCCTCGAAAGAGGTTTTTTTTATATGTTTAATAGCGTAACAACTATTGAAAAAACTGTAAAATTATGCTAATATCATATAGAGTAGTATGTTGCATACTATGTTTAATTTTTTTTCACTAAATTGTGAGAGGAAAATATTCCTCAAACTTTTTGGCTTTTCATATATGAGGTTATCAACAATAAAAGTTTATAGGAGGAATTACAATGAGAAAAGATATTAAAATTGGTATTACAGGAACTTTAATCTCTGTGTTACTATTTGTTTTAGGTTTGTTCATGTTAGAAAGTTCTAAGGCTTTTATATATGAAGCAATTGGACTTGCTTGTCTTGGAATTGGCTTTTTGGGAAGCATAACTTTTATAATTGCAGACATTGCACTTATCTATATTGCACTTTACAATAAAAAGGTTGATAAGCGTAATTGTGAGCTTATAAAAGAAATAAAAAATGAACTTCCGAAAGAAACCGAATTTAGTATAAATATTGCCAATCAGAATGATTTAGACTTGAACAAATTATTAGGTGCGGAACTGAAATGTACAGCATTATTTAATGGAAGCACAGTTTATATTGAAGTTTCATTACCTGAGAAAGTAAGAATAGAAACAGACAATCTTCTTTGGTTTTATGAGAATTTCAATTATTAGTATCTAAGGATGGAAAAAGAGCAGAATTGCTCTTTTTTCAATGTGAATATATTTAATATTTGCAAAAATTATGTAAATATGGTAAAATAAAAACTGATAAAATTTTATTATCCTGTTTTTCAGCACAGGTTTATATATGGCAGCTAGTAAAACAATTGTTTTTAGGAGGAACGAAGATGAAATTATTTCACAAGCAAAACAACAAAGATAGCATGGGAGATATGTTAAGTCCCAAAAAGCTATTCAACCAACTTTATCATCTTGGTAAAGAGAAAAAAGAAAAAGCTATAGTATTTGTCGATTATGAGCATTGGTTCTATTCATGTCGGAGACTATATAGATTGAAGCCAGATATTATAGAATGGGAAATCCAACTCGAAAAGAAATATCTTCTTGAAGATATTATAGTATTTGCTGATTTCTCGGAAGAGCATAAAGGAATCAGAGAGGAACTCCCGAAGGTACGGTATGTAACCCAATCTATTGTTGAAACTCAACAGATGAAAATGGATTTCAAAAGAAATATGACTGACTTTATGATGTTGAATTATATTTATCAGTATGTTATTGAACATCCAAAAATTGATACTTATATCCTTTTTACAGGAAATGTGCAGTTTGAATCTGTTGTGAGATACTTAAAGCTGAACTGTAATAAAAATGTTATCGTTTATGGCGTTAGAGATGCTTTTAGCAGTGAGCTTAAGCAAGTTGCTTCTGAATGGATAGAATTACCAGAATTAGAAAACATTCTGAAAGAAATCTATCCGATAATTATCAAGCAAATGGCTTATGCAGAAAGTAGATTTGATTTTGTACCTACTTTTGAGGCGATAGTAAAAGCTATTTCAAGGAAAAATAATATCCCAAGATATTTTATTATAGCAGCCCTGAATGAAATGTTGGAAAAGGGCCTATTGTATACTAGAAAATATCGAGTGGGATTCAAACAGTATGAGGATGCCTTATCAGCAGATTGGGAAGCTCTGGTAAAAGAAGGATTGTGGGTACCAGATTAATCTCTTGATGTGAAATAATAAAGTGTAGAAGGGAAGATTATATAGCTTCCCTTCACTTATATATAATTATAACTATAATCAAAATAAATATACTCCCCCCTCTTATTAAGAGAGGGGATTGCTTAATTTTTGAAGTCTAAATTGGAACCATACTTATGTTCAATCATCTGTCTGGACTTAATCAGAAAATCGAGATGCTCTATAATCTCTTGAAGCATTTCCCGAGTATCTTTAAGATCCTCAATTGACATACAAGAGGTATCTACCTCTATTCCAAAGACTTTCATAAACAACACTCCTCCTTAAAGGTTATTTTATAAAATTATAACAGGATATATATATAAAAGCAAAGATATCAACAGTTAATATTGACATATAAAATCATATTTAGAAATGGTAAAATTAAATTACCGGTTTTGAAAAATAAAAAAGACACATAAT
>CAMMDS010000044.1 GCA_946495655.1 uncultured Clostridium sp.
TTGTTCCAAAATTGGAACAAATCGTGCGTCCCCTTGTTTCAGGTCTCTATTTAAATAATTCTCTATTTTCAATTTGATTTACTGTATTATCTTTTTGCAATTTTCTAAACTTTTCCATAAAAGGCATATAGAATGATGCATCATTATCAACATAGTCATTTTCAGTAATTCCATAATGATTTATTAAAATTTTTTCTTCGTCTTTAAAGCTATTATCTATTCCTTCTGCTATTTCTTTATCAAATAAAAGATTTATATATTTCATAGATTCATTATGATCTTTTAATTTATCCATTGCAGATGCATAATAATATACTGCTTTTATCATTATTTTTTCCATTTGATTTTTAGAAATATTATCTGTTAAAAAGCTTAAATCTTCTAGTAGTTTAGCTGCTTTATTATATTGTTTATCCATTATATATAATATAGCTAATAAATATTTTCCTTCTGAACCAATACTTGCACCTGGTAATAAACTATTATCCTTTAAACTTATTATAGGAGTCAATTCACTATATCCAATTTCATTAGTTATAGTTTCCATCATATTTATAACATCTTTAAGATTGCTTTTATTTATATTTTTTAAATCTTGCATTAGACTTTGCATTGTAACAAAAATATTAAAATATGTTGCTGTATTATCAAAACTTATTTCACTCATTCCAGGAATAACTATGCGAAGAGTTGGAAATCCTAGACAAGTTACATCTCTTATCAATATATCTTTTCCATCAGCTAAAATTGATTTAACCATTCCTTTTAGTATTTCCTTATTATCTAATTCAGAAATATCTGGCATTTCTGTAAATTCATAATCTAATTTATCTCCTATTATTTGATATGGAACTGCTGAAAAATCTCCGAATATGAATTCTGTAAAGTTTCTTCTTTTACTATCTTCACCATCATAAAAATCAAATAAACATGTTTGTGCATATTCATATATATCTCTTCCTTGTGAAGCTTCTGTAAAACATCTTTCCATTGCTATACCGTAGTCTGGATGTGCTCCTAATTTAAATCCAAATCTTCCTGTATTTTTCTCTATAATATATAAACCTGCAACAGGATATTTTCCTCCAAAAGAACAATCTACTAATCTAAAATAATATTTATCATTTTTCTTAAGTTTTTGAACCATATCTTTTACTTTTGGAAATTTATCTAAATAGCTCTCAGGAATCTCTGGCAAAGCAACTTTTTCTTTAAAAATCTTTATACCTACATATCTTTCATATATTTCTGATAATCCTTCTATTAATGCTTCTTCTCTTGAATTACCTGCACACATACCATTTGTATTACAAGTATAACTAAATAATCTTTCTGGGATATATTCTATTTTATCATTTTTTATACTATAGTATGGCAATGATAAATAATTTTCTTTTGGAACAATTGATGAATCTCGGTTTAATACGTGATTAATATATTCTATCTGTTGCTCTTTTGTAGTACTTTCTTTTTTATTTTCTAGCACAATATTCTCTAGAAAACTATTTTTATCTTTCATTAATTCCTCTACTGATAATATTTTTTCATCTGGTGCATATGAAAATGGAATTTCTTTTGTTGGTTTTTCGATTCTGAATCTAAACATTCCATTTTGAAATCTTTCAAAAAATTCTGCATATCCACTTGCCATAGCAAATTCTCTTGTCATACCTTTTCCATTTTGTCCAATATTAGTGTCCTTTATACATATTCTTAAAGAATACGTTCCCACACTACTTTCATCAATCCATTTTTCTTCTACTTCAATACCTAATTTTTTTAATAATCCTTTCAATTTTTCTACAGTTTCTTCAGGAGATACTTCTTTGTATCTTCTATTTTGCAATTCACTCATGTTTTATTTCCTCCTCTTCTACATCTTTCGACAAAATTCTATCATTTATATTTTTAGTTAATTATTTTTATATATGAAAAGATTATTTTTCTATACGAAAATGTTTTTTTCTATTTTTGCAAATTAAAATGCTACATAAAGTAAAAGATAGAATGAATATAACTCTAAAAGCTATAGATATGTTGGTATTTTTATATAATATAAAATGAACCCAAATTATTAAACTTATTTTGGTTTAATAATTTGGGTTCACTTCATTATCAATATACAATTCATTTTAATCATAAATTTTTCTATCAAATATTATTTTAGCATATTTTTTATTTCTTCTTTATCTTGTACGCCAATACTTCTTCCTATCTCTTTCCCACATTTTAATGCAACAAATGTTGGTATACTCATCACATTATATTTTACAGCTAAATTTTGTTCTTCATCTATATTAACTTTGCAGACTTTGACTGTATTATTCATTTCTTCAGCAATCTCATCAACTACTGGAGACATCATTCTACATGGTCCACACCAACTAGCCCAGAAATCTATTAACACTATTTTATCTGATTTTAATACCTCTTCTTCAAAATTCTTTTCATTTAAAGTTATAACTGACATATTAAACTTCTCCTTTTCTACTATTTAGATTTTTAACTATATTGGATATATCTATAAACCAATTTTATATTTTGCATTATATAATAAATATGAAAGTTCTTCAACATATATTATATATTTTTTTGAATTATACTCATTGCTGCTTTTGCGCCTTCATATACCGCTTTATTAATCTGTAATAAACCTCCTGTACAGTCTCCACATGCATATAATCCTTTTACTGTAGTTTCCATATTTTCATTTACTACAATATTATTGTTTTTTATGCTTGCTCCTATTTTTTTAGCCAAATCTGTACTAGATGCAGTTCCTATAGCAATAAATACACCATCTATCTTTCTTACATTATTATTATCAAATTCCACTTCTTCTATACTGTTAGTTCCTCTAAATTCTCTTATTGGTGTTTCATCTACATCAAAATCTAGTGCATCCCTATTTTGTATCATATCTTTTCCATTAGTTAAGATTGTTACAGAATTTGCAACATTTTTTAATTGTTTTGCTTCATGAATAGCATAATTTCCATTTCCCACTACAGCTACATTTTTATTTCTGAAAAAGAACGCATCACAGATAGCACAATAACTTACACCTTTTCCCTCATACTCTTTTATTCCCTTTATATTTGGTGCACTCCTATTTGTTCCAGTTGCAATTATTACATTTTTTGATTCATATTCTCTATTTACAGTTGTAACAATAAAATTTTTTTCAAGAGAAATATTAGTTACTTCATCTACTTCAATTTGTATATCAAGATTTTTTGCTTGTTTTATACCAATTTCATATAGAGCTTTGCCTGAAATACTTTCTATCCCATAATAATTTTCTATTTTATTTGCTTTATCTAAAGCACTTTTTCCATTTGAAATGATCAAAATATTTTTCTTAGCTCTTTTTAAATATATTCCTGCTGATATTCCAGCTGGTCCACTTCCTATAATAATTACATCATACATAAAATTACTTCCCTCCTTAAAACTGAAACAAGGGGACGCACGATTTGTTCCAATTTTGAAATTTTGAGAACAAACAAATTTGTTAAAACAAATAATTATCAGATATTATATTAATATCTGTCCCTTTGTTTCAAAATTGGAACAAATCGTGCGTCCCCTTGTTTCAGTTTTCAATTAAATCATATATATTTTTAAATGCATATCCTTTTTCTTGCAAATACTCTATTACATCTTCTAAAGTTTCATATGTTATCTTTTTATCTGCAGAATCATGCATCAATATTACAACATTATCCCATCCATTCATAGTTTCTTTTAAGTTTTTCAATATTTCTTTTTTAGTCTTTGCTCCTCCTGCATCATATGTAAGAGCACTCCAATCCAAATATGCAATTCCATTTTCATTTAATAGTTTACGTGCTTTCTTTTTTATTTTCTCATATGGTCCTCCATATGCTCCTCCAGGAAATCTAAACAAATTACTAGAATAAGTTTCATCTCCTAATACTGTTTTTATAGCTTCTTCTGTTTTATTATATTCGTCTAAAACAGATGCTGCACTTTTATATATTTTGCTATATTTATGAGAATAACCATGATTTGCTATATAATGACCTGAGTCATATTCTCTTTTTAATATCTCTGGATTTGCTTTTACTCTATTTCCTAATACGAAAAAAGTCGCTTTTATATTATATTTATCTAAAATATCCAATATGTATGGTGTAACTTCTTCAGTTGGTCCATCATCAAATGTTAAGAATACTCTCTTTCCTTCTTCTCCATTATATATATTATTTATTTCATTTATGAATTTTTGTGAATTTTCATCTATAGTTTGCTGTTTTTTTGCTTCTTCATTATTTTCAATAGCCACTGAATTATTGTTATCGTTATTTATATTTGTGGCTGTTTCTACTACTTTATGCTTATTATAGATAATTATTCCCACAGACAAAATTATAGTGATAATGGCTAATATTATGATTGTTATTACAATTTTTAAATCCCTATTTTTTCTCATTCCTACTATTTCTATTTGATGCATTTAAATCGTACTCCTAATTAATTGTAATAATATTATATATCAAATTGACTATTTTTTCTAGACTTTTTATAAGAAAATTGGACAGTAGCGAAAGCAGATCTTTCGACGTCCACATGTGCATTTCGCTTCGCGAATATGCACGGCTCAAGGGAAATTAACCTTGTTGTATACGGAAAATTCGTTAAAAGTTACTTGGATATCAAGGAAAGAATCGATTTTTCCTATACAATAAAGTAATGAACAAAAAAATAGAGTTTGCTTACAACAGCTTAAACTCCATTTTTTTATTTCTTATCTTTATTATTCAATTACTAATGTATATGTAATACTTCTTATAAAATCATTTTCTACTATAAATGAAAGTTCTACATTTCCACTTGTATATGTATATTGGTTTCCTGTTTGTTCATAGTTATCTCCATATTTTTCAAACATAACAGAACTATCATCAGATATTTTCACTCCTTCTGTTGTAGTAATTTGGTCATCTATAAAGTATACAGAATAAATTTTTTCTTGGTCTCCATCTTGATATGCTGTAATTTCATATGAACCATAATTATATACTTTATCTGTTCCTTGTCCTGCACAGCTTGGTACTTCAGAATATGTTAATTCTTCTCCAAATATATCTCTTGAAAATACTGCTCCAGGTGTCATATCTTTTCCTTCATATTCTAATTTAATAGTATTTTCACTACTATTTTCTGCTGTGTTTACACCATTTTCTGCTGGTGAATTAGTTTCTTTACTACCATTTGTTAGGAAATAAACTCCTACACAAATTGCAACTATAACAATTATTGCAATAATTACTATTAATGCTTTTTTCATAAAATTTTCCTCCAATCAGATTGTTTCTATTTTATTTTCATATTTAATTACTCTATTTTTTCTATCAGGTCTCAGACCTACATATACAAGCTGAGGCGGAAACCAAAGTAGCCGTCACTAGAAGTCGCAAAAATGACGCCACGATAGACCGTGTATTGATAGCTAGTGCCGCAAACGCCACCCCTAAGAGTGCAAGGGTGAGTATAACTGCTAACAGTGCAACTAGAGTATTCTGTTGTCCATTCTACTATATTTGATGCCATATCATTTATTTTACATACTTCATCTTGTCTTGTTCCTGTATTTGTTAAACTGCTATTTATTGACTTTCCATCTTGGTTAGCATAATTTGTTTTTCCACATTCTTGTATATACACTATCGCTGTATCCCATGCATAACTATTCATTAAATCACTTTTTACACTACCGCTATCTTCATATGTGTTTATTGCCACTTTTGATGCATCTAATTGTGTTATACGATTCCACAATGTTCCTGGATTATATGACATACTATCTTCTGAAAATGCCGTAGAAACTTTTGTTGCTGCTTTATAATTTGCTGTGCTTGTCCCACTCGCAAAACTTGCTTCATATCTTCCTATATAATAGCCTCCATTTGATTTCACACTGTCTATCCATGCTCCTAAATCATTTGCTGTTGCATTTAATCCGTCTAATCCATCACTTGCTACTCCATCTCTATGTGCTCCTGAATATTCATCAAAATACGGTCCTATTACTTTGGAATTTTTGTAATTCTCTGGATTTTCTTCTGTATATGCCGCTTGCTCTAATGTTGGTGTGCCAGGTGTTGATGTGCTAAATGTATATCTGCCTAGTACTATTTCATTACTTGGTTCTCCTCCGTCCTTTATGAATACTCCTACTGGTATCCATACAAACTGGCTTCCTTGTACCGCGGAATCTGTTGATGCATTTACATCCTCTATTACTACTCCTTGCTGTACTGTATTTCCACTATCTGATGCAATTTTAAATCCTGCTGGTA
>CAMMDS010000045.1 GCA_946495655.1 uncultured Clostridium sp.
ATAGAAAAGCATATCAAAAGAAGTTTATGGAAGTTGCTAGAAGTGATAATAATAAGAAATTGAAGAAGGCTTTTGATAGTTGGAAGAAACTTGCACAGAGTAAAATAAGAGATTACAAGCAAGGTAAAGTTACGGAAGATGAGTTGTATAGGTGGATGATAGAAAATAAGTAATTGGAGGAATCATGGAAACATTTTTTAAAGATTTATTAATCGAACTAGGAGGAACTATTTCTATTATTATAGCTTGTCTACTATTTTTTAAAAATGTTTTAAAAAAATATATCGATACTATAATAGAATCTTCTGCTGATAAAAGCATAGAAAAATTAAAAAATAAATATAGTAGAACATTAAGTGCATATGACATTTTATTGAAAAAAGAATTTGAATATTATGAAAAAATAGATTATATTTTTGCAGATTTAATTGTAGATATTCAAGATTTTAAATCTAGTACAATAAATGAATTTGGATTTGACATAGAAAAAAGATTTGACATAGCAAAAAGTACGGGGCTAAAATTATTAGAAACTATTATTAATTTAAAGAAGTATAGTTTATTATATCAATCATATATACCAAATAATATATTTAATTATAGCATGTCAATTATTAAAGAATTACAAGAAAATTGTGATTTAATATCTGATAGTTTAGAATTACTTGGAGATAGACAGGAAGATAAATTAAATTTAAATGCAATAAAAGATTTTACATCGAAAATATTATTATTAATTGCTAATACTGAAGTAAGTATTAAAACTAGATTGCAAGATCTATCCAATGTACCAGAAAAAAACAAAAAGTAGGTGATTATTATAAAGCGAAGACTAAATATATTCATTGACGAAAGTGGAGACTTTGGATTTGTAGATGGAAGTTCAGATTTATATGGAGTTTCTTTTACGATACATGAAAGTGATGATTCGATAGTTAATGATTTAGAATATTTAAATAATAGATTAAAAAAAGCTAATTATGATGGTATGATACATCTTGCTAATTTAGTCGCAAAAAGAGGTGATTATTCATATTTAAAGCTTGAACAAAGAAAAAATATATTTTGGGCTATATTCTACTTTTCAAAAAGAGTTAAAGTAAAAATACATACTATCATAATTGATAAAAGATTTAAAAATAGTAAAACTCAATTAAATAGAGAATTGGCCATTGAGATGAATAAATTTTTTGAATCTATTAGTGATTATATGAATCAGTTTGAAAAAGTCGTTGTTTATTATGACAATGGCCAAGAAGCATTAGGAGCAATTATAGATACATTATTAATTACTAAAAATAATGTTGAGCATAGAATTGAATTTGATCATAAAGAGAAAAGACTGTTTCAAGTTTCTGATATGCTAACTTTTATAGATAAAATAGTATATAAGCATAACCATAACATTTCCCTTACTAAAGCTGAAAAATACTTTTTTAGTGTAAAAGATATTTTAGGAATTATAAGGCAACTGAAAAATAAAAGACTATAATAAAAAGCCATTCGTGTGAATGGCTTTTTGCGACGCTCTGCGTCTACACGGGTTTGGTCCTTGTGAGACCAATATAAATAATATTATTTACAATATATATTATTCATTTATTTATTAAAATTATACACTAAATCTTGAAAAAAGTACAGTATTTTCGTAAAATTTTTCAGAAAATCTGAATTTTTTTACTTGTTTTCAGTATTAAATTCATCTGCAGATACTCCAAATATCTTGGCAAAAGCAAATAATTCAAAATCTTGTACTAATCTTTTGTTATTTTCAATTTTGGAAATCTCTTTTGAAGTTAAATCAATACCTTCTAACTGTAATTTTTCAGCTAACTCTTGTTGAGACATTTTATTTGCTTTTCTTAATTCACTTAATTTATTTCCAGATATATTTCTAAATTCATTATATTTTGTAATCTTCATTATCATACCTCATTCGCTTTATTAACGAATTAATTGTACTATTTTTATTTTGTGTTTTATCTCTAATAAAGCGAGATTTTGTTGACAGTAAAATATTTGATATGATAAAATTAAATTGTGATACATTTTACTATATAATAAGATTTAAATTTACTATGAAATCATTTAATAATTTATACATATGGGATGAGGTAAAAATATATGAAAGAATTTAATATTCATGATATAATAAATGAACTAATGAAAGAATTGCAGGAAAAAGGAATTCCGTTTGAATATACTGTTGAAAATGAAGGGTTTGGAGGGCACTATAAAGATAATGGAAATGTTAAAAACGGAAGAAAGCATAGTATAAGTATATTTATAGGTAATGAAGAAGATTTTATGCAAAATGGTATGGTTAATGAAGAAAGGCTAATGGGTTTAATATCAACTATATATCACGAATATAGACATTTAGAACAAACAGAGAAATATAAATATAGTCCTGACTTTTCAAAAGATTCCATAGAAATAGCTAAAATGAATGCAATTCAAACTAATGGATTTGCCAATTATTATTTTGAAAATTATAGATATGATTTAAAAGAATTAGATGCTACAAAATATAGTATTGAAGAATCAGTAGCATATGTAAGTGAGATATATCCAGATATAGATGCTACACGAGGAATACAAGAATATATTCATTCTTATATTGAAGAAGATAGAAATAATCCATATGGTTTTCATATGTTTGACGAAAATAATAGTGACACAGTTCAAGATATATTAAAACAATTACAAGAAAGAATAGATAATCCAACAAGAGAAAATTTATCAAAAGTATGTGAAGGATATATAGAAGATGATAAATTGCTAGCAGCCTTTACTGATGATTTTATTAAAAGCTACGAAGATTGCAATTCGGTTGAAGAAAAAGATAGTTTAATATTTGCTGAAGTTTTTAAATTACACCCTGAAATATTATCAGAATATCCAGTATTACAAAATGAAATTGAAAAAAAGGATAGCCAAAGGAAACAAACAATATCGCCATATATAAATGAATATGGAGAAATAATTAGACCAGAAAATACTCCCCCAAATGCAGATGAAGGACATTTAACAGGCTATACTTGGACAGAAAAATCAAGAATATATACAGAAACAATGCATCAAAACCTTAACAATGCACTAGGTCAAAAAATGGGCGAAAGAACAATTATAGAAACTACAAATATTGAAAATGCTAGTAGAAGTATTGAAACTACAGGAAATATGGAAAATGAAGATGGAAAATATGTGTTCTATGAAAAGTCAGAAGGTATAGGAAGCGAATTAACCAGACTACAGAAAAAAATGACGAGATATAATAAAACTACAGGACAAAAAGAGGAATTTTCGTATCTCAAAGATGATAAAGGTGAAAATTATGTAAGTAAAGCTGATGGACAAATACGATTTAAAATAGTCAAGACAAATAAAGGATTTACCATAGATACATATAGAAATGGTCAACCTTATGCAACTTATGAATATGACGAAAATGGAAAAGCTATAGTTGGTATGGATGGAATTGAGAAAATAGGAGAAGATTTTGTTGAACAATACTTTGATGGAAATGTTCCATATTTTGAAGCAGTAGGATTGGATAAATCAACTCAAGAAAATAATAATAAACCGATAGACATATTAAATAGTGCAGTAAAAGCAACCGAGGAAACAATTCGAACGAGTACAATAAATGAACAAGTACAAACAATAAAGACAGTTCAACGAGATAAACAAAGTACAAGGCAACAGGAAGAATATAAGGAAAATCCCGAAACCAAAACTAAATCTAATGATAATCCCGAAAGTTTTAGAGATACATTAAAGTTTAATGTATCATCTGAAATGCGACAAGAAATACTAAACAGACATCAAGAAACAGAATTAGATTTTGCTGAAGGTAAAATGGATAAGCCTGAAAAACACAAAATAGAAGATACAGAGTATGGTGTAAGATAATTTAGAATAAAGAAGAATGGAGGAAATTATGGAAGAAAAGATTTTAAAAATGACAATTTATTATGTGTTATCTGTATATGATAACGACAAAAAAAATATGGAGAGTTGTCTTGATATATTAAACCTATTTTTATCAATGGCTAAAAATGAAGAAAGTAAATTAGATAGGCTATTAAATAAGTTTCCAGAAGAACACCAAGTATTCAAGTTGTATTCTGAAATAAAAGAGTTAGACAAGGATGAGCTTATTAAGTTACTAGAAATTAGTAAAGAAAAATTTGTTGAATTTAATAAAAATGATATAGACTTTAATAAACTCGAAGATGATAAAGAAGTAGAAGAATTAGCTAAAAAAATTGCAGAATAGGTGAAGTTATGGAATACAAATATGTAAAAGAATTGGAAGATGTTAACAATATTAAGGAAATAGAGGAAAAATACAAAGTACAAATACCTCAAACATTGAAAGATATAATAATTAAAAACAATGGTGGAAGACCAATAGCTAATATTTTCTTAACCAATAATAAAAAAGAGAAGATGATAAAAACATTATTATCATATAACAAAGAAGATAAAGAAAATGTTTATATTTTTACAGAGTTATTTGTAAAAGGTTATATACCATTTGCTATTGCTGAATTTGGAGATGTAATATGTGTTAATAGCATAAATGACCGTGTTGAGCTTTATAATCATGAAACAGATAAGATGGAATCAATTTGTGAAAATGTTTCCACGTTTTTCGACATATTAAAAAGTGATGTTATCTATGATGAACAAAATAATATTTACAGTATTTTAACAAATAATATAATATTTAATTTAGATGCGATACCTAATTTTGAAGAAAAACAATATATAGACAAAATAATTCAAGAATATAATTGCCAAAAACATAAAATAGCAAATTTTCTTTTACAAAGTAACAATTTTAAGGGATTTTTTAGATGTAATAATATATCAACAGAAGAATTAATAAATAAATTAAATATTCCAACAATTAGAATAATAAATGAAAATTATGCAACTGTAAGCTATTGTAATCAAACATTAGATACTGCACATATTATTTCATTTGAATTTACCGGAGTATTTGAAAAGATGGCTTATTTAAACATTGATGGATAAATAAAAGAAGGTGAAAAGATGGAAATTTCAATAAGAACAAAGCAAGCATATTCAGAAATTGATGAATTTATTTCATTATTACCAGAGGAACACAAGAATAAGTTGCCAACTAAATTAAAAGAATTTTTTGCAGAGGAAAAGGACAAACAGTACAAAAAGAATATTGATTCATCCATTCCTATAAAGGATCAGGGATTATTAGAAGAAACACTTGCAATTATTGCGTTACTTAATTTACAATATTGGTGTGAAAGTGAAACTGAAAAACAAAGATTAAAAGAAGTTTACGCAAAAAATGAAGAAAAATATCAACAAATGTTACAAACAGAATATAATCCAAATGACATATTTAAGAAAAAAACATCAAATGTAGAAAAAGAGCAAACACATGTAGAAAATACGCAAATAGTTACATATAAAGAACCCTTACTTAAAAGAATTATAAATAAAATTAAACATTTATTTAAAAGAAAATATTAGTATATATTATTATATAAAAACTGCCACCAATGGTGGCAATTTTTATATCTAATAATATTCTAACTCATTTTCTTGTTTCTCTTTTTCAGAATTTTTTATATCCATTTGCCTCTCAATATCAAAGTCCATATATGTCTCTTTTTCAAAATCTCTTATCAAATCTTCTTCAGATGGAACAGAAAACTTATGGCAAACCCAACTAATAAACTTTTGAACTGTAATTTTAAATCTATCAATAACCTTCTTTAAATAGTTATTTTCCTTTTCCAATTTATTTATAATTTTCTGATATTGATAATCTATTTTATAAGTTTCAT
>CAMMDS010000046.1 GCA_946495655.1 uncultured Clostridium sp.
TTGCAGTATTTGTATCAATATATAGTAAATATAATTTTAATTATTATATGAAAAGCGTTAGAGAACCACATTTAACAATGTTTGAGAGAGATAAAGAAATAAAGTATAGTGATACAAATAGTTATAAATTAACAAATGAAAACTATAATGATGCAATGTTTTTCCAAGAAGTGCAAGTTACTCCAAACACACCATATAGAGTAACTTGTATGGTAAAAACAGAAAATGTAGAAAATTTAGATAACATGATAAGTGGTGGAGCACATATTTGTATAGAAGATACAACAGAAAGATCTAAATCTTTAACAGGCACAAACGATTGGACTAAGATAGAAATGTTATTTAACTCTAGAAATAGAGATGTTGTTAACATTGGTTTTAGATTAGGCGGATTCCAAGAAAAATCAAAAGGAACCGCTTGGTTTTCAGACTTTAAAATAGAGGCAGGAACACCAGATACAAGTACAAAATGGAACTTTGTATGTTTTATACTAGAAAACACAGATGCTGTAATTAATCAAGGCGGCACTAGTACAAGAGTACAAGAAAGCATGGATAGAGCAGATGTGGTAAATATAGAAAGCAATATGTCTAGATTTAAAGATAGTATAAGAACTATAAGCGGTGGAAAAATGTCAGCAGAGTATGAAACAATAGAAATTACAGAACCAATAACAAGTCTTTCTTATGACGAAGAAAATGGATATTACTTGTCAGAAGAAGATGCAGCAGGGCTAATAGACAGCTATTTACAAGGAAAAGACTATGACCATATTTTTGTAGTAATGAAATTAGGTGACATTAACAAAAACTTAACAGGAGATATTCATGACTGGATTGGTCTTGGAGGCATGGACTACTATGGAATAGGATATTCAAATGTAAAAATACCAGAAAAAAATAACTATAGTTTTACATATAATGCATCTGTAAATACATTTCCAGAAGAGGTTTTTATACATGAGTTTCTACATACATTAGAGAGAAATTCAGAGGAAAATGGATATACAGTACCAGCTCTACATGACTACAGTATGTATGGTTATACAGATGAAAAAGTAGTAGGTTTAAAAAGATGGTATACAGACTATATGCAATGTCAAGTTATGGCAGCAGATACAAGTAGAATTGGGGTGCCACAAGAAATATACAGTGTAAAACCAGCAACTCCAGCAGATTTTGAATTTACATATGAGTTAGATGCACTAAAAGAACCTCAAAATGTTATTGAAGAAATAAAAAGTATAATAAAAAGAATAGAAAAACTATTTGCAAATAGAGAAGAAATAGAAATAGGGTGGAGCGTTTAATGAAAGTATCAGATTTTAATTATAATTTACCAAAAGAACTAATAGCACAAGTTCCTATAAAAAATAGAGATGAATCTAGATTAATGATATTAGACAGAAAAAATAAGACTATTGAAGATAAAATATTTAAAGACATTATAGATTATCTAGAGCCAGGAGACTGCTTAGTAAGGAATAACACAAAAGTTATTCCGGCTAGACTTTATGGAATTAAAGAAGAAACTGGTGCACATATAGAATTTTTGCTTTTAAATAGAATTGATGGGGATATATGGGAAGTAATGGTAAGACCAGGAAGAAGACTTATGCCTGGTACAAAAGTTATTTTCGGAGAAGGTGTACTTGAGCAAAAAGAAAATCAAAAAATTCTATTAAGAGCAGAAATACTTGAAAAACTAGAAAATGGAAATAGAAAAGTGAAATTTGAATATGACGGAATATTTAATGAAATATTAGACCAAATAGGTTTAATGCCACTTCCACCATATATTCACGAAAAATTAAAAGAAAAAGATAGATACCAAACTGTATATGCAAAATATGAAGGTTCAGCAGCAGCCCCAACAGCAGGCTTGCACTTTACAAATGAGCTTTTAGAAAAAATACAAGCAAAAGGTGTAGAAATAGCAAATGTAACATTACACGTTGGTATTGGTACATTTAGACCTGTAAAAGTAGAAAATGTAGAAGAACATGACATGCACTCAGAACACTTCTACATAAAACAAGAAGATGCAGACAAAATAAACAAAGCAAAAAGAGAAGGACATAGAGTAATTGCAGTTGGGACAACATCTTGTAGAGTATTAGAATCAATTGCAGACGAAAATGGCATGGTAGAAGCAACAGAAAGAGACACAAGCATATTCATTTATCCAGGCTATAAATTCAAATGCATAGATGCATTAATAACAAACTTTCACTTACCAGAATCTACATTAATAATGTTAGTATCTGCATTAGCAGGTAAAGACTTTATAATGAAAGCATACAATGAAGCAGTAGAAAAGAAATATCGTTTCTTTAGCTTTGGCGACGCTATGTTTATTGTCAATGGGGACTGTCAATGGGGACGGAGATTTTTGACAACCTAAAAAAACGGCATTAAATAGCATTAGTTTTAACAATTGCAATATTGCTATAATTTAAAACACTTATAAATTTAATCATAATAAAAAGTAAGAGCAAGAAAATATAATAAAGTGCACCGGGTACGCAAATATATATTTTTGTATAATTTAATATAACCTTATGATAAATTATATATTTTTAACTATCAATATGCTTCATGTATGTTGATAGTTTTTTATAGTTTGATTAGTGTATGAATTTTTATAAATATAATCAACCAAATCTATTGAAAAAACACTAAATCTATGACATAATTAAAAACATAGAAGGTGATGTATGAAAATGAAATTTGAAGAAGCTACTCAAATGCTAAATGAAAAATTAAATTGTACTGCTATTATTCTTTTTGGTAGCTACTCGCGTGGAGACCAAAGGGAAGATAGTGATGTAGATATTGCTATAAAAAGTGATAAAAAAATATCGAAACAAGAAATTTTTGAAATGACCGGAGAATTAGAGCAAGTGTTAAAAAAAGACGTTGATTTAGTCAACTTAGATGACATTTCTGATAGTTTTCGATATGAAATATTAATGAATGGTAAAGTATTATATTGTAAAGATAGTTTTCAATTTGATTTATATAAATTAGACATGTTCCGTGAATATTTAGAATTAAATGAAAGTAGAAAAGCAATCATTGAAAATGTTAAAAAGGAACAATATATGGAAAATGAAGCAGTTATTTTAAATAAGTTTGAAAGTATAGAAAGATGCATCAAAAGAATTAATGAAGAATATGAAGACAATCCAGAAAATTTAAATGATTATAGAAGATTAGATAGTATTGTACTGAATTTGCAAAGAAGTTGCGAATTAGTAACTGATATTGCTATGTATATTGTTTCTTGTAGAAAATTAGGAATGCCACAAGAAAAAAGAGAAGCCTTGGAACTACTACAAAAAAATGGCTTAATTACAAAGCCAATGGCTGATAATATGAAAAAAATGATAGGTTTTAGAAATATTGCAGTACATGATTATAAAAAAGCAAATGAAACAATTTTAAAAGATGTGATCGAGAATGATTTAGATGACTTATTAGATTTTGCACGCACAATCTTAAATTTAAAAAGAATATAAAATATATTATAGAAATTGCACAAGTTATAAAAATACGACACTATTTAATAATCAATTCATTATTAAATAGTGTCGTATTTTTATTATTAATCTTGCTCTGCCGTATCAAATGTTGAATCTGTAAAAAATTCTCCTAAAGTAATTCCAAATCCTTCACAAATATGTAATAAGGTATCCAATTTTATTAACTCTGTTTTAGCACTCATGAAAGTTGAAATAGTAGAACAAGGAATTCCAGACATCTTACATAACTTCCATACATTCATATTCTTTTCTTTTAAATAAAATTTAATTCTTTTTCTAATTGCATCTGATAATTTCATTTTTAGTAATCCTCCTTTAAATGCTTAAAAATCAATAAAATTATATATAAATGCAATTATGCACTAATTTGGCAAATTGAAAAAATATAAAATATTTTCAATTTACCGAACTAATTTGTTGCATTGAAAATTTTGATATGTTATAATGAAACTACTTCGACTCACCAAACTATATAAGTTATAATATGATAATATTTTTTTAGAAAATCAAAAGAAAAAATGAAAGGAAGGTATTTAATCATGAAGAAATTAAAAGAAAAATTAAAATATGGTAAAAGAGGTATTACTCTTATTGCACTTGTTGTTACAATTATTATTTTATTAATTTTAGCAGGAATTACAATAAATATGGTGTTTAGTGATAACGGGATTATAAACAAAGCACAAGATGCAGGTAATAAGATGAATGAAGCTATTAACGATGAACTAACACAAATGAATGATTTAACAAGTGAATTAATGGAAATAATGGGAGAAAATCCAAGAGCAACTGATATTTATGTATTTTTATATGATGATGGAACATTAACATTTGGCACACAAAATGAACCAATAAAAGGAAAAAACGTAGTAAAAGAATATGGAAACATAAAGGGACAAGAATATAGGAGTTGGATAAACGAAGATAGAACTAGAGGGAGTACGACTCCATGGTTTAACGAAGTGTCGTCAATAAGAAAAGTAAGTATTGTTGATCACATTGTACCATTATCAATGGCTAGTTGGTTTGATAGTTGTGTAAATTTAACAGAATTTGAAAACTTAGAAAGATTAGATACAAGTGAAGTAACAAGCATGGCAAATATGTTTGATACATGTAGTAGTTTAACTAGTTTGAATCTAAACAGTTTTGACACTAGTAATGTAACAAATATGGAGGCTGTGTTTGGAAATTGCAGTAATTTGGCAAATTTGAACTTAAGTAGTTTTAATACAAGCAATGTGACAAGTATGAGTAATATGTTTGCTCGTTGTAGTAGTTTAACTAATGTTATAGGCTTAGAAGGATTTAATACAAGTAAAGTAGAAGATATTGTATCTATGTTTGATGGATGTAGCAGTTTGAGCAGTTTAAATCTAAGTGGCTATGATACAAGTAATGTAAAGAATATGTACAATTTATTTGCCGGATGTAGTAGTTTGTCTGAATTAGAACTGGGACAGTTCAATACAAAAGAAGTACTATATATGGTAGGGATGTTTAATGGATGTAGCAGTTTGACTAGTTTAAATCTAAGTAGTTTTGATACTAGTAAAGTCGAAAATATGGAATCAATGTTTAATGATTGTACAAATTTAATAGAAATCATAGGATTAGAGGAGTTTGATACAACTAAAGTTAACAATATGGGATGGATGTTTCAGAATTGTTCTAGTATAACAACCTTAGATTTAAGTAGCTTTGCTACAAGTAATGTGAAAGGAATGGACGGAATGTTTGCGCATTGTACAAATTTAACTACAATTTATGTAGGAGATAATTGGGACTTATCCAATGTTGAATATGCAAATTATATGTTTGATGGTTGCGGAACAAATACAACAACTCCTAAAGAAAGCAATTCATAAAAAATAAATTTAATAAATTAGAAAAACTCACTTAAAAATAACGAACAACTGTAATATTTTTATGACATAGGAGATAGAAAAATATCTATCTTCTATATTTTTAGTGCGACAGACATGCCGATTATCAATAATCTATATAGGTATATTAAATTACTTACCATATGTAAATAGTAAAAAACATTGACACTTACACCATAAAAATATAATCAATAATCTATTGAAAAAACATCAAAATTATGGCATAATGGAAAAAGTAGAAAAGGAACAATATAGGAAAAAGGAGACAAAAAATGACTAAACCAGCAGTAACATATGAATTATTACATATAGATAAAAATTCAGGAGCAAGAAGAGGAAT
>CAMMDS010000047.1 GCA_946495655.1 uncultured Clostridium sp.
TTCATCATTTAAAATAAGCATATATTCGATTGGATTTCTAGGTGTAAAATATTTATATATTCTATCATCTTTAAACATTATTGTAGAAATTTGAACATATTTATTAAGTTCATCTTCTGCTTTATCTAGATTTCTACTTTTCAAATATTTTATTCCTTTTTGAAAATGAATAGTAACATCACTTTCAATAGCTTTATTTAATTCTTGTAGTTTTTCTTCATCAAGATTTCTTGTAAATAATCTTCCAATTTCTTTTAGAATTTCATGTGCCATAGAATGTTTTTTATATCTTTCAGCTTGCTCTTTTAAATATTTAATATTTTCTTTTTTGTTTTCTCCTAAATTGGAATATATTTCATCTATTATTTCTTGATATGTTCTCTCTTTTTTATTGAACCAACTCATATTACACCTCTTATTTTTTTATGCAAACATCTCAGCATTTCTATTTATTTCTTCAATATCTTGTTTAATTAGCTTAAATGTTCCTACATTATCCTCAAAAACTTCTGATACTGCTCCTAAAGAACTAAAAGGATCTTCAGTTAATACTTGTAAACTTATTGTTCCATTCTTTATCACATAATCTATAAGCATTTTTACAAATTGTATTTGTTTACTGTTTAATCTATTATCATTTATATATTTTGAGAAAATGTTATTTGCAGTTTCACTATCTAATCCTACAATATTTCTTACAACTTGAATTACATTTTTATTTCCAAATGCTTCTACAAATTCGTTATTATTTCCTAACTCTTCAAACATAATCCTTTCAAGATCCTTTTTTTCGGCATCACTTAATTTTTGATTATGCTTTATTTTGTAAATAATCAAATTATCTAAATTTCCATTTAAAAATTTTGTTACTTTCCTTTTATAATTTGAATAATCTCCTGTTGGTGTTAGAATATATGGCTCTGAATCTTCCTCAATAGTTAATGTATCTTCAATATCTATACTCCAAATCTTTCTTGGTGGATTATCTATAAATTTAATAAGTTCTCGCAATTCTATTCTAATTTGCTCAATATCAAAGAAATTAGCTTTTTGCCAATATTCAACATCTGATGCTTTTTCAATTAAATCTTTTTTTGCTACTATTTGAGGTATTGTTCCTAATTTTTTCAAATCTCCCATTAGTTCTGAAATTATCATAACTTGTTTATTTGTATTTCTATATTTCATTCTGCCTACTTGTACTCCATAAACTAAGTTATCAAATCGTTTTGCATATTCATCACTATCTTCACTCAAAAATATACTTATTAAATTTTCTTTAATTTCTGTATATGCAATGTTATCAATATGTGTCCACTTATCTTTATTAGAATATTTTTCAACAAATACCATCTTATTTCTAACAATAAAGCTTTCTCTGTTTAATCCATTAATTTTATCTAAAAATTCATTAATTAAATTTTCTCTATAATTTCTATATTCATCTTTTGATTGATACTCCATACTTTCAAGTTCAACAATTAAATCTAATTTTAAATTATAAATCTTTTCTGTTAATGATTGTGTTGTAGCTCCCTCAATTCCTCTTTCGTTTTCTTCAAAGAACTCAAAATTTCTACAACAATCAAATATATAAAATTGTTGTTTATCTAAACCTTCTCCAAATAAATTTTTACAAAGTCTAGTTCCTCTTCCTATCATTTGCCAAAACTTTATTTTAGATTTTACAGGTTTAAAAAATACTAAATTTAGTACTTCTGGAACATCTATACCTGTATCTAGCATATCTACAGAAACAGCTATTTGTGGTAACTTTTCAGGAACTTCAAATGTTTCTATTAATGTAGTCGCAAAATTAACTTGATTATCAATAACTCTTGCAAATTCTCCATTGTATTGAGGGTATAAAGAATTGAACACCCTTACAATCTCCTCTGCATGTTTATGATTTCTAGCAAAGATAATAGTTTTTCCTAGTTTATCTCCACCTTCAACTTTTAGTCCTTTTTCCATCAATGTTTCTAATACAAGTTTTATTGTATCTCTATTAAACAACCACGAATTTATCGCTGTTGAACTTATTTCATCAGGTATAATTTCTTCATCTTCAAATAGATTCTCATATTCTTCTTTATCTTCTTCTTTTAATTCACTATATTTAATTCCTCTATCTAAAAATTCTGTGTTAGTTTTTATTGTATGATAGTTTACTAAATATCCTTGTTTTACAGCTTCATCATACTCATAAACAAAGGTAGGTACATTATTTTCTAATTCAAAAAATTTATAAGTATTTTTATCAACATCAGAACGAGGTGTAGCTGTTAATCCCACTAACAATCCATCAAAATAATCGAATATAGCTTGATATTTCTTATAAATGCTTCTATGTGCTTCATCAATTATGATCAAGTCAAAATGACCCGGTGTAAATAATTTATCTCCATTTTTTGCTTTAACTGAATCTATGCAATTTATCATTGTTTGATATGTAGAAAATACGATTCTGCAATCTTCTGGGTCTCCATCTTTTGAAGATAATAAATTGCAACAAGATATATCAGGTAGCAATTTTTTAAAATTCTTTTCAGCTTGTCTTACAAGTTCTGTTCTATCAGCTAAAAACAAAACATTTTGTACCCAGTTTTTTCCTGTAAGAACATCGACTATAGAAATTGCTGTTCTTGTTTTTCCTGTACCTGTAGCCATAACTAATAATGCTTTTCTATGTTTTTGTTCAAATGCCTCACAAACATTTTTTATAGCCTCTAATTGATATGGTCTATTGGTTATCTTATCATCAATGAATATATGTTCCAAATTTTCTTTAGATTTTCTTCTATTTATCAAAAGTTGCAATTCTTTTTGTGTATAAAATCCTGCTACTTTTCTTTCAGGATAATCTAAATCATCCCACATATATATTTCTTTTCCATTTGTATAATAAATAATTGGTCTTTGGGCATATTCTCTCTCTATACAATCAGCATATAGCTTAGCTTGTTGCTGTCCATATTTTGCATCTTTACTTGTTCTCTTTGCTTCCACTACTGCTAATGGTTTTCCATTTTCTCCAAATAAGACATAATCAACAAATCCCTTATCTTGTGTTGGAGTCATATTACTAACTTCTAATTCTTCTACAATATTTTTTCCAAATTCCCATCCTGCAATTTCTAAATCTAAATCAATAAATCTCTTTCTAGTCTCAAATTCGCTAATATCATTGACATTAAAGTTATAAGAGTCTTTCTTACTTGTTCTTTCAGCAGTTAATTTATTTCTTAGTTCTTCATTTTCTTTTAATGTTTTTTCTAATTCAATATCTTTTTCATATAATTTATTTTCTAATTCTTCCCTTTGCTCTTTCTTTAAATTATCGCTACTTAAATTTGGAAGAATAGACTCGTCAAATGTTACATCTTTATAATCTGAATCATAACAATATGAAATCCAATTCATAAAATCAAATAAATACTTTAAGCATATTACAGCTTCATCTCTAGTAACTTTTTTATTACTATGTACTGAAAAATTGCCTAATTTAATAATATAAGTTATTTCTTTGAAGATGTTTTCATCTATCATATTTCTAAAATTAATATCATAAACTAGAGAAGATAAGTTATCTTGGTATGGCATTATTAATTCTTTATCATTTGCATATAGCCATTTTACTGCTAATTCTAAAGCTCTCCTGCACATTATTGCACAAGATACATTTGTTACTGCAATACTTTTCTCAGCTTCAACTGATGCTTCTGCAAATGTCTTAAATATTTTGTTTTTTAATATAAAATCAAAATTTGACATATTATCTCCCCCATTTATAAAATATGTTCTTTTGTAATTTTTTTAGTTCCATCACACTTTCAAATTTCTGTTTATCGATTTGTTTGACTATGTTTACAAATTTATTTTGCATTTCAATATCCGGCAGCTTTATTTTATATTTCTTTACACTACTTGCCGATAAATTAGGTTGTGAGCTTCCATTGTTAGCTTGATTTTGTTGTCTTATTATTTCATCCATTCCTAATTGTATCAATAAAAAGTTAGGCTGTATTTTGTTTTGATTTGCTCTTAAAATAACAAGAGATGATGCTATTGCTCCTTTATTGTCAAAATCTATAATGGCATGTTTTCCTAATGATCCTCTTAAACAATATAGTATATCATCTTTTTGAATTTTGCCTGCTCTTAATTTATTATAGGTTTCTTCGGAAATGTAATTCATATTTTCCCAATCTACAGTATTGTTAGTCAGTAATCCAGCATTTATGAATGGTACTCCATTTGAGTTTTTTGAAATTTTATCTGCTGAAGGATAGTTTTTTCCTCTATCTCCATTGATAAATATACAAACATCTTCCAATTTTACATACCTTTTTTCAGTTTCAAACATCTCGACAAACTGAGATTTGAAATCTAGCAAATAAACCTTTTATGCGAATTTTTTACATTATTTTGATTTACCATAGCATATTGTAAAGTTGTGTCGATTTTTCTATGCCCTAATAAAACTTGTACCTGTTCTATAGGCATTCCTTTATCTATAGCTCTTGTTGCCATTGTTCTTCTAAATTTGTGTGGATGAACTTTTTTAATATTTGTTTTTTTACCTAATTCTCTTAGTCTTATTTCAACACCACTTATTTTTAACCTTTCATAAGGTTTTAATAAACTAACAAATAAAGCCGAATTGTTATCAGTTCTTGTGCTTAAATAGTTCTGTAAATGAATTTTCGTTCTTGCGTCAAAATATACTTCTCTTTCTTTCCCACCTTTTCCTAATACAACACAAGATCTCTCTTGCATATTAACATCAACTTTATCTATATTTACAAGTTCTCCAACCCTAACTCCTGTAGAAGATAAGAAATCAATCATTGCTAAATCTCTTATTTCAGTACAAGCATCTCTCATTTCTTCAAGTTCTTCATCTGTATAAGTTTCCTTTACAGTTTGAGTCGCTTTTACTTTATGAATTCTCCTTACAGGACTTTTTACTATATAATCTTCATCTTCAAGCCAAGCAAAAAAACTTGATAAAATTCTTCTTACATTATCTATTGTTACTTTGCTACAATTATTTTTACTTTGATATTCAGACAAATAGTTTCTTAAATCTTCTGTTTCCATACAATTTACTTTTTTATTTATCTTTTCTACCATATTATTTATTGTTGTTTCATAATAATTAAGTGTTCTTTCAGAACATCCCTCTATCCTTTTTGCTGAAATAAATAATTGAGCATAATCTGTAGTATCTTCTGTTAATTCATCTTTTATATTTGTAATTTCTATATTAAAGAATGTATATAACAATACTTCTTTTAGTTTTTCCTTTTGTTCATTATTTAAAATACTTGCCATCCTTTGTTCAATTTCTTTGATTACTTTTTCTTTCATTATAATACACTCCTTCTAAGTATATTATAACATCCATTTTATCCAAAGTATTTTTCCATCAAACTTTCGTACAATTCTTGCATTTCTTTCAAACTGTTTTCAATTTCAAATTTCTGTTTATCGATTTGTTTGACTATCTCTGCAAA
>CAMMDS010000048.1 GCA_946495655.1 uncultured Clostridium sp.
TTATGTGTCTTTTTTATTTTTCAAAACCGGTAATTTAATTTTACCATTTCTAAAATTATTCTACTTCTTCTGCCCATATTATTAATCTTCTAGTTGTATCATCTGTACAAGTTGTTAATGATATTTCTCTTTTTCCATTTGTATCTCTATTCATATATGTTGAATCACTAGTACTTGTCTCATATTTCTTATATATCTCATATTCTACTCTTTCTCCAGATGTATCAGTTATATATATTTTATCTCCATTTTCTAATCTTTTATTATTTGAGAAAAATGTTCCATTTCTATAGTTGTGTCCAGCAAGAACTGTGTTTCCAACTTCATTTAATCCTATATTACTTGGATACAACATAACTATTGCTACATTTAATGAATTTATACTACTTTGATAATCTGGTATAATTGGGTACTCTATATCAATAGCAGGAATCTCAATAGTTCCTATTACATCATATCCCATATATGTTACTCCTGTTCCATTAGAACCACTTGTTGTAGTATTTTGATATAAAGAATTCAAATCAATTCCTCCTACATCATTTAATATTGTATTATCTGCTGTGTTAGTATTTATTTCATTTACTTTATTCTGAAATTCATTAAATGCATCTCCAGATGCCTCCTCTATATAGAATTTTCTATAAACATCTATACCAAAATATATAAGTAATCCAACAATAGCAATTATCACAATCACAAGAATCACAGACAATGTTTTACTATATTTATTATTGAACATATAATCTCCTCCCTTGTTTTTTACTACATATATATATTATACCACATTTTTTCAACATAATCTATATTTAGTTTAATCTTAAACGATTTTATCTCCTAATTTTTTACCACCAAGTACATGGAAATGTATATGCATAACCTCTTGTCCTGAATCTTTACCACAATTTACTATAACTCTAAA
Source organism: uncultured Clostridium sp. (assembly GCA_946495655.1). Classification (GTDB taxonomy): domain Bacteria; phylum Bacillota; class Clostridia; order TANB77; family CAG-508; genus CALXVA01. Next base: position 923 of record CAMMDS010000048.1, read on the forward strand.
TCCTTTTTCTGCAAACCCTTTTTCTTTAGCAATTTTATTAATAACTTGATAAATATATGATATTAATTCACTATCTTCATTTTTTACATCTAGTAATGTTTCAATATGCTTTTTAGGTACAACTAGTATATGAATTGGTGCAGCTGGATTCACATCGTTAAAAGCTATTACTTTATCATCTTCATACACGATTTGTGAAGGAATTTCTCTATTAATTATTTTACAAAAAACACAATCTTCCACTATTTTTACCTCTTTCATTTTTATATACAATATAATTTGACGTATTCATATAGTAATCTGTAACTTCTAAATAGCATTGATGTCTACTTAGAAGTACTGAACAACATATCAAATCTGTCCCTTTTTAGTAATTATTACTAATTGTTGCCTGTCCCCAATTAGCCATTAATCTAAAATTGCTTTAATTCTTCTTACTCCTGCTGAACTTGATTCTTCTTTCTTTATTTTAAAGTGTCCTAATTCTCCTGTATGTGATACATGAGGTCCACCACAGATTTCTTTGCTAAAATCTCCTATTGTATATACTTTAACTTTATCACCGTATTTATTTTCAAATAATCCCATTGCTCCAGATTTTTTTGCTTCTTCTAATGTCATTTCTTCACAAGTTACTGGTAAATCTCTTTTTATTTGTTCATTGACAATATCTTCTACTTCTTGTATTTGCTCTTTTGTCATTTTTTCTGGATGAGAAAAGTCAAATCTTAATCTTTCTGTAGTAATATTTGAACCTTTTTGCTTTGCATGATCTCCTAGAACTATTTGTAATGCTTTATGAAGTAAATGGGTTGCAGTATGATAGCTAATTGTTTTTTCATTTTGCTCTGCTAATCCTCCTTTAAATTTTTGTTCACTACCCATTCTAGATTTTTCTTGATGCTCTTTAAATAGTTTTTCAAATTCAGAATTATCTATCTCAAAGCCTTGTTCTTTTGCTAAATCTGCTGTGATTTCTGGTGGAAATCCATATGTTTCATATAATTTGAATATAGTTTGTCCATCAATTACATTTTTATTCTCTATTTTTGCTTTATTTATAGCTTTCTCAAATTCTTTTTCTCCATGAGCTAATGTTTTCATAAATTTATCTTTTTCTTCAATAATAACTTGTTTGATTATTTCTCTATTTCTTTCAAGCTCTGGATACATTTCTTTTAAAATATTTATATCTAAATCAATTAAATTTCCTAATTCGTTTAAATCAATTTGCATTTTATTTAAATGTCTTGACATTCTTCTTATTAGCTTTCTTAATACATATCCTCTGTCTATATTTGAAGGTCTGCCACCATCAGAAATTACCATCATACTTGCACGTAAATGTTCTGCCACAATTCTTCTACTAGCAATATCATCTACTTTTGCAAGCACTTTTAGTTTCTCCATAATAGGAGCAAAAATTTCTGTATCAAATGGTGTTTCTTTGCCTTGTAAAAGCATTGTCATTCTTTCCAAGCCTAAACCTGTATCTACATTATGTTGTTTTAATTTTTCATATTTTCCATCCTTTGTTTTATAATATTCCATAAATACATTGTTCCATATTTCAACATATTTTCCACAATCGCATGATGGCTGACAATTATCTGAACATGCTGGTTTTCCTGTATCATAGAACATTTCTGTATCAGGTCCACATGGTCCTTCTTCTCCTGCTATCCACCAATTATCATCTTTTCCATAATAATATATTCTTTCTTCTGGAATTCCTGCTTTTTTCCAACATTCTGCAGTTATTTCATCTCTTGGAGCATCTTCATCTCCTGCAAAACATGTAACTGACAATTTCTCTACTGGTATTCCTAGCTCTTTTGTTAAGAACTCAAAACTCATTGCTATTGATTCTTCTTTGAAATAATCTCCTAGAGACCAATTTCCAAGCATCTCAAAATATGTTAAATGACGATTATCCCCAACTTCATCTATATCATTTGTACGTAAACATTTTTGATAATCTGTAAGACGTTTTCCTTCTGGATGCTTTTCCCCTAACAAATATGGAACTAATGGTTGCATACCAGCTGTAGTAAATAATACAGATGGATCATTTTCAGGTATTAATGGTGCGCTTGGAATAACTTTATGACCATGATTTTTAAAAAAGTTTAAATATTTATTTCTTATTTCTATTGCTTTCATTTAAAAATTCTCCTAATTCATTAAATAATGTATAATTACTAGTAAAAAAATTACTAGACAATAAAATTATATTACATAATTTACTAAAAATCAAGAAATATATTTCATATATATTACATAAAAAAATATGATATGTGATTGTTTTTCACTTTTACAATCTACACATCATATTATACCAAGTTTCTCATTAGTTAAAACTTTAATATTAATTTTTAATTTACACACTTAGTTTGAAACCGTCTCTTTAACCTATTTTATTATTAAAGTTGGACGAGCTGAATCGTTGCTGTAGGAACCGTAAGGATAAGTGTCGTAACGTTCTGAAGCTGGATCATCAGAACCGGAATCGACGTAAACGCCGACCACGAATAACTCGAGTGTTGGTGTAGTTCGCCTCTTGTGTAAAATCATAGTAATTTCCAGCTAAATCATAAACATGATTTGCACTCCATGCTTCACTATATCCTGTATTTTGTCTCTCTCCTGCTCCTTCTATTGCAGCTGCTCCTGAACTATTACTATAATTCCCCCAACTGCTTGAATCTTCATCTACTTTTTCTGGCTCTTCTGCAAATTTTGTTCTTTTTAACCAGTTCATTGTTGCATCCCACTCTACTCCATATATCATTGTACTTGTTACATTGGCATTATTTTTTATTATCTCAGTACATGCTTTTCTTAATCCATACCAATCTCCCGTTTGTACTGCTCCAGCTTTTACTGTTGGAGTTTCTACTGTTCCTGTTAATTCATATCTTCCTATATAAAATCCTTTATATTTTTTTATACTTTCATACATTTCTGTATACTCTTCTACAAAGCTATCTGCCATTAATTTCGTACTTCCATATCCTAATATATCTTGATAATACGTTGAGCTTGTATCATACATGCTTAATACATCTGGCTCTCTTACTGAACTTGTATCCCCCGGTTTTACTGAGGTATAATTTTCTTTATCTCCATCCCTCATTCTTAACTTACTATACACATTTGTTGTTGTTTCTACTCCATTTAATTTTACTGTTTCTTCTATAAAATAATCACTTGGATTTTCTACGGGCACCCATACAAATTGATTTCCTTCCATTCCCGTTATTTTGTCATGCTCTGCTCCTCGATTCTCATCTGCTGAACTATCTGAAATTACTACTCCATCATTTTTTGTTCCACCTACATAATAGAATCCGTTTGGTATTGGCACTCCCTCTTCTGTTACACTTCCTCCTGGTGGTATTGGGAATTTCGGAACATCTATTGTTCCATCTTCCGACATTAAATTTGCATATTCCTGTGATAATCTATTTAATTTTTCTGCTTCGTCTTCTATTGATTTTTCTGTTATGTTCTTCGTTGTTTTTGCTTGCTCTATTAATCCATTATCTCCCAATACTGCATTTATTGTTACTGTTGATAATATAATTAATATTATTATTGTGATGGATAGTGCTACAATCGTTATTCCATAATGCTCTTTTAACTTTTCCCTAAATGTAGCTCTCTCTCTCTCTCTCTCTACAATATCAATTGTTTTATCATTTTCCATTTTCTCAATCTTCCTTTCATTTGTTTTTTCTAATTTCATTATTTTTTATTATCTCATTTATTTAAGCAATATCATTTTATATTATCTTTTTTACTTTTGCAACTACTTCTTCTGATTTTTTTAGCGAAAAAGTCATATAATTCAAATGTTAAAATTTATACAGTTACTCTTACAAATCCCGATAATACCTTCTACTCTTTGAGCTTGTCATGAATTTTGTGTAAATTTTATACTTCTTTATGAAAAATACTA
>CAMMDS010000049.1 GCA_946495655.1 uncultured Clostridium sp.
ATTTATTATCTATTTCTAATACTGTATCATTCATTCCAAATAAATCTGCAACACTGTCTCCTGGTTTGCAATCATAACCTTTTAAATCTACAATTTCAGTGTCTCCTTCGTTTGGGAAGAAATCACTTAAATATACTTCTGATGAAGCACAAATCATTCCATAAGAAATTTCTCCTCTCATTTTTGTTTTTGTTATTTTAACTGGTTCTCCTTGACCATGCCAAACAACTTCTGCTCCTATTTTTGAGACAACAACATATTCATCAACATAAAGGTTTGCTCCTCCACAAACTATTTGTATAGGTTCTTCTTCTCCAACATCTACCATACATATTCTTAATTTATCAGCATTTGGATGTTCTTTTATTTCTAAAATTTTTCCTACAACTATGTCATGAAATTTTTTTGCGGTATTTTCTACTTCATCTACTTCTACAGTTCTTAATGTCATATCATAGGCAATTTGTTCATCAGTTAAACCTTCTGGTAAATCAACATATTTTCTAATTAAATTTAATGATACTTTCATATTCAAAATCCTTTCTATTTAAATTGTTTTAAAAATCTTAAATCTCCACTATGGAATAAACGTACATCATCTACTCCATATCTCATCATTACTAATCTATCTAATCCAATATTAATATAGAATCCTGTCCATATGTCTGGATCTAATCCTGCTGATTTTAATACATTTGGATGAATTACACCACCTGGCATAACTTCTATCCATCCATTATGATTACATACTTTACATCCTTTTCCACCACATACTAAACATTCCATATCTATTTCATATCCTGGTTCTGTAAATGGGAAAAATCCTTCTCTCATTCTTGTTTTTATTTTTCTTCCAAAAACTTTTTCTAAGATTGTTTGAATCATAACCATACCAGATGAAAAAGATATATCTTTATCAACTATTAATGCTTCATATTGGAAGAATGCTCTTTCATGTCTAGCATCTGTTGTTTCGTTTCTATATACTTCTCCTGGATATACAAATCTTGCTGGTGCTCCATGTTTTAGTAAATATCTTACAGAACCACCTGTTAAATGTGGTCTTAAGCATAATCTTTCTGCGCCTTCTTTATCTTCTGTTCCTTCAAGCCAATATGTATCCATAGATTGACGTGCAGGATGGTTTGTAGCAAAGTTTAAATTATCAAATGCATATTTTTCACTACTTATATCATCTTCACTATATACTTCAAAACCTAAAGATAAAAATGCATCATTTAAGTCATGTTTCATTTGAGTTATTGGATGAAGTGCTCCTCCACTCACCTTTTTACCAGGAATAGTTAAGTCAATTGGTTCATCTAATACACTCATAGAAGCAATTATTTCTTCTTCTTTTTCTTGTAAATTACTTAAAAATGTATTTTTTATTTCTGTTGCCATCATTCCAATTGTCTTTTTCTCTTCTACTGGTAAATCTTTCATAGATTTTAGAACTTCTGATAATCCGCTTTTTTTACCTGTTAATTCTTTTCTGACTTCTTCAAGCTCAGCGATAGTCTTTACGTTTTTAATTTTCTCTAAACCTTTTGTTTTGATTTCTTCTAATTTCTCTTTCATAAACCTTTTCCTTTCTTATATTTTAATTATATTTTATATAAAGTGATTAATCTAAAATCACTATTAAAATCATCTTGCAAATTAACCACTTCCTTTCCATACGCAAAAACACGAGCAAAACAACCATAAAGGACGAATTGCTCGTGGTACCACCTTTTTTCATAGTATCTTTATACTACCTCATTTAAGATTAACGCTCTTACACGATTTGACTCCATTATTGAAATTCATTAATTTGCCTTTCTATTGTGGCTCTCAATCTATGACCACAATTCCCTGTGTAGAGTTTCAAATTAACTACTTAAGATAACTTCTTCATCAAAAATTCTATCTAATTATATTGCTTTTTTTGCTCTTTGTCAAATGTTTTTTGAAATTTTAGAAAATTGCTTTATATATAAATTTATTTTTCTTGTCTTTTTACATTTATTTTTACAGTTATTCTATGTTCATTGCTGTTTTAACATCTTCTGGCAAATCTTCTGTTTGAACTTCTCTCCAATCTACAACTCCTCTCATTTGCATAATATCTAATTCTAAATATGCTCCTTCTCTTAATTCCCTACTAGCTTTAAATTTCACTTCTTTTTCTTTTCCATTTTTGTTATATGCAGTTAATGTATACTCATATTTCATATCATCTGAGCCTGAAACCTCTTCTATTTTAGTATTATCTATTTGTGTATAATATTGATCTTTATGTACTACTAAAAAGTAATATGCTCCAACTATCAAAGCAATCACAATGATTACTGCTATAATAATTGGTAATTTTTCTTTAAAATCTTCCATTTTTTATTCCTCCTCTTTAATTATGTTTCTGCTTCCAAGATATGTTGCTAAGAAATATACTCCATAAATTGCACCTATAATTATTGCTGTAACTATAATTGAAGGTAGTAATTCATCTGGTGATGCAAGTGCAGCTAACATTGATAATATAAATTTAATTCCAAAGATAGAGTGTATAATCGCTAAAGCAAGTGGCATCATAAAGAATATAAATATCTGTCTAAATAGAGCCTTATTTATCATTTTTTCACCACAACCAATTTTTCTTAATATTGTATATCTCTGTTTGTTATCAGAACTTTCTGTAAGTTGTTTTAATGCTAAAATGGCTGAACTTGCAATCAAGAATACTATACCTAAATAAATTGCAATAAATATGATAATTGTAGATAATCCTTTACTTGCTTCTTCTAGGCTTATTTTAGAAGTACCATCAAGGGTTATTCCCTTTTCTTGAAGATTTTCAAAAAGTTCTGTGTCACCACTACCGATTAATGTATTTTCTATTTCTTGTTTACCTTCTTCTGTTTCTGCATTATAATTTGCTACTAAAAGATATTGCTCTGTCCATTCATCTTTAAATTCAAAATTATCTGGTACTAATATAATTCCAGCATTCATTTCACTTGTTGACATGAATACAAAACCATCTTTACATTCATTGTATTTTGAATGATATGTTTTTCCATTGATTTGTATATTAGAGTTTTCTTTTAATGCTTTATTTCTTATATCTACCATTTGTTCGAAATCACAAAGTACAATATATTCATCTTCATTTAAACTATATTGTTCTATACCATAAAGTGAAGCAATTTTGTTGTAATCAGAAATTTTAATTACAGATTCTGGTGTATCATAAGTAAGCATTGAAAACTGAATTTTTGCAGTTTCATAATAATCTCCTAAACTATATTTTAAGGTCCATTCTGGTATTGCATAGATAGGAATTTCAACAATGTCTTTTAAAGTATTCATATCATATCCATTTGTTTCAAGTGTATAACTTACTGGCTTTCTTGAATCTTCTCTTTGTCCTTCGGTATAATATACGGTTTGCTTTGTATATGAGTTCACATAGTTTTCTGGTAAATATGCTGATTTATATAGATTTACATCTACTGGTGTGAATTCCTCTAATTGAGAGTCTAGGGCTGACTGAATAGATAAGCTACTAGATAATGCACTAATGGTCATAAATAACATTAAGCAAATGATACTCATACCAGCTATATTTGTATTAATTTTGTTATTAAGTTGCCTTAACACAAACATATTTGTTCCTTTTAAGTAAATGTTTTTTCTTGTTTGTATAATTCGTAATATAAACCCTGATAAAGACCAGAATATTCCAATAGTTCCTACTATTCCCATTAAAATTGGTTTTAATAATTCATCTCCTGTTTGTAATTCATACACTCCACCAGTTACTAAATAATACGCATATCCTAATAATACGCTTGATGCTATAAATACAAGTATTGATAGAATAGGATTTTTCATTCTTACTTTTTCATTTTTTCTTACAGCTGTTAATAAATTAATTAATTTATATCTTGATATTGTTAATGTATTAAATATGATAACTGCTAAATACATTACTGCAAAATATATACAGGTTTTTATACAAGCATCTTTTGAAAATACAAATGTAAATTCACTCATATCTGCTTCAAACAATTTTGCTACTAATATAGACATAAATTGCGATGCAAATACACCTATAAAAATACCTACAACTAAAGATAAAATTCCAACCAATATTGTTTCAAATAATATAATAGTAGAAATTTGTCTTCTTCCCATCCCCAGTGTCATATATATACCAAATTCTCTTTTTCTTCTATTAATTAAAAAGTTATTTGCATATACTATTAAAAATCCAAGTACAATCGCAATAAAAACTGAAATCATCCCAATTAGTTGTA
>CAMMDS010000050.1 GCA_946495655.1 uncultured Clostridium sp.
GTTGCGAGCAGCAAGGTACAAGATTTACTACTTATTTTTCTATAAGGAAATAGATGTATTAGTAATAATATTTTCACACAACCTTATCTTATACTATAATACAGTAGATGTTTGCACAAAAGAGCTATCTGGTGGATACACAATTTCTTCGTTTGGAACGTTAATCCTGTTTATATAAGTAACTTTAATTATAGGCATATCTCCATGATAATCTCCTTTAGTTATTTCTCCTTCTAGTTCAACCCATTCATTGTTAGCATAACTACTTGCATCACTACATTCACATAAAAATCCAACGACTACTGTTTGAAAATCAGAAGAAACTATCATGTCTCTTGCTAACACAAATTGTTTTTCTGAAAAGTCAAATATTCTATAAATATAACCTGAAAATTTAATTCTTTGACCAACATAATCATCAATATTGTTATGTACTGTTTGAAGCACATTTGCGTAATTTTGAGGAGATAGTTCATATACAACATCTTTGTTATATGTATCATTTGTTTTAAAGCGCGATTTGGCAAAAAGGTTATAACATACAATACATGTTACAATTAAAATAATTATAATTAAAATTGCAAGTAAGGCTTTGCCCAATTTATTTCCATTTACTTTAACATTAAAAATAAACATATTTAATCCCTCTTTCTATAGTTAATTATTAAATAATATGAGACAAAATTTCTTTTATTCTTATTAAAACATTTAATGTTTACTAATTTTAGAAATTATTTAAATTATTGTAAAAGACCTAATTACTTATAAAAATTAATATATTCTCTATTGAAAATAGTTTTTAATGCAATCGAAAATATTTTTCTAATTAGGTTTTGGCTTGATATATTATTTTTATAAAAAATAAAAAAGTTAATAAAATTATTTGAACTTAATGTATTGCGATTTTTGACAATAAGTGATATAGTAAGATAGATAATTTTTAATCACATAAAGAAAAAGGAGAGAATGACATGGGATTATTTAAGTCATACAGCGAGAGGGAAGTAAAAAGAGTAAAACCTATCGTTGACAAAATAAATGCATTAGAACCAGAAATGCAAAAATTAACAGACAGTGAGTTAAGAGCAAAAAAAGATGAATTTAAAAAAATGTTAGCAGATGGAAAAACATTAGATGACATTTTACCAGAAGCTTTTGCAGTTGTTAGAGAAGGTGCAAAAAGAGTTTTAGAAATGCGTCATTTTGATGTTCAATTAATAGGTGGTATTATACTTCATCAAGGTAGAATTGCAGAAATGAAAACTGGTGAAGGAAAAACATTAGTTGCAACATTGCCAGCATACTTAAATGCCTTAGAAGGAAAAGGCGTACACATTATAACAGTTAATGATTACCTAGCTAAAAGAGATAGTGAATGGATGGGTAAATTATATAAATTTTTAGGTATGTCAGTTGGTTTAGTAATAGCAGGAATGGAGCCTAAAGAAAAACAAAAAGCATATGCATGTGATATAACATATGGAACGAATAACGAATTTGGATTTGACTACTTAAGAGATAACATGGTTATATATAAAGAACAATTAGTTCAAAGACCATTACATTATGCAATTGTAGACGAAATTGATAGTATTTTAATTGATGAGGCACGTACTCCACTTATTATTTCAGGTAGAGGTACTCAATCATCTAATTTGTACAAAAAAGCAGATAATTTCGTTTCAAAATTGACACCTAAAGTAATAGTAGAAGAAGATGTGAAAGATGAAGCACAAGCAGAAGATAACGAGAAATATGATTACATTGTAGACTTAAAAGCAAAATCTGCTTCATTAACGCAAAAAGGTATTAAAAAGGCCGAGAAAGAATTTGGATTAGAGAATTTCAATGATATTGAAAATTCAGAGTTAGTTCATAATGTTAACCAAGCACTTCGTGCACATGGTATTATGAAAAAAGATATAGACTATATCGTAAAAGATGGACAAGTTTTAATTGTTGATGAATTTACAGGAAGAATTATGTATGGTAGAAGATACAACAACGGTTTACATCAAGCAATTGAAGCTAAAGAACATGTTAAAATAGCAGACGAATCGAAAACACTTGCAACAATTACATTTCAAAATTACTTTAGAATGTATGATAAATTGTCTGGTATGACAGGTACTGCTATGACAGAACAAACAGAGTTCCAAGAAATCTATAAATTAGATGTTATTGAAATACCTACAAATAAGCCAATGATTAGAAAAGACCAAAAAGACATTATATTTAAAAATGAAGATGCTAAATTTAGAGCAGTAATTAAAGATATAAAAGCAAGTCATGAAAAAGGTCAACCAGTATTAGTTGGTACAATTTCAATTGAAAAATCAGAAAAATTAAGTAAATTACTAGATAAAGAACAAATACCACATGAAGTATTAAATGCTAAATATCATGAAAAAGAAGCAGAAATTGTTTCTCAAGCTGGTAAGTTTGGAGCTGTTACAATAGCAACAAACATGGCAGGTCGTGGTACAGATATTATGCTTGGTGGTAATAGTGAATTCTTAGCCAAAAGACAAATGAGAAAACTAAAATATAGTGCTGAAGAAATTGAGGATGCTTCTGCATACAATGAAACAGACGACGAAAAGGTATTAGAATTAAGAAAAAAATATCAAGAAATTAAAAATAAATTTGACGAAGAAATTTCTAAAGAAAAAGAAAAAGTTGTTGCAGTTGGTGGTCTAAAGATTATTGGTACATCAAGACATGAGTCTAGAAGAATTGACAACCAATTAAGAGGACGTAGTGGACGTCAAGGAGACCCAGGAGAGTCAAGATTTTATTTAAGCCTTGATGATGATTTAATGAAAATATTTGGAGGAGAAGCAATTACTAGGGTATACAATACATTAGGCGCAGACGAAGATTTACCAATTGAATCAAAGATAATTAGTAAGGCTGTTGAAAATGCTCAAAAGAAAGTTGAAAGCAGAAACTTTAGCATAAGAAAGAACGTTTTACAATATGATGACGTTATGAACGTTCAAAGAACTATTATTTACAAGCAAAGACGTGAAGTGCTTGATGGAGAGAATATTAGAAATAATGTATTAAATATGGTTAACTCTGTAATAGATGAAATTGTTGATACATATTGTAGCGATCCACTAAACATCCAAAAAGAAGCTTTAATGCAAGAAGTTGAGACAGATTTAGGAATTACAGAAATAAATGCATTAAAAGAAAAGAAAGTTCATGCAGATAATATTAGAAAAGAATTAAAAGATAAAGCACTAGAAATTTATGAAGGAAAAGAACAACAAATTGGTGAAAAGCAAATGAGAGAATTAGAAAGAGTTGTTGTTCTAAAAATAGTTGATAATAGATGGATGGATCATATTGACAACATGGACGAATTAAAAGATGGTATAGGCTTACGAGCTTATGGTCAAAAAGACCCTGTTGTACAATATAGAACAGAAGGTTCTGAGATGTTTGAACAAATGGTTTATGATATTAAATCAGATGTTGTAAAACTATTAATGAATGCAAGAAAGAGAGAAGGAACAGTTACTAGACAAGAGTCTGTACAGATAACAAATGCTACACTTGCAAATAGTACAATAGAAAATGTAAATAGAGACAACAAAACTAAAAAACAAGCTCCAAGTTTAGGGCATATTCCAGTAGTAAATCAAGGACCAAAAGTTGGAAGAAATGACCCATGTCCATGTGG
>CAMMDS010000051.1 GCA_946495655.1 uncultured Clostridium sp.
CATTATGAGTTCTTACTCTTGTTAGCATATCATAATATGTATCTTTATTTCTTTCGATGTAATCAGAAATATATAAACAAGATTTATCAAGCATTCCTTTGCTTTGAATATATAATGGTATAAGTAATCTTCCTATTCTTCCATTGCCATCTAAAAATGGATGTATTGACTCAAATTGGTAATGTAAAATAGCAATTTTTATTAAGTCTGGTGTATCTATTTCTTCATTATTTATAAATTTTTCAAAATCTGTTAAACATTCTGCAATTTCTGTATGTGGTGGTGGAACATATACTGCATTACTTGGCATACTTCCTCCAATCCAGTTTTGTGATGTTCTAAATTCTCCTGGTGTTTTATGTTCTCCACGAACTCCTTGCATTAATATTTTATGTAGTTCCCTTATTAATCTAGTACATACTGGAAATCCATCTTTTATTCTTTGTACGCCATAATTCGTAGCTTTTACATAGTTTTGTACTTCTTCCCAATCATCTCTTTTTTCTGGGTTAATATCTGCTACATCTAATAAATCTTCTTCTACGGTCGTTCTTGTCCCTTCAATTCTACTTGATTTATTAGCTTCAATTTTTACATGCATTTTAATATATAAATCTACATTTGGTATTAATAATGAATATGCATTTAACTCTCCAATTTGTCTGTTAGCTTCTGCCAATAGTTTGTCCAATTTTGTGTCATCCCATCCCCAGTTATAGTTTATTTTACTAGGAATAAATGCTTTGTAATCATTCATTTTTACATATTCACCTGATTTGTATTCTTCTAACTTCATATATGTTGCCTCCTTTACTAACTAATTTATCACATTATTAAATTTAAAAATTATATATTAACAACATCTTTTTTCAATATTTTGTCTGTCAACTTATTTATATCTTCTCTTGTAAGTTTCTCTTTGTCTTCTAATTCCTCTTCAACCTCATTTTTTTCAAAGTTCAATTAATTATTTTTTCTCTTTTACAAGATATATTTCATTAGCATCAATTCCACTTCTCACATATAATTCTGGAATATCAGCATCTTGTCTTTCTATCCCCTCTATACTTAATCTTGCCATTGCTTGTTTAAAAGACTTATCTAATGAATATCCAAAACCTATTGAAGAATATAGTTGTGCTGCAAATATTGTAGCAACATCTTCTCTAACAGATGTATTCATACCTATAGTTGCCCCCACATGTTCTACAGCTTTCTCTGCAATTTTTGAAGAAAAACAATTGCTAAATACTACTAATCTTAAGTCATCAGTTATTGCATTAATCATTTGAATTATAGCATCAATTCCAACAAATTTCGGATTATCGTTTTTATCATGAAAAACTAGTTTTCCATCTTCAGTGCCATGACCAGTAAAATGAATTATAGTTGGATTTACTTCGTTAATATATTGAAATAAATCTTCTGTTCTAGTTGCCCATTTTGTAACAAAACTAATTGAATCTCTATCCGGAGATTTTTGTATTGCTTCTTCAATATCTCTTGCTTCCTTATCCAAACTTAATTTCTGTTGTTCTTTTAATTTTCCCTGTTCATCGGTGAAAATTATATCTGGATTAGAAGCAATAAATAATATATTGATTTTTTCCTTACTTGCCTTCAATTTTCTTATTTCATTGTCTAATTGTATTTGTTTCAGTCTTTGACATTCAACTTCATCATTAATATTATTAATTTCACTACTTCTCCTATTTTCCATATTTCTATTTTCTTTTTCTTGTTCTTTTTGTAATTTTAATTCTTCATTACACAATTCTTTTTCCTTAGTAGCTATTTTCTTATCATAATCCGCTACTTTCTTTTCTGCATCACTTTTCTTTTTTTCTTCTCTACTAACTTCATTCATTTTACTTTTTATTGTAGATAAAGATTTTGTATTTTTAATTTGACTTGATAATCTAGTAATTTTTTGACTTGCTGAACTTATATCACTAACATATTTTACTCTATCTTTTTTTAACCTAGCTAACTCTTCCTTCTTTCTTCTTACATTTGAACTATATAAACTTGATAATGACATAATTTTCCCTCCATATTCCTTATCCTTTTAAATATAATCTATTATCTTTTGTAATATTTTCTAATTTCTTTATTCTATTATCTTCTGTTAATAAAGTCATTTGGTGTATTGCTATATTATTTAGCTTTACTAACCTATCTCCTTGTTCTATCCCTTCATTTATGTACACCGAATTTAAATTTTCTAGGTTAACTAAGCATACTAATTCTGCAACATTAGCATAGTCTCTAACATTTCCTTGTTTATCAGGATTTTGTTCTCTCCACTCTCTTGCAGTCATTCCAAACAATGCAACATTAATGATATCCGCTTCATCTGCATAAATCATATTAATCTGTCTTTGAGTTACTTCTTCTGGTATTAAATTATTTTTTATTGCGTCTGTATGAATATTATAGTTTATTTTTGATAAAGTTCTCTTTAAATTCCAGCCCTGTCCTCTTTGGTCTTTTTCTTTCAATCTTTTAAATTCTGTTACAATGTATAGTTTAAATTCAGGACTTATCCAACTAGCAAATTCCATTGCAATATCAAAATGTGCATAGGTTCCTCCTTCATATTTTCCAGATTTTGAAATTATTCCAATTGCATCAACAGATTTTATCCATTTCGATGGAGACATTGTGAATCTGTTTCTTCCTGCTTCATTTTTAACCGCCTCGAATCCCACACGGTTAAAATTTGGATTATATATTTTTTCCCATAGTCCTAAATAATCAATTGTATCTTTATTTCTCATCCAGTTTTGAATAACAAATCTAGGCTCGTCTCCATTAACCTTTTTAGCAATATCTGTTAGAGACACATAATCTTCTTCATTTATAACTTTTGTATTTATTTCATATTCTAATACTTGCAATTTATTCATATATTCCTCCTTCTGACTTTCAGTTGTATTTTCCGAACATTTGTATTGTATCATGCTTCTTAAATATATTCAATCTTTTTAACAAAATTTGTAAAAAATTTATTTAATATAGTGTTAAAAAAAATATATAGCATGAATCTTATTAAATTTCCATACTATATATTCTTTTAACATTATTGTAATTTTCTAATTTTCTATCTATATGTTCTAATTAATAAATAATACATCTACTATATTCTTATACCTATCTTTTAATAGTTCTCTAGTTCTTGGACTTAACTTATTATAATCTCTTTCTAATTTTCTTCTTACATATTCTTTTCCATCTAATATAGATAAATTTATTTCCTTATAAACTAAAGAAAATAATGATGGTATGCAATCAAAGTGTGCAATTACATCTGCATCTGCAACACATTGCTCCTCAATAGTATTTCGTGGTCTATCTTTACTGCCTCTATGATTTAATACGCAATTTTTTACTTGTTCTATTCTTTCCTTTGGATAATTTAATTCTGTTAATAATTGTTCTGCAATTTCTGCTCCATAAATATGATGTTGCTCTCTTTCTCCATACTCTGATGGCATTGCTATGTCGTGCAATAATGCTCCTAATTCCACTATTTCTATATCTGCTCCATATTTTTTTGCTAATTCTATTCCATTCTCCACAACATATTTTATATGTTCATTCCAAAAGTCATATCCATCTTTTTCTTTTGACTTTTCACATCTAATTAATAATTCTTGTTTGATTTTTTCTGTTATTTCAC